>JALEOU010000074.1 GCA_022766945.1 Fusicatenibacter sp. | reverse complement strand
ACCCCGAATAAACCGTAAATAAGTTAGTTACAGATGCTATATACTTACCTTGAAATAAAATAGCAGAAATGCAGAAAGAGGTAAATTATGAAAAACATCTATTACGAAAAATTACAGAAAGAACTTCAGCACTATGTGGATGATTTCATACGCTTGCAGACAGCGACACTTGCTCAACTGCAACTCGATTTTGATACGCTGAAGAATCCACAGCCAACAATGGAAAAGACTTTTAGGCAGTCTGTCGAACGTGCCTATAGGCTGAAAGGACAGATGATAGAAAAGGGTAGACAGTTGCTCAATTCTGAAAAATCCAAGCTAGCACAGATAAATGAAACATCTGTCTTAGCAGAATTGAAGAAACTCAATGCATTCAATGATTTTCAAAATCGTTTATTAATTATGACTTTGAGCGAACTTCGCAGTTTCAGCGACGATGATACCTTGTCGGAAACAGAGGTCTTTCAGATTAAAGCTGAATTGGTCACCAGAAAAAAGAATGCCAAATCTGACATAGAAAGGGAGGAAATTGATAATATCATACAGAATATTCATTATGTTTCCCCGGATGAACGATTAGAGGATGCTGTCAATGCGTTGGAGCAATTAAAGACAGATAAGAATATATATCCGTTTCTTCCGGCTCATTTAGCAGTTGACAATAATATTCCCCGTTTGCTTGGTTCAGAAATGTTATCAGCACTGGATGGAGATGTATTTTTCGGAGAGGTAAAATAATATGACAGATAATTTAGACGGGATTGATATGGAACTCTACAGTCGAGTCCGCGAGATAGGAAAAAAGATGATAGTTGAAACTTTGTCGAAACCTACCAGTTATCTTCGAACAATTAACGACTTTCAGGTATTTGATTCTTTAGTAAAAACTGTCCGAGATGAATCTCTTCAATCTCAATGGAAAGAAATAAAAGAACGGACAAGAGTCAGAATTTACGTTGCTGATCATCGAAGACGACTAAGAGAAACAGAACAATCAAATACATAGTATTCCAAAAGAAAATAAATTGTATTTGAGCAAGGAGGTATCATGGCAAAACCAATTGACTGGGTTTCCATGCGTGTGCGTTTTCTAAACAGCGATTGTACTCTGAAAGAATTTGCCGAACAGAATGGTATCTCATATAGCATTGTCAGAACCAGAGCCAGTCAAGGCAAATGGATTAAGGAACGTGACACACTTAATGGAAATCATATTCAAAATAAGGGCGGTGAACATTTAATCCGCCAGCTTTCTTCTCTTTTAATACTTGTCAAAGAAGCACTTATGTCTATTCAAGAAAATTCCCATTATTTTTACAAATCAGATGGTTCTCCAAACTTGAGCAGAATCCAAGACTTTTTACAGATTTATCGACAATTGGAAGAACGTATCCGAAGCAGTTATGATGTCCTGCCTGCGGATGTGAAGAAGAAACTGGAATTAAGCATCAGTTCTTTCGATTTGAAAAGAACGATTTATAGCCAGGGTGAAGATGAAGCCATTACTGATAATTTTATCGAAGCATTGGAATCGGCTGCTCAAAGCGTGTGGCAAGAAGAAACGAAATAAGAATGGAGGTATCGAAATGTGCTGTAAAATGAATATCATGAATCAGAAGCTGTATCGTTTCGATACCGCTTTCTATTCTATTGAATTCTCAGAAAAATATAAAGGAATTGCAGAGGCTGACAAGGCACTTCGTAAATATTATACCAAGTTTATTCGTATGATGAACGATAAACGATTTGAAAACATTTCCTTTGGAATAGGTATTTCTAATCAAGATGGACAAACTGCGACAAAGGCGACGATTAAAACAGGTGACAAAGGACGTCCTCAAATTATAGTAACAAGCAGAGAAACGAAAGAATGGCATATTCATTGTGTTGTCTACGGAAACTTTGCGTCTGCTTTTTGTCAGAAATTTATCGAATATTATAGGAAGAAAAAAACCTCTGATATCAGAAAAAAGAAATTAAAACATGGAGCAAATTATGTACCTTACTGCTATAATCAATGTATCAGTTGGCTCACTCATGGTACTTTCGACTTTTCAAAATTATACAATGCTTTGAAATGGAAAGAACTTTTAGAAGATAACGAGATGGACTTAGAGCATGAAAATTTAGCGCTTCAAGGAAATGAACTTACGGGAAACAACAGTAATATTTTAAGTTACGAAACTTCGGACAATTTATCCCCAAAAGCTTATATAGTTACTGACTTTTCAACCTTTGGAACTGTGTATGTAATAATAAGAGTATTGCTATACTTGATATACTCATACCCTTCATATATTACACTTGAAATTATCGTAAAATTTTTAGAGCGCATCCACCTTTCGGCGATACGCTTATTTCATCATGCTCCAAACAGATTCTGGATAAACTTTTCTCGTTTCCGAACCGATATTATTCTTCAACAAAATGAAGATTATCAATCGCATATTGCAAAGCCATGGTTATCAGTTCGTTTCTCGAATGACCGCTTTTGGCGGATAATTCATCATATTTTTGTTGCAATTCCCTATCAATTCGTATTGTCATCGTAACAGATGTCTCTGTTTTGCTGGAATTCTTCAACCGTACCACAAACTCATTTCTCATCTTTTGTATCCTCCATATCACAAAGTATATCTTCATTATCAATTCTTTGATATACCACAAAAAACGACATTATTTGTGTTACATTTATGATTACTCCATTGAACATATTTCTGAATGGTGATACAATTTCAGAAAAAAGAATGGAGCATTCCAATGAAAGACAGCTTAACAATACTTACCAAAATTGAATCCATGCTACAAGAACGGCATATCTCTTTTGATAATCTGACACATTTAGAATGGATTCAGCAACGAGCAGAGGGGAAATCCTTTTCTATGTCCGAACATATTCGTGGCATGATTTATTCACTCCTTAGCAATAATCGTCCGTGGGAGCAAATTGAAGAAAATATTGAGCGGATAGATAAAATCTTTTTCTATTATGATAAAGACAAAATCCTAAACACTTCTTCTGATTATTTCACAGAACAAATTCAGCTTATTAAGTGCGGAAACCGAAACATTAAAAAACAGATGAATGCTCTGCATGATAATATCCATAAACTTGAAAGAATCGAAAAAGAATTCGGTACTCTTGATAATTTTGTTACCAGCGGCACTCCTATTGAAATTGCTGATTTACTCGCCAACAGTTTAAAATACAAACTTCACACTTTAGGACTTGCTCTGGCTATGGAATATTTACGGAATGTCGGCATTGATGCAACAAAACCCGACACCCATATTCGCCGAATTCTGGGAAAAAACCGTCTTGGTTATTCTTCTTCTGAAATAGCCGGAGAGATTGAAGCAATCGAAATCATAGATACTATATCAGAAGAATCCGGATATTTGCCGAGCAGAATTGATGCTGTTTTTTGGCTCTTCTGTTCAGATAATAATGGTATGATTTGCACAGAAATCCCTCATTGTGAATTATGCAGTTTGAAGGGGAAATACTGCAACTGGAATTAATCTCTCTACATTTCTGTGCTGTCGTTTGCGTCATTAGCTATGTAGCCTGCTTATCTGCGGAACTGGATAATTTTATCCATTATACACATTGACATGGCTTAAAACGCAAATGACAGCGTTCTATAAATTTCTAAATTAATTTTCATCATGAGGTGAACTTTTTCTGCAGCTTTCCTATATAATAGACTGTAAGATAGAGAAGAGTTTTCTCATCTTATGGGAATTTGTTTGGATTACACCTTATTTAAACATTTCCTCAATACTATTATCTGTTTATTTGAATTTATTTTACATATTTTCAAACATTTATTTGCAAATCTCTTTACTTCTATTCAAATAGGTCTTATACTTTACACCTATTCCAAATTAAGTAAAGGAGATTTCAAATGAATATCGCTTATGTAAGAGTAAGTACAGTTGAACAGAATGAAGGGAGGCAAAAAGAGGGATTATCCAAATATGACATTGACAAATGGTTTGTCGAAAAAGTAAGTGCCAAAGATATGAACCGCCCACAGTTGAATACCATGCTTGATTTTGCCAGAGAAGGTGATACGGTTTATGTTTGGGATTTTTCCAGACTTAGCCGAAGTGTACAGGATTTGCTTTCTTTAGTGGAGAAATTTCAAGAAAAGAAAGTAACTCTTGTTAGTATCAAAGAAAATCTCGATACCGCTACCCCAACAGGGAAGCTCATGCTCACGATGATTGGAGCAATTAACGAATTTGAACGTGCCAATCTGTTAGAAAGGCAAAAAGAGGGAATCGCATTGGCAAAGCAGAACGGTAAATACAAAGGCAGGAAGAAAATCGGTTTTCCCGATAATTGGACGGAAGTCTATGAACAGTGGAAAAATCGACAGATTACCGGCACTCATGCCATGAACTTATTGCACTTAAAACGAAATACCTTTTATAACTTAATAAGGGAATATGAGGAAAAGAACCTTTAAATCTTAATATACTTACGACACTTCATCAACTTATTTTAGAAGATTACAAACTTTTGAAACTTCTGTTATTCAGGTAGTAACTTAGACAGGCTACTTTTCATAAGATTTAGTAAGTCTTAACGGAGGTTTTAAAAATGGAAATCCAAACCCCAAATAGGGAAAAACATTCTGAAATTGTAATTGATAAAATGAAGTTTGAGGTCGTAGACAAACATCCAAATAATTTTACTGAAACAGATAAAAAGAATATTGAACATTCCTTATATCAGATTTTCAGAAAATATGCGTGATAGCTTGTTATACATCTTTCAAACTCAGATAATGGAGGTAAGAAACGATGTATGCATTATATGCTCGTCAATCAGTAGACAATAAAGAAAGTATTTCTATCGAAAGCCAACTTGACCTTTGCCGACAGAAAGCTCTTGGTCATGATTGCAGAGAATACAAAGACAAAGGATTTAGCGGAAAGAATACAGAGCGTCCTTCTTTTCAAGAAATGATGAAAGATATCCGTAAAGGAGAAATTGAAGCTGTTGTGGTTTATAAATTGGACCGTATCAGCCGTTCCGTATTAGATTTTTCCATGATATTAGAAGAGTTGCAGAAGCACAATGTTGACTTCATTTCTGCCATGGAAGCATTTGATACTACACAACCAATGGGAAGAGCTATGATTCAGATTAGTGCTGTTTTTGCTCAATTCGAAAGAGAGACAATTCAGCAAAGAGTAACAGATGCCTATTACTCAAGATGCAAGAGACAGTTCTATATGGGCGGTAGAATCCCATATGGATATAAGTTGGAGGATTATACAATAGATGGAGTAAAAACATCACACTATGTCGAGAATCCAGATGAGAGTGAACATGTCAAATTGATATATTCCCTCTATGCTGATCCTCAAAATTCATTAGGTGATATTGTAAGATATCTTAATGAACACGGTATTAAAAAACGCCGTGGTAGAGAATGGGATACATCAAGACTTAGTGACATATTACGCAATCCAGTGTATGTGAAAGCCGATGTTGATGTTTACGCTTTCTTTAGCAGAAGCGGAACCCATATTAATAATTCTCCTCAAGATTTTATTGGTGAAAATGGCTGTTATCTATATAAAGGAACAAAAACTTCCGACAATAAAAGAAGCCATCTTGAAGGCAAAGAGTTAGTCCTCGCTCCGCACACTGGACTTGTATCAAGCGAAATATGGTTAAAATGCCGTATCCGCTGTAAGAACAACAGACAATCCGCTCAAACATGTAAAGGAAAAAATTCATGGCTGACAGGTAAAGTCAAATGTGGTAATTGTGGATATGCTCTTACAATCGCAAAATCCAACACCAAAATGGGACGATATTTCATATGCAGTCAGAAATCCGCAACCAAAGGAGCCGGCTGTCATGGAACAGGTGGAACAATTTACGCTACCATTTTAGAAGAATACATATTGTGCAGAATACGAGAAAGGCTTCATGAATTCTCAAGTTTAAAATCTGGAAATGCACAGAAAACTAATCCTAAATTGAATGAACTTAAAGTTCAACTTGCGAATTGTGAAGAGAGAATCGATGATTTGGTAAAGAAAATCCCAAAAGCCAGTGATAGAACCATGAAATATATTAATGAATGTCTTGAGCAGCTAGACCAGGAAAAATGTCAATTGAATGAAGAAATACTAAAACTCTCCGATACACCAATCAGTGATGATTTCAATGTTATCACAAAGCACGCTGAACAGTGGGAGACAATTTCTTTCAATGATAAACAAAAGGTCATTGATACACTTATTGATGTCATTAAGATTGCGAACGGTCAAATCACAATCGACTGGAAATTCTAACAGCATTTTGCTTTAAGATATTTGCTTCGGTGAAGCACTTCGCTCTGTACAGGATGAGTTGAGCTTCAAAAATTTTTATGCGTTCAATCCAAGTTTTGATGTGTCGGCGGAGTGCAGCTGTCCGATGACGGAAGGAAATGGCAGTGTTTCGTGCGGATGTGCGAAAACAGAAAAGAAAAAAGAAAAATAAGAATTACCCCCGGAAGGATATTCCGGGGATACATAAAGAAAACTTATCCGGATCACAGTAAAAAAGAATACCCATGAAATTGTTTCTGTGTTATACTGAATACAGCTGTATGTAATAATGCGGCAGCTTATTTTGATCTGTTCAGGCAGAATGTGACAGTATCATCGAAACAGTTCCTGGGAAGCATGAGATCAGAAACTGCATTGTACGGACAGAGATAAAGGCAGGGATACGAAATTGATAAAAACATATCTGAAAATGGCATGGAAGCTATTGTATAAAAATATATGGAATCTGATTCTGTTCGAAGCAGTATATCGTGTTTTTTCCAATTTTCTGATCATAAAATTATCGGGGAAAGCAATTGAGTTTGCATTGAAGCAGAGAGGATACAGCTATATGACATCAGAAAATTATAATGATGTCATGCTTCACCCTCTGACAATACTGATTATTTTCGGATTATTGCTGATGGTACTGTTTTTCATGATGTTTGAAGTGTTTGCAGTATTAGGCTATCTGGAAGCTGCCTGGCGCCGGGAGAAGATTCGCATTCCGGCTATTTTCTGTGCCGGTGCTGTTGGAATGGTGCGTTTTATTCGCCGTTATCCGCTGACCTGGTTTCTGTATATGGCTGCAAGTTTTCCATATCTGTGGCTCCACAGCAGTTACAGTGCAATTGACAGTATGAGACTTCTGAAGGTTTCCGCTACCAAAATATTCGAAGTGTTTCCTGCCGTCTGGATTCCGGTAGCACTGCTGGTGATACTGATTTGTTTTTCTTTTCTGTTTTCGTATTCTCTTCCGTTCCGCTTCCTGATGGAGGAAACAGAAAAGAAAATCAGAAGAAGAGTCAAAACGGTCATGAATGGGAAAACGCTGCGGGAACTTGGGATCAATCTGCTGCTTCAGCTTGTGATTGCAGTCGTATCGATTCTGTTATTTTTCGCGGTAGGAGCAGTTGTAGTTTTGTATGCCAGATTTGTGAAGACCCCATCGACAGTTGTCAGTGCGGTTATTGTATACGGAGACTGGTTAAAGACAGTCATGGGTGTTGTGACCGGTGCATTTGGAATCGTGGGCAGTGTAACTTACCTGTATCTGATCTTCGCACTGTCGGATCGCGGAGATTATCGGAAAAGCAGATATTATCCGAAGAAATCGCGTATGGTCAAGATTCTTCGGGGACGTGCGGCAGCAGCAGTTCTTACCATCGCAATGATTGCAGGGGAGAGTACTTATATTATCCGATCCATGCAGCGCGATCTTCCTTCCGCAATGGCTTCCTCCGGTTATATCTCGGTATCGGCCCACAGAGGCGGCGCCAGAAAAGCGCCGGAAAATACGTTGAGCGCAGTGAAATATGCTGTTGAGAGTATGGCCGATTATGCGGAAATCGATGTTCAGGAGACCAGTGACGGTGAGATCGTTCTTCTTCATGATTCGAATCTAAAGAGGACAACAGGTCTGAATGCAAATATCTGGACTCTGACGTACGATGAAGTCAGTCAGCTGGATGCAGGTGCCAGATTCAACAAAGCATTTCGCGGAGAGACGATACCAAAGCTGGAGAATATTATCCAGTACGCAAAAGGGAAAATTAATCTCAACATAGAGGTAAAATATAACGGACATAATAAAAATATTGTCAGAAAAGTAATCAAAATCATTGAAGAAAATGATTTTGTGGATAACTGTGTATTGACATCTATGAACTACAGTTATTTGAAACAGGCGAAAAAGCTGAATCCGGATATTAAGACAGGCTATACAATGAAAATGACTTACGGAGATCTGGAAGAACTGGATGCAGCAGATTTCTTTTCTGTCAAATACACGTACATTACAGAACAGTTTGTTGAGAATGCGCACAGCTTTGGTAAAGAAGTGTGTGCGTGGACATTGAATTATCAGGGCGATATTCAGAGAATGGTAAACTGTGGCGTTGATAATATCATCACAGATGATCCGGAATTGGTGCGAAAAGTTATTCTTGGTGATACAGACCGCAGCCCGGATTTCCTGGATCTGTTAAAGTATCTGGTGAATTAAAAGTCAAAAGGTGTACAGAGACTGGGATCCGTGATGTGAATTTTATAGATAGAAGGAATGATAAGCATATGACGAAAAATCGAGTGGGAAATAGAAAAACAGTCCCTTCGGGGCAATCCAAGAAGAAAAAGGCAAAAAGAAAATCAACAAAGTATTATGACTACAATCTTCTGGCAGCAGTGATCATACTGCTCTGTTTCGGACTGGTAATGCTTTATAGTGCCAGTGCTTATGAATCAGTGACGAAGTTTCATAATGATTTGTTTTATTTCGGCAAACAGGCAGTGATCTCTGTCGCTGCCATTGGATTAGCCCTTTTAGTATCTCTGATTGATTATCACTGGTATATGAAATTGTCAGGATATCTGTATATTCTTGGCTTTCTCCTGATGCTCCTCGTTCTGTCGCCTCTTGGAGTAGAGGCCTACGGTGCAAGAAGATGGCTGAAACTGGGTGTGCAGTTCCAGCCGTCAGAGGTTGCAAAGATCGGTGTCATTCTTTTTCTTCCCTACGTCATTCTGAAAATGGGAAAGAAGATACAGACATTAAAAGGTGAGATGTTCATTCTCTTTCTGGGAGCGCTACAGGCGGTAGCCGCATGGAAATTCACGGATAACTTAAGTACGGCGATTATCATTTTTCTGATTGCATGTGTGATTTTATATCTGGCAGATCCGAAATCCACCTGGATGGTCGTGGCGGCAGGGATCTTTGCGGCGATCGGTATTGTGGCGATTTTCTGGCTGAAAGATCATCTGTATATACTGGAAACAGAGAACGGTTTTCGATTGAATCGAATCTATGAGTGGCTGCAGGGCGGAAGCTATCAGGTGCTGCAGGGATTGTATGCCATCGGTTCAGGTGGTATTTTAGGCAAGGGTCTTGGAAACAGTACACAGAAGATCAATACAATCCCGGAGGCCCAGAATGATATGATTTTCTCAATTATCTGTGAGGAGCTTGGTATCTTTGGTGCGCTCCTGCTGCTTTTGATGTTTGGTTATCTGTTATATCGTCTGTTTTTTATTGCACAGAATGCACCGGATTTGTATGGCTCTCTGGTAGTCAGTGGCATTTTTGGACACATTGCGATTCAGGTGATTCTGAACCTTCTGGTTGTAATGAATGTAATCCCGACCACCGGAATTACGCTGCCTTTTGTGAGTTATGGAGGCACATCGGTTCTTTTCCTGATGACGGAAATCGGAATTGCGCTTGGGGTGGCGCGTCGGATTACTTTCCGGAATGATGAAATTCAGGAGAGTTCTGAGAAAGAAAGTGCGAAAAACGTATTGACAAATTCCTGAATAACAGATACACTTTTTTCGAAAGAAATACAGTCTGTCACGTGCGGCAGAAAGGAGCAGAGAGCAAATGTTAGAGAAAATGAAAGAGATTCTGGCAGATCAGTTAAACTGTGACGCAGATACGATTAACGAAGAAACATCCTTTAAAGATGATCTGGGAGCAGATTCCCTGGACCTTCTTGAGGTAGTGATGGCCCTTGAGGATGAATATGGAATTGAAATTAATACGGATGATCTGACAGATCTCGCAACTGTTGGAGATGTGATCGAATATATGAAACAGAATGGTGTGGAAGTCTGATCTGATTGATACAGATCATTTGCAGTTGAAATCGAGGGGATTGGATGATCAGCAGCATTGAGTATATGAAAAATCTGATTGCGGGGAGCAGAAATGTTGTCTGCCTGACCGGCCGGGCCGCGACTTATGGAACCGGCTGCGAACTTTACAGGGAAGAGTTTGAGTACGAACTCGAAGACCGGTATGGACGTTCTTTGGAAGAGATGTTTTCAGCATCCTATTATAACAATCGGACAAAAGATTTTTTTCAGTTTTACCGCGATGAGGTGCTGAAAAAGCGCGGAACACCCAACGATGTGTATTATACACTTGCGCAGATGGAGCGTGATGGGAAACTTGGCGGAATTATCACCAGAAGTATATTTTCTCTGGCATCTGTTGCAGGCTGCCAGAATGTGATTAACCTTCACGGAAGTATTTATGATAACCGGTGTCCACACTGTAATCGCCAGTATGATATTTCCTATTTGATGGACAGACAGCCGGTTCCCTGGTGTGAGCAATGTGGAGCGATTGTCCGTCCGCAGATTGTTCTTCGCGGAGAGATGGTGGATAACATTAAGATTACTCAGGCGGCCGATGTTGTCAGCAAGGCGGATCTGTTGTTAATTATCGGCAGTAATATGAATTCCTATATCGTTAACAGCTGTATCAAATACTTTACCGGCTCAAAAGTCCTTTTGCTGAACTGGGCACCGCATTATGCGGATGGAAAGGCAGATTGTGTATGTACGGGAGATATTCCCTCCCTGATACGACAGATTTATCCGTAAAAGAAACAGTTGCAAATGGCTATCAGCGTGGTTTATAATAAGGTAGTTCAGGAAAGAAACTGAGATGTTTTTCCTGAACTGCCTTACTTTTTTATATGGAGTAGACAGTATGGGGCAAGAGAAAACAGAAATGATGCCCTCTGTGGTCCCGGAGACAGTCAGGCAGTACATTTTATAAAGATACAGGAGTGGAGAATCATGAGTACAGTTAAGACAAGATTTGCACCAAGCCCCACCGGCAGAATGCATGTGGGAAATCTGCGTACGGCTCTGTATGCATATCTGATTGCAAAGCATGCAGATGGAAAATTTATGCTTCGTATTGAGGATACAGATCAGGAGCGTTTTATGGAAGGTGCACTTGATATTATATACCGCACATTGAATGAGACAGGACTTGCACACGATGAGGGTCCGGATAAAGACGGCGGCTGTGGTCCGTATGTTCAGAGTGAGAGAAATGCTTCCGGATTATATCTGAAATACGCGAAACAGCTGATCGAGCAGGGAGATGCTTATTACTGTTTCTGTGATCAGGAACGACTCAGCCAGTGCAGAAGAACAGTTGGGGGCAAGGAGATTTCCATTTATGACAAGCATTGCCTTAGCCTGTCCAAAGAGGAGATTGAGGCAAATCTGGCAGCAGGCAAACCATATGTCATTCGTTTTAATATGCCAACCGAAGGGACAACCACTTTCCATGATGAAATTTACGGAAATATTACGGTGAACAATGAGGAGCTCGAGGATCTGATTCTGATCAAATCGGACGGGTATCCAACGTATAATTTCGCAAATGTGATTGATGATCATCTGATGGGTATCACCCACGTTGTTCGCGGAAATGAATATCTTTCCTCTTCACCGAAATACAACCGGATCTACGAGGCGTTTGGATGGGAGGTTCCAACCTACGTTCACTGCCCTTTGATTACCAATGAAGAGCATCAGAAGCTTTCCAAGCGGTGTGGTCATTCTTCTTATGAGGATTTGGTTGAGCAGGGATTTTTGAAGGATGCGATTGTTAACTTTGTAGCTTTGCTTGGCTGGTGCCCAGAGGAAAACAGGGAAATCTATTCTCTGGAGGAGTTGGTTAAGGTATTCGATTATCATCATATCAGTAAATCTCCGGCGGTATTTGACATGACGAAACTGCGCTGGATGAATGGTGAGTATATGAAAGCGATGGATGATGAGAAATTCTATGAGATGGCACTTCCCTACATCAAAAACACAATTCACAGGGAACTGGATTTCCATAAGATCGTGGCAATGGTGAAAACCAGAATTGAAGTCTTTCCTGATATTCCGGCGCTCATCGATTTCTTTGAGGAAGTACCGGAGTATGATACTTCCATGTATGTGCATAAAAAGATGAAGACGACACAGGAGTCTTCTCTGCAGCTGTTAAAAGAGGTGCTGCCGCTTCTGAAGGCACAGGAAGACTATAGCAATGACGCCCTTTTTGCGATGCTTTCCGCATTTGGAAAGGAGAAGGGCTATAAGACCGGCTATATTATGTGGCCGATCCGCACTGCACTTTCCGGCAAGCAAATGACCCCGGCAGGAGCAACCGAGATTCTGGAAGTTCTGGGAAAAGAGGAGTCCCTGTCACGGATAGAAAAGGCGATTGAAAAATTATCATGAATTATAACGAATCACAGAAAAAAGCAGTGTATCACATCCAGGGTCCCATGATGGTTCTTGCGGGACCCGGGTCCGGGAAAACTGCGGTGATCACGGGGCGGACCTGTCAGCTTGTCAAGAGCGGCATATCCGCCTCTCGTATTCTGGTGGTGACCTTTACGAGGGCAGCTGCCAGTGAAATGAAAGAGCGATATCTGAGATTGATGGGAAGGAACAGCACACAGGTGACCTTTGGAACCTTTCACGGTGTTTTTTATGGTATTTTACGCCATACCTACCATCTTACCGGGGAAAATATACTAAGTGAAGAGCAGAAGAACCATTTGATGAGAGAACTGGTCAATGCGTACTGCAAAGATCTGGAAGAGGAAGATCTTGCTGCGAATCTGGCGCGGGAAATCAGCACGGTGAAAAATAATCAAATTGCATTGGAACACTATTACTCAGCCTGTGCGCCGGAAAAGACCTTTCGAAAAGTCTATGAAGAGTATGAAAAGTGGATGAGGGAGAATCGAAAACTGGACTTTGACGATATCATGGTTCAGTGCAGCCGGCTTTTAAAAGAACGTCCGGAGATACTCCATGCATGGCAGCAGAAATTTCAGTTTATACTGATCGATGAGTTCCAGGATATCAATCCGATCCAATATGAGATTGTTCGTATGCTGGCACTTCCGGAAAATAATCTGTTTATTGTGGGGGATGACGATCAGTCAATTTATCAGTTTCGCGGAGCGCGGCCGGAGTTAATGCTGAATTTTCCAAAAGACTATCCACAGACAGAACGTGTGGTGCTGGATAAGAATTACCGGAGCAGCGGGAATATTGTTAAGCGATCTCAGTGTCTGATTCGTCATAATCAGCACAGATTTGAAAAAAATATTTCTACAGATCAGGAAGCGGGGGCTCCGGTAGCAATCCGTGGATATCGCAATGTACAGGAAGAAGTCTCATCTGTTGCAGAAGAATTGCTTTTGGCAGCGAAGCAGGGAATGAGCTATCGTGAAATGGCGCTGCTGTTCAGAACAAATCAGGGCTGCCGTGCGGCTGTTGAGCAGCTCATAGAGCATCAGATCCCATTCCGGATGCGTGATGTTATGCCGGATCTCTATGATCACTGGATTGCAAAGGATCTGCTGACTTATCTGTCCATAGCGGGAGGCAGCAGAAAACGGAGTGATTTTTTGAGAATTGCCAACAGACCTAACCGTTATCTTTCCAGAGATGCATTTGAGAGCACGCAGGTAAGTTTTGAAGCGCTTCAGGAGTATTACGAGGATAAAGAATGGATGTGTCAGCGTATAGAGCGTCTCGAACAGGACATCCGGATTCTTTCACGTCTGACTCCTTTTGGCGCAGTGAATTATATTCGTTATGCAATGGGATATGAGCAATACGTAAAAGAATATGCTGCTTATCGGAAGATGAATGACACAGATCTGATAGATATGCTCAATGAATTGCAGGAGGCGGCAAAGAGTCAGAAAACAGTCGCGCAATGGCTTACACATATTGAGGAATATCAGAAGAAGATCAGAGAAGAAAAGAAACTGGCAAATGATCAGACAGACGGAGTGACACTTTCAACCCTGCACAGCGTCAAAGGATTAGAATATGACAAGGTTTATCTGCTGGATGTCAATGAGGGCATCATGCCATATCAGAAAGCGGTTTTACCCGAAGCGCAGGAAGAAGAGCGGCGTATGTTCTATGTGGGCATAACGCGCGCGAGAAAGGAACTCACGCTCTGTTATGTGAAAGAGCGATACGATAAAAAAATCGAACCGTCGAGATTTCTCGATGAAATGCTTTCCTGAAAGATTGACAAATAAATAACAATATATATTGACAAAATATTAACAAAGATGTATAGTATAGGCGTACCAGGGAATGATATGTAGGGAATGCGAAAAATGCGGATTCCGAACGGGATGGGCATCCCGTATTTGCCCAAAAGGAGGAAAAATGAGAATCTTGTTCTATGATACGCAGAATTATGATAAAGAATCTTTCGAGAAGACAAAAGATAAGTATCCGGGACTGGAACTGGAGTATTTGAAAAGTGGTTTATCTGCGAAGACAGCGCCGCTGGCGAAGGGGTATGATGCCGTTTGCGCCTTTGTGAACTCGGATGTGGGATCTGATACGGTAAAGGCGCTGCAGGAAGTAAGAGTAAAACTGATACTGATGCGCTGTGCCGGATTTAACAATGTGGATCTGGAGACTGCGAAGAAATGTGGGATCGAAGTGCGAAGGGTGCCGGGATACTCTCCGGAAGCAGTGGCAGAACATGCCATGGCGCTGGCGCTGACGGTCAATCGTCACATGCATAAAGCATATAACAAAGTTCGTGAGAATGATTTTAGCCTTGGTGGTTTGATGGGCTTTAACTTTTATGGAAAAACAGCAGGTATTATCGGAACCGGGAAAATTGGTGCAGCGATGGCACGCATCTGCTATGGATTCGGCATGAGAGTAATTGCCTATGATGTCTGCGAAAATGAAACACTGAAAGAATTTGTCACTTATGTGACCCTCGAGGAACTGCTTTCCGACAGTGACCTGATTTCCCTTCACTGCCCTCTGATGGATAGCACATACCATTTGATCAATCGGGAAACCATTGCGAAGATGAAGGATGGAGTGATACTGGTCAACACATCCAGGGGAGGTCTTGTAAAGACGGAAGATCTGGTGGAAGGAATCCGTGCAAGAAAATTTTTTGGAGTCGGACTTGATGTATATGAGGAAGAAACACCCAATGTATTTGAGGACCGTTCCGATGAGATTCTTGAACATTCCACGACAGCCCGCCTTTTGTCGTTCCAGAATGTCATGATCACTTCACATCAGGGATTCTTTACCGATGAGGCTTTGACTGCGATTGCGAACACAACCCTTCAGAATGCCATCGATTTTGAAAACGGAACAGAGACACTAAATCTGGTAAAGGCATGAGTATAAAAGCCTGAGCATAAAAGCAGGTTATCACATCCGACATGGTAACTTGCAAAAGGAGACAACCGATGAAAATATCGGTTGTCTCTTTTAAAAATGGAAGAAATAGTGTATGATAGTAAAATACCAGAAGGAAAAGTATGGTTTCAGGGAAGGAGGATGACAGATGGACTGTCAGGAAGCTGAAAAATTGATACAGCCCTATATTAAGGGGAAAATATCGGAGAAGAAGCTGGATGCATTTATCGCGCATATTCGGAAATGTCCTTCCTGCTATGAAGAACTGGAGACCTATTTTATTGTAAATAAAGCGATGGCTTATTTTGAAGATGCGGATCAGACATCCTACAATCTGAGAGGACTGCTGGAGCGTGATCTGAGAGAAAAAGAACAGATGGCAAGGCGGAGAAGAAAGAAGGAACATTTTTTTAAGGCGTTGATTGTAATACTTGTCATACTGCTTCTGATTTTGATACTGCATTACTGGGGAGTGATAGAAGTGCCATGGCTGAAAGGATTGTTATGAGTGAGAAGATAGTTTTGATTGACGGACACAGTATATTGAACAGGGCTTTTTATGGCCTTCCGGATCTGACCAATGCAGAAGGAGTGCATACGAACGCAGTGTATGGTTTTTTGAATATTCTGTTCAAGATTCTGGAGGAAGAGAAACCAGGTTATCTGGCTGTTGCCTTTGATCTGCATGCACCGACCTTTCGTCATCAGATGTATGATGCATACAAAGGAACACGCAAATCTATGCCGGAGGAACTGCGCGAACAGGTACCGCTGATCAAAGAGGTTTTATCAGCGATGGAGGTTGAGATCCTCGAGAAGGAAGGCTATGAGGCGGATGATATCCTCGGGACGATTGCCCGTCGGTGTGAAAAGGAAGGTATGGAGGTTACCATTGTATCCGGAGATCGGGATCTTTTACAGCTGGCTACCGATCGTATTTTGGTGCGGATTCCCAAAACAGTTAAAGGAAAAACGCTGATTGAGAATTATCATACAGAGGAAGTGAAGGAAAAATATCAGCTGAATCCCAAGCAGATTGTAGATCTGAAGTCTCTGATGGGCGATACAGCAGATAATATTCCGGGTCTTCCGGGAGTGGGTGAGAAAACAGCAACAAAGATCCTGCTGGAATTCGGAACTCTGGAAAATGCGCACGCTCATCTGGAAGAAGTCAAGCCTAATAAAGCCAGAGAAGCATTAAGAGATCACTATGATCTTGCTGTTTTGAGCAAAAAACTGGCCAAAATTCAGACAGAAGCGCCGATTCCTTTTGAATTGTCTGAGTCGGTGATCGGTAATCTATATACGGAAAAAGCCTACGAGCTTTACCGGAAACTGGAATTCAAAAATCTGCTTGGAAGATTTCAGGAGGAAGAAACAAAATGTCAGGAAGCTGTCTTTATTTCACAGGCAACGGAGCTGTCCGAGGCAGAACACTTTTTGGAGGAGGCAGGAGAGAAGAGCCGGGTAGGCATTTCAGTTCTTGGCGAACAAAATGAGATAACAGGAATTGCACTTGCCTATGGAAGCAAAGAAGATCCGACGATTGTATACATTCCGGTAGCGGGATTTGTTAGCAGCACCTATCTTATCGGAAGGCTTGGTGAAGTGATCGAAAGAGTTCCGGCAGTCTGCGTGATGAATGTGAAGGAACTTTTGAAGTATCTTCCAATGGAATGCAGCGATACGCTGTTCGATGCAGCACTGGCAGCTTATCTGTTGAATCCCTTGAAATCTGCTTATTCTTATGATGATATAGCCAGAGAATATGGACAGATTTATGTGCCGACTCCGTCTGAGATCTTCGGCACATCGAAAATTCCGTCTGTCTCTGCGATGACAGAAGAACAGGCAGCATCCTATGCAGGACATATCGCATTTGCAGTATTTGAAACCTGTCCGGCAATAAAGGCGCATCTGGAGGAACAGGGAATGTGGGAACTTTACCGGAATGTAGAAGTTCCTCTGGCATTTGTACTTCATGAGATGGAGCAGAATGGTATTGCTGTAAAACGTGAAGAACTGATGGAATACGGTCAGAAGCTGCAAGTACGTATTGAAGAGCTGGAACAGAAGATCTGTGAACAGGCGGGAGAGGAATTCAATATCAATTCTCCCAAACAGCTGGGTGTGATTCTCTTTGAAAAATTACAGCTTCCGGGAGGAAAGAAAACAAAAACGGGATATTCCACTGCGGCAGATGTACTGGAAAAACTGGCACCGGATTATCAGATTGTCTCGGATATTCTGGAATATCGTCAGATGACAAAACTGAAATCGACCTATGCAGATGGTCTTCTCTCTGTGATTTCACCAGATGGAAGAATTCATTCCACTTTTCATCAGACAATCACAGCAACCGGAAGAATCAGCAGCACAGAGCCAAATCTGCAGAATATCCCGGTAAGAATGGAACTTGGACGGTTAATCCGAAAAGTATTTGTGCCGAAGCCGGGTTGTGTATTTCTGGATGCGGATTATTCACAGATTGAGCTTCGGGTACTGGCGCATATGTCAGGGGATGAGAAGCTGATCGCGGCATACAAAGAAGCGGAGGATATTCACCGTCTGACTGCCTCCCAGGTATTCCATGTGCCGCTTTCGGAAGTCACGCCTCTGCAGAGAAGAAATGCCAAGGCAGTGAATTTTGGTATTGTCTACGGGATCAGTTCCTTTGGACTAAGCCAGGATTTAAGTATTACGAAAAAAGAGGCGGAAGAATATATCAACCGTTATTTTGAAACCTATCCAAAGATAAAAAGTTTTCTGAACCAGTGCGTGCAGGATGCCAGAGAAAAGGGGTATTCTGTTACGATGTTTGGAAGACGCAGACCCATACCGGAACTCAAGTCCAGCAATTTTATGCAGCGCTCGTTCGGAGAACGCGTGGCAATGAATGCCCCGATTCAGGGAACGGCAGCGGATATTATCAAGATTGCTATGATTCGCGTCACAAAAAGATTAAAGGAAGAGGGTATGGCTGCGCGCTTGCTTTTGCAGGTGCATGATGAGCTTCTGCTTGAGGTGCCGAAAGAAGAGACAAAGAAAGCGAGACAAATTCTCGCTGAAGAAATGATCGGTGCTGCAAAACTTGCAGTAAAGCTGGAAATCGATATGCACACGGGAAGCGACTGGTATGAAGCGAAATAGAAAAGGGGAAGATACAGATGAAGGTGATTGGAATTACTGGCGGTGTGGGTGCAGGAAAAACAGAAGTAATGACATATATCGGAAGCAGTTATGACGCGACCGTTATTCAGGCAGATGAGGTTGGCTATCTTTTGATGCAGCCGGGAAAAGAGTGTTATGGACCGATCATCCGATTGTTTGGTCAGCAGGTAACCACCGTTTCCGGGGAACTGAATCGTAAACGGATTGCGGATGTTGTTTTTCGTGATCAGGAAAAATTAAAGCAGCTCAATGATATCGTTCATCCTGCAGTGAAACAATATATCCGAAATGCGATTGAGAAGGAGCGGCATCACGGAACTGAATTTGTATTTATAGAGGCTGCTTTGCTGATTGAAGATAAATATGATGAAATTTGTGATGAGTTGTGGTATATTTATGCAGATGAGGAAATCCGAAAGGAACGTCTGATGTCAGATCGGGGTTATTCCAGCGAAAAAATAAGCGGAATTATGGCGAATCAGCTCTCAGAAGAGCAATTCTGCAGACACTGTGACTTCGAAATTGACAACAGCGGTGATTTTGGAGATACCAAAAAACAGATCGATCAGAGGATGAAAAAGTATGAAACTTTGTAGTATTGCCAGCGGCTCCAGCGGAAACTGTATTTTTGCAGGCAGCGAGACAACCAGTCTGCTCGTGGATGCAGGAATCAGCGGAAAAAGGACGGAAGCTGGACTGAACAGCTTGAACCGCACTGTAAAAGAATTGGATGGGATTCTAATCACGCATGAACATATTGATCATATTCAGGGACTTGGTGTTCTGGCGCGAAGGTATCAGACACCGATCTATGCTACAGGCGGTACGATTGAGGCACTGAAGCGCTGTACCGGTCTGGGGAAATTTCCGGATGGGATTTTTCATAAAATCTATGCGGACGAACCCTTTGAGATCGGTGACATCCGGATACAGCCGTTTGCCATTTCTCATGATGCGGCAGAACCGGTGGGATACCGGATGGAATCCTGCGGGAAAGCAATGGCAATTGCTACAGACCTTGGCATTTACAATGATTATATCATCCGGCATCTCAAAGGATTAAATGCGGTACTGCTGGAGGCAAATCATGATGAGAACATGCTGGCTGTAGGGCCTTATCCATATCCGCTGAAACAGCGGATTGCCGGAGCAAAAGGTCATCTGTCCAATACAATGGCAGGTCATCTGCTCTGTGAGATTCTTCATGATGATCTGAAGGATGTACTGCTTGGCCATTTGAGCAAGGAGAACAATTATGAGGCGCTGGCTTTTGAAACAGTGGCCTGTGAAGTTACCACGGGAGATAATCCCTATCGTTCCAGCGATTTTCATATCGCAGTTGCAAAACGAAGCGAAGTATCGCCGCTGATTGAGGTATAATGCAACATACAGGGTAATCAGAAAAACCCTCGCATTATGTGATACATACAATAAATACATGATTAAAGGAGAAACTAGCATGAAGAAGACAATTATCACTGTCGTAGGAAAAGATACAGTCGGTATTATTGCAAAGGTCTGCAATTACCTGGCAGAAAATCAGGTGAATATCGAGGACATTTCTCAGACCATCGTACAGGGATATTTTAATATGATGATGGTAACTGATGTATCAAAGAGCCCGAAGGGGAATGCGGAGATGGCAAAAGAGCTGGAAGAATTGGGTGAAACCATCGGCGTCGTTATCCGCTGCCAGCATGAAGACATTTTCAACATGATGCACCGTATCTAAAACGAAGGAGAAAAGGAAGAACATGATAAATCTGTTTGAAGTAAAGGAAACGAACGAGATGATCGCAAAGGAGAATCTGGATGTTCGTACCATTACCCTCGGAATCAGTCTGATGGATTGTATTGATTCCAATCTGGACAAACTGAACCGGAAAATCTATGATAAGATCACGACGAAAGCCAGAAATCTGGTGGCAGTGGGTGAAGAAATCGAGGGGGAATTCGGAATTCCCATCGTTAATAAACGAATTTCCGTAACCCCCATCGCGCTTGTCGGAGCTTCTGCCTGTAGAAAACCGGAAGATTTTGTGACCATTGCTCAGACACTGGATCGGGCAGCGAAAGAGGTGGGTGTTAATTTCCTTGGCGGTTATTCTGCACTGGTAAGCAAGGGAATGACGCCGGCAGATGAATTGCTGATCCGCTCCATTCCGCAGGCACTTGCAAGTACCGACTTTGTCTGCAGTTCTGTGAATCTTGGATCAACCAAAACAGGCATTAATATGGATGCGGTGAAACTTATGGGTGAGATTATCAAGATGACTGCCGAGGCGAGCAAGGATAACAGCTGTATGGGCTGTGCAAAACTGGTTGTCTTCTGCAATGCACCGGATGACAATCCGTTTATGGCGGGGGCATTCCACGGTGTGACAGAGGCGGATGCGATTATCAATGTAGGTGTGTCTGGCCCGGGTGTTGTAAAACATGCGCTGGAAAAGGTAAGAGGTGCTGATTTTGAAGTGCTCTGTGAGACAATCAAAAAGACGGCGTTTAAGGTGACCCGCGTAGGTCAGCTGGTTGCCCAGGAGGCATCCAGACGTCTGGATATTCCTTTTGGCATCATTGATCTGTCTCTGGCCCCCACACCGGCGATCGGTGATTCCGTGGCAGATATTCTGGAGGAAATCGGACTGGAACATGCCGGAGCACCTGGAACCACGGCTGCTTTGGCATTACTCAATGATCAGGTAAAGAAAGGAGGAGTTATGGCATCCTCCTACGTCGGAGGCCTTTCCGGTGCATTCATTCCGGTATCAGAAGATCAGGGAATGATCAATGCGGTCAATGAC
Organism: Fusicatenibacter sp.; assembly: GCA_022766945.1. Classification (GTDB taxonomy): domain Bacteria; phylum Bacillota; class Clostridia; order Lachnospirales; family Lachnospiraceae; genus Fusicatenibacter. Next base: position 23,106 of record JALEOU010000074.1, on the reverse strand, counting down.
GGAGCACTTACAATTGAAAAACTTGAGGCGATGACCTGTGTCTGCTCGGTAGGACTCGATATGATTGCGATTCCGGGAGACACCAAAGCTTCTACAATTTCCGGAATTATCGCAGATGAGATGGCAATCGGAATGGTAAACCAGAAAACAACGGCTGTGCGTCTGATTCCGGTGATCGGAAAAGGCGTAGGGGAGACGGTCGAATTTGGCGGATTACTGGGGCATGCACCGATTATGCCGGTGAACGGATTCTCCTGCGAGGCGTTTGTGAACCGCCAGGGCAGAATCCCGGCACCGATTCATTCGTTTAAGAATTAAAATAATCGCAGGGATTGACAATGAAATCAAAAAAGAGATTCTGAAAGCTAAGCAGAGTCTCTTTTTCGTTATATTACAGAAGAACCAGAGGTTTTTGATATTCGTGAAGGAACGGAGTACCGTTTTTTTGGGAACGGACGGTTTCATAGAGATTTGCTGCATAGATATCTTGCGCAAAGGCAGAGAAAGCTGCTTCCGATAAGTTCTCTTGCGCCAGGGCAGGTTTGGTGATGAGAGGAAGAGTGCTGTTTTTGGTTATGGAACTCAAAAGAGGCCCTGCTGTTTTTTGAAATCCCAGTACCCTTTCGTAGGAAGGCGGCTGTACTTCTCTAAGATTCAGAAGAATGTGAAGCAAACCACGACTGATCCGGCTGTAAGTAAGTTCGCGGGTTTTTAAAAGTGCCGTAAACTGGCGGATACCTGTAAATTCATTTTTATGGCGATAGATCCGGTTGGCAAGATCTTCAGTGATATCAAAATAAGAAGAAAGGCTTTTGGGTGTCTCCGTCAGAAGCTTTGCCGCAAGCAGAAGATTAAAATCATCCTCGAAAAGCAATGCGTTCGCTTCCAATGCGTTGGCGAGCAGAGGATAACTTTTTTTCGGGATACCTGCATGGAGCAGTTCCGGATCGCTTCCGCTGCGGATCGCAGTGCGAATCGCTGTGGCAGACGGAAAGATCTGCTCGTCACCGGGAAGCTGCTCTTCATGATAGGAACTTCCCTGCCGGGAAATAGTCACGGGTTGAATTGCACTGTGACATGCCAGAAGTGCTTGACAGTATTCCAGTCCAAGAATATTATTAGGCCACTGCAGGAAATCGTTCAGTTCGCCCGGCGTCATCCCCTGCAGATGTTTGGGATTCTTTGTGCAGTATTCCACAAGAGCTTTATTTCTTGCCGATGGAAAAGAATACCCGCGCCGCAGCAGCTGCTGCAGTACTTCCTGATAATCAGAAGGTTCCTTACAAAGAATATCGGACAGGATAAGAAAAGGGGAGATCTCCCCGCATTCACTCCCGAAACAGAGAAAGCCAACACAGGATAGTGCATCGAGAAGTGATACAGCACCTCTCGAAAAATACTGAGCGCTGCCGGTGGAAAACATACAGGGCAGTTCCAGAACAAGGTCTGCACCACCCAGAATCGCCATCTTTGCGCGCACATGTTTATCCAGAAGCGCGGGAGTTCCCCTTTGAACAAAATCCCCGCTCATTAAAACAATCAGATAATCCGCACCGGTCAGTTCTCTGGCTTTCATAAGCTGCCAGGCATGTCCGTTATGAAATGGATTGTATTCCGCAATCACAGCTGTAACAATCATAATTCCCGTGTTCTCCTATTCTGCATATCTTAACCAAGATTTTATCAAACCTGTGAGTATCAAACAACCCCCAAATATTTCATGTGGCTGCGATGGAATTTATCTGAAACCCGGCGTCCTTTCGTCTCAACCGTAACGGCTGCGTTACTGTTCGGAGATAACATGGAACAGCTATTTTCTGCACAGCGTCTGTTGCTGTCGAAACAGTAACACTACTGCAGTACGATGTTTTGAATTTTGTACTTGCACACTTTCAAAAAGCGTACTACAATAAAAATATCGAGTAAATTTATCGAAAGGAGTCAAAGATCATGGGATTTATTGACACAATTAAAGCAAGAGCCAAGGCAGACAAAAAAAGAATTGTACTGCCGGAATCAGAGGACAGAAGAACATATGAAGCAGCAGCACAGATTTTAGCAGAGGACCTGGCTGATCTGATCATTATCGGAAGTGAGGAAGATGTCAAGAAAGGAAGCGAAGGACTTGATATTTCCAAAGCTACTGTTGTAGACCCTGCGAAATTTGAGAAAACACAGGCTTATATTGACAAGCTGGTTGAGCTGCGTGCTAAGAAAGGCATGACCCCTGAGAAAGCGAAAGAGACCATTATGAACGACTATACTTTCTATGGCGTAATGATGGTTAAAATGGGAGATGCAGACGGACTGGTATCCGGTGCATGCCACTCTACCGCGAATACCTTAAGACCGTGCCTGCAGATCTTAAAGACAAAACCGGGTACAAAGCTGGTATCCGCATTTTTCCTGATGGTTGTTCCGGACTGTGAGTACGGCGATGACGGCGTTTTCGTATTTGGTGACTGCGGTCTGAATCAGAATCCGAATCCGGAAGAACTGGCTGCAATTGCAGAATCCTCCGCAGAATCCTTCCGTATGCTGACCGGCAATGAGCCGAGAGTTGCTATGCTGTCACACTCTTCTATGGGAAGTGCAAAACACGCAGATGTTGACAAGGTAGTTGAGGCTACCAGAATTGCAAAAGAAGCTAATCCGGATCTGGCACTGGACGGCGAGCTTCAGCTTGATGCTGCGATTGTACCGAGCGTAGGTGCATCCAAAGCTCCGAACAGCAAGGTTGCTGGAAAAGCAAACGTACTGATCTTCCCGGATCTGGATGCCGGAAATATTGGCTACAAACTGGTACAGAGACTGGCAAAGGCAGAGGCATATGGACCGATGACACAGGGAATCGCTGCTCCGGTAAATGATCTGTCCCGCGGGTGCTCCGCAGAGGACATTGTTGGTGTTGTTGCGATCACTGCAGTACAGTGCCAGGCTATGTAATCATAAAACCTGTTTTAAGGCTGTTTAGCGGGCAGTCAAACAGTTATCAATCATGTTTTTGGAGGAAATCACACAATGAACGTATTAGTAGTAAACTGCGGAAGTTCTTCCCTGAAGTTTCAGCTGATTAACTATGATAACCGCGATGTTCTGGCAAAAGGACTCTGCGAGCGTATCGGTATTGATGGGCGTCTGGTATACCAGCCAAAGGGCGGAGAAAAAGAGATCACAGAATCTCCGATGCCATCTCATACAGAAGCAATCCAGATGGTTTTGGATGCTCTGGTAAATGAGAAAACCGGCGTAATCAAGAGTCTTGATGAAGTAGATGCGATCGGACATCGTGTACTGCACGGGGGTATGAAGATTACAAACTCTGTTATCATTGATGAGGAAGTAATCAAAGTAATCGAAGAATGTGCAGATCTTGGACCTCTGCATAATCCGGCAAACCTGATGGGAATTAACGCATGCATGAAATTAATGCCAGGTGTTCCGAACGTAGCTGTATTTGATACTGCATTCCATCAGACTATGCCGCCAAAAGCGTATATGTACGGCATTCCGAAGGAATACTATGATAAATATGCGATCCGCAAATATGGTTTCCACGGAACTTCCCACAAGTTCGTTTCCAAGAGAACTGCTGAGTTCCTCGGAAAAGATATCAAAGATCTGAAGATTATCGTTTGCCATCTGGGCAACGGAGCTTCTCTTTCTGCAGTTAAGAATGGTAAATGTGTAGATACATCTATGGGACTGACTCCACTGGAAGGCGTAATCATGGGAACTCGTTCCGGTGATATTGATCCTGCTTTTGTTGAGTATCTGTGCAACAAGGAGAATCTGACCGTATCTGAGGTTCTGAACATTCTGAATAAGAAATCCGGTATGCTTGGTATGACAGGCATTTCCAGTGATTACCGCGATGTATCTGCAGCAGCAGAAGCAGGCAATCAGGATGCAATCAATTGTCTGGAAGCATATGCATACCGCATTATTAAATATATTGGTTCCTATATCGCTGCTATGGGTGGTGTGGATGTAATTACATTCACAGCAGGACTTGGCGAAAATGCAATTCCGCTCCGTGAAGAGATCTGCAAAGCATTCGAATTCATGGGACTGGATTTCGATGCGGAGGCAAATAACTGCCGCGGCGAAGAAAAAATTATTACAAAACCAGGCTCAAAGATTACAGCTTGTGTCATTCCGACAAATGAGGAAATTGCAATCTGTGAGGAAACAGTAGAGCTGGTAAGCAAATAAACAGGTTTTTTTGAAAAATCAGATGGAAACGCAGAGGCAACAGTAATTTACTGTTCAGACTACACGGCGTTCGTTGTCTCCTGAACAGAAAATAAAACTTTTGTCTCTGCGTGATAAAAAACAGTTGACAAATTATGCCTTCCCGGGTATAATCAGTAAAGTGTGATTAGGAGAACATTATGAAGATCAGTTTGACCAGGTTATTAGCACAGGAAGGAAAGCTTGAAAATCACGAGGTATCTTTGGATCTGGATACAGTTCAGATTGGAGAAGATTCTTTTGAGATTATCGAGAAGCATCCAGTTGTTCTTGAGCTTGTACACAAGGGCAGTCATGTCATTACGATAACAGGACATACAGAACTGATCGCTGCCATACCATGCGCCAGATGCCTTACCCCGGTAAGTACTCCGTTTTCGATCGAATTTGATCGGGAGATTGAATTGAACCTTTCTGAAGAAGAGAGGGAGGAAAAAGAGGAGGATTCCGGGTTTATTGAAGGGGACAGTCTGAATGTTGAGGGATTGGTAAGAAATGAACTTTTAATCCAATGGCCGATTCGAGTGCTGTGTAAAGATGACTGTAAAGGAATCTGCAGCCGTTGTGGTGCGAATCTGAATAATCAGACCTGTGATTGTGATACCACAGAGTTAGACCCCCGAATGGCTGCTATCAGAGATATATTCAGCAAATTTAAGGAGGTGTAAATATGTCCATCTGTCCAAAGAATAAATCTTCCAAAGCAAGACGCGATAAGAGAAGAGCAAATTGGAAAATGTCTGCTCCGAATCTTGTAAAATGTAGTAAGTGTGGTGCTCTTATGATGCCGCACAGAGTTTGCAAGGCTTGCGGATCCTACAACAAAAAAGAAGTCATTGCAATGGACTGATTTTCCGAAAGGAAATAATCAAGTTTGAGTTATGATTGATGACAAGAAACACCCGAACAAAAATGTTCGGGTGTTTCTTGTATGGATGACAGATAGGAAGGGGTCATATGTCGGGCAGCTCTGAACAGTAACCAGGCATTTGAACAGCAATGAATTTTTGGTGAAACGAATTGACGCAGCATCCGAGTTTGTGCTATAATGTTTGAGTGAAAAATGAAACAATATTGAAAAGAAATTGTAACATTTTCGCCAGTGCTTCCGCATTTTTCGATGCGGAATTGTTTCAATTTATAGAATAAAGGGGTTAGATTTTGATGAGAAAGAAACGGATAAAAATGATAGCAGTCTGCTTTTGCTGTGCTGTAATGTTTAGCGGGTGTTCTGCGGATCGTATTCTGGATCGCCTGATGGGGAACGCGGAGGTGGCAAATACATCACAGTCGGTAGAAATTGTGGATGATGTGAATTCTTTAAAAGTAGATAGTTCGCTGGAAAAGCCGGTTTTTTCCTTGAATCCGTCAGAGAGTGCAACATATGAAGCAAATTGCGAAGCGGAGCCGCTGTATGTGGAAGCTTCTGTAAAAGGTGATGGAACGATTTCCTATCAGTGGTATAAGAATAACGTGAATTCCAACGGAGGCGGAACGGTGATTGAAGGCGCTGTAGAAGCATCCTATACACCGGATACGCAGACGGAGGGAACGGTCTATTATTATGCAGTGGCGGTTAACACGGTGGGAAATTCCGTTTCCATGACGACGAGTACCGTAGCTGAGATCACGGTGGTTCCGGCAGGCCAGTGGATTACCGACGACCATGGCACCTGGTATCAGAAATATGATGGATCCTATCCGGTGTCCAAATGGGAGAAAATCTCCGGCAAATGGTATTCGTTTGATGAAAACGGATATATCAGAACCGGCTGGTTCCAGTCAAAAGAGATCTGGTATTATTTGGATGAGGACGGTGTGATGCAGACCGGCTGGCTTACGGTGGGGGAAAAACGTTACTATCTGAATGAAGACGGTGCAATGCAGACTGGTTGGTACCAGGAACGGGAGAACTGGTATTATTTTGACAAGAACGGCGCAATGCAGACCGGTTGGATTCACGTGGGTGATGAATGGTATTACATGGATGAGAATGGTATGATGCAGACAGACTGGATCCAGGTTGACGGAGCGTGGTACTATCTCAATCCGGAAAATGGCAAGATGGCTCATGACACGACAGTAGATGGATATCAGGTGGATTCCAGCGGAAAAAGAATATCGTAATGACAAAACCAAAGCTCTGTAAGGCGTAGTTATTGTTTGAGCGCTCGGCATTATCAGCCCGTGAACAGTAATAAGACCTACAGAGCTTTGATTTCGTATCAGCATTTCTACTTGATTTTTGCAGTAGACTTTAGTATAGTTATAGAAGTACCTCTGTATGCAAGGATTTCCTCTTTGCATATGCGAAAAGAGGATGAGAAAAGAGGAAGAAAAATGAGTGATCTGGTAAAAGTTGCGGTTGATGCCATGGGTGGTGATTATGCTCCCGTTGAACCGGTCAAGGGTGCGGTGGATGCTGTAAATGAAAATCCTCGTGTACAGGTGGCGCTGGTCGGAAAACCGGATGTTATCAGCAGCGAACTTGAAAAATACACATATCCGAAAGATCGTATCGAAATCATACCGGCCACAGAGGTGATCGAGACAGGAGAGCCGCCGGTGAAGGCGATTCGGCAGAAAAAAGATTCGTCAATCGTAGTAGGGATGAATCTGATTCGTCATGGACAGGCAGATGCAATTGTATCGTCAGGAAGTACAGGAGCGGTTCTGGTAGGCGGACAGACGATTGTCGGAAGAATCAAGGGTGTGGAGCGTCCCCCGTTGGCTCCGCTGATTCCTACCAAAGACGGAGTTTCCCTGTTGATTGACTGTGGGGCGAATGTGGATGCGCGTCCTTCTCATCTGGTTCAGTTTGCCATGATGGGATCGATCTATATGGAACATGTGATGGGCGTGAAGAAACCGCGTGTAGCGATTGTTAATATTGGTGTGGAGGAAGAAAAGGGAAATGCTCTTGTAAAAGAGACCTATCCGCTGCTGAAAGCCAATCCGTTGATCAACTTTGTTGGAAGTATCGAAGCAAGAGAGATTCCTCAGGGCGCCGCAGATGTGATTGTCTGCGAAGCGTTTGTGGGAAATGTGATCCTGAAGCTGTATGAAGGTGTTGGAGCTACTTTGATTGCCAAGGTGAAAGAGGGCATGATGACTTCACTGCGGAGCAAAATCGGAGCGCTTCTGGTAAAGCCGGCCTTAAAAGAAACACTGAAATCATTTGATGCCAGCCAGTATGGAGGGGCTCCGCTTCTTGGCCTGAAAGGGCTGGTTGTAAAAACCCATGGAAACTCCAGGGCAAATGAGTTTAAGAATTCCATTCTTCAGTGTATCACATTTACAGAACAGCAGATTAATCAGAAAGTGCAGGAACATCTCCTTGAGTACGACAGCAGGGAGGTACAGCAAGATGGAATTTGAGAAGTTGACTGAGATTATAGCAGACGTGCTGAATGTAGATAAGGATGAAATTACGCTGGAAACCACGTTTGTAGATGATCTTGAAGCGGATTCCCTGGATGTGTTTCAGATTATTATGGGAATCGAGGAAATTTTTGATATCGATCTGGGATCGGAGGAAGCGCAGGGGCTGGTTTCCGTTGGAGATGCGGTAGAACAGATTAAGAAAGTAATTGGATAATGAAAAGGGGCTGTTTCCAAAGAATGAGCGGTTGGCAATAAGAGGGAGCAGTCCTTTTCCTTTGAATCAGAGATTAATGAGGAAGGACAGGTTATTTATAATAAAATGAATAATATCGATAAACTGAAGGAATTGGAAAGCAGCATTCAGTACCGCTTTCGTGACTTCGGACTTTTGGAGATGGCAATGCGCCATTCTTCCTACGCCAATGAGCACCATATGGAGCGATTGGCGTGCAACGAACGCCTGGAATTTTTAGGGGATGCAGTGTTGGAGGTTGTGTCCAGTGAGTTCCTTTACAATACCTATCCACGTCTTCCGGAAGGAGAGATGACTAAAAAAAGAGCCAGCCTGGTATGTGAACCGGCGCTGGCATATTGCGCCAGGGAGATCAATCTGGGATCTTATCTGCTTTTGGGAAAAGGGGAAGAAGCGACCGGAGGAAGATATCGGGATTCGATTGTGTCCGATGCGATGGAAGCGACGATTGGCGCGATTTTTCTGGATGGCGGATTTGACGAGGCAAAGCGGTTTGTTCTGAGTTATGTGCTCAATGACGCTGAGCATAAGCAGCTTTTTCATGACAGTAAGACAATACTTCAGGAAATGATTCAGGGCGAAACGGATCAGGACATAATTTATCAGATTGTAAAAGAAGAAGGTCCGGATCATGACAAAAATTTTTGCGCGCAGGTCAGCGTGGGTGATTATGCACTTGGAACAGGCAGCGGCAGAACCAAAAAAGCAGCAGAACAGCAGGCAGCATATAATGCGATCCTGAACTGTAAAAATATGAGCAGGTGAGTTATGTATTTAAAATCCATTGAAATGCAGGGATTCAAATCCTTTGCGAACAAAATGACACTCCAGTTCCACGATGGTATTACGGCGATTGTGGGACCAAATGGCAGCGGAAAGAGCAATGTAGGTGATGCAGTTCGATGGGTTCTTGGTGAGCAGAGCGCAAAACAACTGCGCGGCGGTAATATGCAGGATGTCATTTTTTCCGGAACAGAGACCAGAAAACCGCTGGGATTTGCTTCTGTGGCAATTACGCTTGATAATTCGGATCATAAATTGAATGTGGATTATGAGGAAGTAACAGTGACCAGGCGTCTGTATCGCTCCGGGGAGAGTGAATATCTGATGAATGGATCAGCCTGCCGTCTGAAAGACATTAATGAACTGTTTTATGATACGGGTATCGGAAAAGAAGGATATTCGATTATCGGACAGGGACAGATTGATAAGATCTTAAGCGGAAAACCGGAAGAGCGCAGGGAACTTTTTGACGAAGCAGCCGGAATTGTAAAGTTCAAGAGAAGAAAAGCAGTAACCGAGAAAAAGCTTGCGGAAGAGCAGCAGAACCTGGTTCGTGTCAATGACATTTTACAGGAACTCACCCGGCAGCTTGGTCCGCTTGAAAAGCAGTCAGAGACGGCCAAAATTTATTTAAAGAAAAAAGAAGAGTTAAAAATACTGGATGTCAATATGTTTCTCATGGAGATGGAACGGATCCGTCTGGAAATGACAAAGGTGGAGGAACGTTTTTCCGCTGCAAACGAGGAACTGGAAGAGACAAAATCAGCTTTTGAACACACAAAGCAGGAATATGAGCGTCTGGAACAGGAACAGGAAAGCCTGGACCAGACGATTCTTGCTGCACGCGATCAGGCTGGAGAGAATGCGCTCAGGCGTCAGCAGCTGGAAAACCAGATACAGGTGCTGCAGGAGCAGATTCATGCTTTGAGGATGAATGATGAGCACTATCGGAATCGGATGGAAGTGCTCCAACAGGAACTGGAGGAAAAGACATCCTCCAGCCAGGGCTATCAAACAGAGCAGGAAGAGCTGCGTGAAAAGCTAAAGGAGACATCCAGAGAGCAGGAGGTCACAGAGGAACTTCTGAAGAGTCAGCAGAGGGAACTGCAGGAGCTGATGAACCTGGAAGACGAGAGCAAAAGCGAGATTATCGGGCTGCTGAATCGAAGAGCATCTACAAAAGGTAAAATACAGCGATATGATGCGATGCTTGAGCAGATTGGGATTCGTAAGTCGGAATTGAGCCAGAAGCTGTTACACCTGAAAACCAGTGAAACAGAGCAGTCCGGACAGATGCGTGATCTGCAGAAAGAAAATGATCGGATCGAAGCAAGTGTAAAAGAACTGAAAGCGTCTTATGATAAAGCGGATCTTGAGATTGGGAAAATTTCAGGGGTATTATCCGGACAGATGCGCCAGATGGAAGCAGGGCAGAGCGCTTATCACCGGGAAGCTTCCCGGCTGGAGTCGCTGAAAAATATTACGGAACGCTATGACGGTTATGGAAACAGTATCCGTAAGGTAATGGAATTAAGAGACCGGAATCCTGGGATTCATGGTGTGGTAGCTGATCTGATCCAGGCAGAAAAACGTTTTGAAACAGCGATTGAAACAGCGCTTGGCGGCAGCATTCAGAATATTGTCACAGACAATGAGACAACAGCAAAGTACTTGATTGAATACCTGAAAAAAGGTCATTATGGGCGTGCGACGTTCCTTCCGCTGACGAGTATGCGGGGAAAGAAGGCATCGGTCAATGAGGAGGCGAAAAGAGAACAGGGGGTTCTTGGCATTGCATCCGCCCTGGTAGATTATGAGCCTCTTTACGAAGGACTGGTCAATCATCTCCTCGGGAAAACACTGGTGGTAGATACGATTGACCATGCGATTGTGATACAGAGAAAATACCGTCAGTCTCTTCGCATGGTGACGCTGGAAGGGGAACTCTTAAGCCCGGGTGGCTCTATGACCGGAGGTTCCTTCCGAAATAACAGCAATCTGCTTGGAAGAAGGAGAGAAATTGAAGAGCTTGAGAGCAGTGTCCGGAATCTGAAAAAGGAAATGGATCAGATGCAGATCCAGATGGATGAGAACCGGAAGAAACGAAATGAGCTGCGTGATCTGCGAACGGAGTTGAATGAAAAACTTCAGAAGCAGTATCTTGATCAGAATACGACAAGACTGAATATGGAGAAAGTCCGGGAGAAAACCCTGGAAATCCGAAGCGATTATACTTCTATACAAAAGGAAGGACTGGAGATTGAGCAGCAGATCAATGAAATTAAGCAGAGCCGGAAAGAAATTGAGCAGGAGGTCCTGGAATCCCAGAACCGCGAAGAGAAGCTTCAGGAGTTGATCGAAAAAACAGAAGAGCAAATAGATCAGAGACGTCTGTTGGAAGCCAGGACACAGAAAACGGTGGAAGAAATCAGGCTGCGCTTTGCCAATCTGTCTCAGAAAAATGGCTTTTTGAAAGAGAACAGAAAGCGTTTGGCGGAAGAAATGGAAAAACTGTCTGCTGAGAAGAAAGAGATGGAAGAAAAGGCCATTGCAGAAAGACTGGAAGCAGTGGAAAAAGAGAACCGGATTCTGGAGCTGAAAACGGCGATTGAAGCAGCTGACGCAGCCAGAGAAGAAGAGAATTCTCGCATTGAGGAATATAACAGGCAAAAAGAGATTTTGAATTCCAGCCATAAGGAATTTTTTGAGAAAAGAGATGAACTCTCCGCACATATAAGTCTGATGGACAAGGAGTGCTTCCGTTTGAACTCTCAGAAAGAAAAGCTGGAAGAAACAAGGGAAAGTCAGACCGCCTATCTGTGGGAAGAATATGAGATTACCCCGGGGCATGCATCGGAATACCGGATGGAGGAAATACCGGATCGAAATGCCATACGTCGTCAGATTGCCGAGGTAAAAGAGGCAATTCGAAAACTTGGCTCTGTCAATGTGAATGCAATTGAAGAATACAAAGAAGTTTCGGAACGTCACGCATTTTTGGGTGCTCAGCATTTGGATCTTGTGAAAGCGGCAGAGACGCTGCAGGGAATTATTGACGAGCTGGATGCCGGAATGCGCAGACAGTTTACAGAAAAATTCTCCGAGATCCGTGCAGAGTTTGACCGCGTATTCCGACAGCTTTTCGGAGGCGGAAAAGGTACTCTGGAACTGGAGGAGGATGCGGATGTGCTGGAAGCGGGCATCCGAATCATTTCTCAGCCACCAGGCAAAAAACTGCAGAATATGATGCAGCTGTCAGGAGGAGAAAAAGCACTGACAGCAATTGCGCTGCTTTTTGCAATTCAGAATCTGAAACCTTCGCCGTTTTGCCTTCTGGATGAAATTGAGGCTGCGTTGGACGATTCGAATGTCACCCGGTTTGCCCAGTATCTTCACAGACTGACGAAAAACACACAGTTTATCGTGATCACTCATCGACGCGGAACAATGACAGCAGCCGACCGTCTGTATGGGATTACCATGCAGGAAAAAGGAATTTCCACGCTTGTTTCTGTGGATCTGATTGAAGGAGAACTGGACAAATAGATCTGAATGGGATAAAATGGTTATGATTATTTTGCGCTGCAAATATAAAGGAGGCGAACACACATGGCGGAGGAGAAAGTGGGATTTTTTAAGCGTCTAGTAAAAGGACTTGCAAAAACGCGGGACAGTATTGTATCGGGGATTGATTCCATTTTCAGCGGATATTCCAGTATTGATGATGATTTTTATGAGGAAATCGAAGAGATTCTCGTCATGGGAGATATCGGAATCAACACGACGACAAAAATTATCAGCCATCTCAAAGAGCGCGTAGCCGAAGAACATATTAAAGATCCGGCAGAGTGTAAACATCTGCTGATTGAGAGTATCAAGAAACAGATGGATGTAGGAGATACCGCATATGAGTTTGAAAACCGTAAATCTGTGATTCTGGTGATTGGAGTCAATGGTGTGGGAAAAACGACATCGGTCGGGAAACTTGCAGGAATCCTCAAAGACCAGGGAAAGAAAGTTGTGCTGGCGGCAGCTGATACTTTCCGTGCGGCAGCGGGTGAACAGCTTACTGAGTGGGCCAACAGAGCTGGCGTGGATATTATCGGCGGACAAAACGGCGCAGACCCTGCTTCTGTTGTCTATGATGCGGTGGCTGCTGCAAAGGCGAGAAATGCAGATGTGCTGATTTGTGATACGGCTGGACGTCTGCACAATAAAAAAAATCTGATGGATGAGCTTCACAAGATCTATCGGATTCTGGAAAAAGAGTATCCGGAGGCGTATCTGGAGACACTGGTGGTTCTGGATGGAACTACAGGTCAGAATGCGCTGCAGCAGGCGCGTCAGTTTGCGGAGGTGGCTAATGTGACCGGTATTATTCTCACAAAACTTGACGGTACAGCCAAGGGCGGAATTGCGGTAGCGATTCAGTCTGAACTCGATATCCCGGTAAAATATATCGGTGTCGGAGAAAGCATCAATGACCTGCAGAAATTCAATTCAGAGCAGTTTGTAAATGCCCTGTTTGATATTCCGGAAAAAAGCTGAGATACAGAACAAAGTATGATAAAAACGGTGCTCACACAATAGGTAAAAGCACCGGATAAGACGAAAGACGAGGAGATTGATTATGGAAGAAGAGATGCTGACACTTCCGAAATTTGAGGAAGCATCTGAAATTGTGAAACGGGTGACACAGGAGACAAAACTGGTCTACAGTGCTCATTTCAGTGAGCAGACGGGAAACAAGGTATATCTGAAACCGGAAAACATGCAGTTTACCGGAGCATATAAACTTCGCGGTGCTTATTATAAAATCAGTACATTGAGCGAGGAAGAGCGTGCGAAGGGCTTAATTACAGCATCAGCAGGAAATCATGCGCAGGGTGTGGCTTATGCGGCAAAATGTTTTGGCTCCAAGGCAGTGATTGTTATGCCGACAACAACACCTCTCATCAAGGTTGAGAGAACGCAAAGCTACGGGGCAGAAGTTGTACTGCACGGAAATGTCTATGATGAAGCGTGTGCAAAAGCATATGAACTGGCAGAAGAACATGGCTATACGTTCATTCATCCTTTTGATGATCTGACAGTTGCCACAGGGCAGGGAACAATCGCCATGGAGATTATTCAGGAACTGCCGCTGGTTGACTATATTCTGGTTCCGATCGGCGGAGGCGGACTGGCAACCGGCGTTTCCACTCTGGCAAAACTGTTGAAACCAACGATCAGGGTGATCGGTGTGGAACCAGCAGGCGCAGCCTGCATGAAAGCCTCCATTGCAAATGGAAAAGTGACGACAGTCTCTCCGGTCAGCACAATTGCAGACGGTACCGCGGTTCAGACACCGGGTTCTAAAATCTTTCCGTATGTCCAGAAAAATCTGGACGAAATCATCACAGTGGAAGATGATGAGCTGATCGTTGCGTTTTTGGATATGGTGGAAAACCATAAAATGATCGTAGAAAACTCCGGCCTTCTTACCGTTGCCGCGCTGAAACACCTGGATGTAAAGGGAAAGAAAATTGTTTCGATTCTAAGCGGCGGAAACATGGATGTGATTACCATGTCCAGCGTTGTGCAGAATGGTCTGATTCAGAGAGACCGTATTTTCACAGTATCGGTTCTGCTTCCGGATAAACCGGGTGAACTGGTGCGTGTGTCCCAGGTCATTGCAGAAGAGAACGGAAATGTCATCAAGCTGGATCACAATCAATTCTTCTCTACAAACCGTAATGCGGCAGTAGAGCTGAAGATTACGATGGAGGCATTCGGCACAGAACACAAAAACCGGATCGTCAAGGCGCTCAAGGATGCCGGATTCGCACCTAAGATTGTAAGACCGAATTTATAATCAAAGATCTGCAGTAAAAAAACTTCTGGGATGTCAAGAAAAAATACTTGACACTCTGGGAGTTTTCGTGTATGATATGCAAGGTGATCGCGATGGAAAAGATTTTGGAACAGACGTTGCTTTATGATTTCTATGGTGAACTGCTGACAGAGCATCAGCGCCAGATTTATGAGGATGTGGTGCTCAACGATTTTTCCCTGAGCGAGGTTGCAGCAAATCGGGGAATTTCCCGTCAGGGTGTACATGATCTTGTGAAACGCTGCAATAAGACACTGGAAGAATACGAAGACAAACTGCATCTGGTGGCGCGTTTTGTGCAGATCAGGGAAAAGATTAATGAAATCTGCAGATTGACTTCGGATCCCGGTGACGAACCCGTCGAGAATGTGATGAAACAAATTGCAGCGATCTCGTCGGATATCTTAAAGGAGCTTTAAGTATGGCATTTGAAAGTTTAACCGAGAAACTCCAGAATGTATTCAAAAACCTGAGAAGCAAAGGCCGACTGACAGAGGCTGATGTAAAGACAGCCCTGAAGGAAGTAAAGATGGCACTTCTGGAAGCAGATGTAAGCTTCAAAGTAGTCAAACAGTTCATTAAGTCCGTTCAGGACCAGGCAATTGGTCAGGATGTCATGAATGGATTGAATCCCGGTCAGATGGTAATCAAGATCGTTCATGATGAACTGGTGAAACTGATGGGTTCCGAGACAACGGAGATTACTCTTCGGCCGGCAAATGAGGTGACCGTCATTATGATGGCGGGTCTTCAGGGTGCCGGAAAAACCACGACCACAGCAAAGATTGCAGGGAAATTAAAAGCAAAAGGCAGAAAGCCTCTGCTTGCAGCTTGTGACGTATATCGGCCGGCAGCAATTACTCAGCTGCAGTTAAACGGTGAAAAGCAGGGCGTGGAAGTGTTTGCAATGGGAGATAAAAACCGTCCCGTGGATATTGCGAAAGCGGCGTATTCCCACGCAAAGAACAATGGCTATAATGTGTTGATTATCGACACAGCAGGCCGTCTGCACATCGACGAACAGATGATGCAGGAACTTAAAGATATCAAAGAGGCTGTTCCGGTGGATCAGACCCTTTTGGTAGTAGACGCCATGACCGGTCAGGATGCTGTGAATGTGTCCGAGACTTTCAGTAATAAAGTCGGTATTGACGGCGTGGTGCTCACAAAACTGGATGGCGATACAAGAGGCGGCGCAGCACTTTCGATTCGCGCTGTTTCGGGAAAGCCGATCCTTTATGTCGGTATGGGAGAGAAGCTCCAGGATCTGGAACAGTTTTATCCGGATCGTATGGCATCAAGAATCCTTGGTATGGGAGACGTGATGAGTCTCATTGAAAAGGCACAGGCCAGCATCGATGAGGAAAAGGCAAAGGCCATGGAACAGAAAATGAAGAAGGCACAGTTCGACTTCAATGACTATCTGGATTCCATGGAACAGATGCGAAATATGGGAGGAATCTCTAGTGTGCTCAATATGCTTCCTGGTCTTGGAGGAAAAGTCAAAGGACAGGATCTGGAGAGCATGGTGGATGAGAAGGATATGGCGAGAAAAGAAGCGATTGTTCTTTCGATGACTCCAAAAGAGCGCGAAAATCCGGATCTCATCAATCCATCCAGAAAACAGAGGATTGCAAAAGGTGCCGGTGTTGACATTTCGGAAGTGAACCGTTTCATCAAACAGTTCGAGCAGTCCAGAAAAATGATGAAACAAATGGCCGGAATGACAGGCAGGGGCAAAGGTGGTAAAAGAGGAGGTTTCCGACTTCCCTTTTAACATAGAAAAATGAATGAAAAATTATGGAGGTGAATGAAAATGGCAGTAAAAATGAGATTAAGAAGAATGGGACAGAAGAAGGCTCCTTTCTATAGAATCGTTGTTGCAGATTCCAGATCCCCAAGAGATGGACGTTTCATCGAGGAGATTGGTACTTATGATCCGAATTTGGAGCCAAGCGCAATCCATTTCAATGAAGAGGCTACGAAAAAGTGGCTGGCAAACGGAGCTCAGCCGACTGAGATCGTTGCAAAACTGTTAAAACAGGCTGGTATCGAGAAATAAGTCATAAGGAGGTATCTTGTGATGAAAGAACTTGTCGAAGTAATTGCAAAATCTCTGGTTGACTATCCTGACGAGGTTGTTGTGACTGAGACTGTCAGCGGAGATGATCTGCTGCTGGAGCTCAAAGTGGCGCCGGCTGACATGGGCAAGGTGATTGGCCGTCAGGGACGAATTGCAAAGGCGATTCGCACTGTTGTGAAGGCAGCATCCTCGAAAAGCGACAGGAAAGTTGTCGTGGAAATCTTACAGTAGTTTTTTTCGGTATAGGATCCGTTGGAACTTATATGGGCAGTAAAAGATCGTTTTCTTGAAAAAGAGAGCGGTCTTTTTTGTTACCGCGCAAATTTTATTAGTCAGACTTTTTGGGGGGCACATTTTTCTAAAACGAGACATATATTCCCTGACAAAGTGTGCGAAAACTGGTATAATATGACAAAAAAACAAGACCTGAAGGATAAAAAAACAATAAAATGCAAAATAAATTTTGAAAAAGAGACATCAGTCCTGTATAAATAATGGGACATATGTCATAATTCATAAAGAAACAAAAAACGAACGAACTGACAGGAGGGTACAAACTTATGAAAAGACGCATTTTTGCAGTTTTACTTGCGGGTGTGATGGCGGCATCCATGGCGGCATGCGGATCCGGCGATGGAAGCAGTGACAAAAGCAGCGCTTCTTCCGGTACAGAGGCAACCGGCCAGGAGAGTACTGGAACAGAAGCTGCAAAGGAAGAAGAAACGGGGGATAACCAGGCGGATGCATCAGATATGAAAATCGCCATGGTTACGGATTCGGGTGATATTACGGATCAGAGCTTTAATCAGACCACCTATGAGACCTGCAAGAAATGGGCTGAGACGAATGGCGCAAGTTTCAAGTATTACAAACCGGAAAGCGACTCTGACGAAGCAAGAAATGCCTGCATTGACCAGGCAGTTGCTGAGGGATGGAACATTATTGTCCTGCCTGGGTATATGTTTGCTGCTGCAGTCGTAGATCAGTCAGAAATGTATCCGGATGTAAAATTTGTAGCACTGGATGTAAGCGCCAATGATATCTGCGAAAAGGGTGTCGGTGAAGGTTACACTTACAATCCGGATGATTATGATGTGACCGAATACTATAATACAGATAATGTTTACTGCTGTACTTATCAGGAGGAGATCTCCGGCTATATGGCAGGATACGCAGCTGTTAGGCTGGGATATAAGCATCTGGGGTTTTTAGGCGGTATGTCTGTACCGGCGGTTAACCGTTTCGGCTATGGATATGTTCAGGGCATTGATGCGGCTGCAAAGGAACTGGGTGTTGAGAATGATGTAGAAGTCGAATATGTATACGGCGGACAGTTCTACGGTGATGCAGATATCACAGCTTATATGGATACCTGGTATGGATCCAAGGATGTTGAGATCGTATTCGCCTGCGGTGGCGGTATCTATACTTCCGCAGCAGAAGCAGCAGCAAAAGCCGGCGGTAAAATTATCGGTGTAGATTCAGATCAGGCACCGGTTATTGACGAGTATGCAGAAAATCTGACCGTAACTTCTGCCATGAAGGGTCTTGCAGCAACAGTCAATACCGTTCTGAATGATATCCATGCCGGAAACTGGAGCAATTATGTCGGAAAGATTGATAACCTTGGAATGGTATCTGAGAATCCGGAAGAGAATTATGTTCAGCTTCCGATTTCAAGCACGCAGTGGGCTGACGGCTTTACAGAAGATGATTACCGTGCACTGGTTAAGGCACTGTATGCAGGTGAGATCAAGGTGTCGAATGATACATCCGCAATGCCGGAAACTGCAGTTACGGTAAATAATTACGGAAGCATTAAGTAATGAGAGAACTTTCACGGCAAAGGGAGTAGGCGATGCCTGCTCCCTTTTCTTAAAGATTTTGGTTTTATTTACTATAGAAAGTACTGATGAATGCGAAGAAGAGTGAGAGGAGGTTCAAAAGAATGGAGCAGTATGCGATTGAGATGAAAAATATTACCAAGAAATTTCCTGGTATTATTGCGAATGATCACATCACATTGCAGCTGAAAAAAGGTGAGATTCATGCGCTGCTCGGGGAAAATGGTGCAGGAAAATCGACACTTATGAGTGTGCTTTTCGGTCTGTACCAGCCGGAAGAGGGAGAGATCAGAAAAGACGGGAAAAAGGTAACGATCAATGATCCAAATGATGCCAATGCCCTGGGAATTGGAATGGTGCATCAGCATTTTAAGCTGGTGGAATGCTTCAGTGTGCTGGACAATATTATTCTGGGTGTGGAGACGACCAAAGGTGGTTTTCTGCAAAAAGAAGAGGCAAAAAAGAAAGTAATCGAATTGTCCGAAAAATATGGTCTGTTCGTGGACCCGGATGCACTTGTGGAAGATATTACCGTGGGTATGCAGCAGAGGACGGAAATTTTAAAAATGCTGTACCGCGACAATGAGATTCTGATTTTTGATGAACCGACAGCTGTTCTGACCCCGCAGGAAATTCAGGAACTGATGAATATTATGAAAAACCTTGCAGCGGAGGGAAAGAGCATTCTGTTCATCACGCACAAACTGGGTGAGATTATGCAGGTGGCAGATCGCTGTACTGTTTTGCGAAAAGGCAAGTATATCGGAACTGTGGAGATTAAAGATACAACTCCTGAAAAACTGTCTGCAATGATGGTAGGACGTGATGTGAATTTTGTGGTGGAAAAAGAACCGGCCAATCCGGGAAAAGTAATTCTTGACATCAAAGATATGACAGTGGCATCAAAACATCACAAAAAAAATGCGGTAAACAGGGTATCACTCCAGGTACGACAGGGAGAGATTGTCTGTATTGCAGGTATTGACGGAAACGGTCAGACAGAATTTGTTTACGGTTTGTCCGGGCTGGAACCCTTAACCGGCGGTACAATTACCATGAACGGTGAAGATATCACACATATGCCGATCCGCAAGCGGTTAACCAGCGGTATGAGTCATATTCCGGAAGACCGGCATAAGCATGGCCTGGTACTGGACTTTTCTCTGGAAGATAATCTGGTGCTCCAGAGATATTTCGAACCACAGTTTACAAACAAATTCGGTTTTTTACGTCGAAAAGAGATCCGGAATTATGCGAACAGACTGATCGGACAGTATGACATCCGTTCGGGACAGGGTCCGGTGACCAAAGCCCGATCCATGTCAGGAGGTAATCAGCAAAAAGCAATTATCGCGCGGGAACTGGACAAAAATCCGGATCTGCTTGTTGCTGTTCAGCCAACCAGGGGATTGGATGTGGGAGCGATCGAACATATTCATAAACAGCTGGTGGCACAGAGAGATGCAGGCAAGGGTGTCCTTCTGGTCAGTCTGGAGCTGGATGAAGTCATGAATGTGTCGGATAGAATTCTGGTGATGTATGAAGGCGAAATCGTTGGTGAATTTGATCCGAAACAGGTTACGGTCGAAGAATTAGGACTCTACATGGCAGGTTCGAAGAGAAAGGAGGCTGGAGTATCATGAACGAAAAACCAAAGAAGAAGGAAAGTCTGATCAGAAACAGCAGTTTTCAGACAATCATCGCATCTTTGTTGTGCATTATCCTGGGACTTCTGGTCGGATATATCGTGCTTTTGATTATCAATCCGAGTGGTGCGGCTGGAGCAATTACTGCGATATTGAAGAATTTTCTGTATTACCCCAGTGCGGCCGCCGCGAAAAAGTATTTTGGAACGACGCTTGTGAAAGCTTCCGCGCTGCTGATGTGTTCCCTTTCCGTACTGTTTGCGTACAAAGTCGGTTTGTTTAACATTGGAGCAGCGGGACAGTATGTAGTGGGAGCAGGAGCCTGTCTGTATGTGGCTTTAAAGGCGGGTTTGCCCTGGTATTGCTGCCTGCTGGCGGCTGTAATATCAGCTGCCTTTGTGGGAGGAATTTCAGGTGCACTGAAAGCATATTTTAATGTAAATGAGGTAATTTCCTGTATCATGCTGAACTGGATTTCTCTCTATTGTGTCAATATGCTGCTGTCAAAGGTAAAAGAGCAGTCTACACCATATACGAAAGAACTTTCCAGTGTGAATAAAAGTGCATTGATTCCGAATGCGGGTCTGGATCAGCTGTTTTCAAAAAATGAGTTTGTAACCATCGGAGTTCCCCTCGCGGTGATCATGGCGATTCTGGTATGGGTGATTTTGGAAAAAACGAAGTTCGGTTATGAGCTCAAGGCAACCGGTATGAACAAACAGGCAGCCAAATACTGTGGTATGCGTGAAAAGAGAAATATTATTCTGACAATGATGATTTCAGGAGGATTGTCGGGGTTTGGTGCGGCGATCTTTTATCTGAGCGGCATTGAACAGTGGATGGTTCAGCAGACGAGTGTTCCTGCCATGGGATTTAACGGAATTGCTGCGGCATTCCTTGGAGGTCTCAGCCCGATTGGTGCGATCTTTTCTTCCTATTTTATTCAGCATATTACAAGCGGAGGTACTTATGTGGATAAAACCATGTACTGTACACAGATTTCGGATTTGATTTCTGCGTTCATCATCTATCTGTGCGGTTTTGTGCTTTTCTTCAAACTCTGGCTGAACCGGTATCTGGATAAAAGAGATGAGAAACGCTCTGCAAAAGAAAAGAAAGGAGGCGAAGCATAATGCTGCTGCTGATACAGTATACGCTCATATTTGCTTCTGTTCTGGTGCTTGTAGCACTGGGAGGATGTTTTTCAGAACATAGCGGAGTTATTAATATCGGACTTGAGGGAATCATGGTAATGGGCGCACTTGGAGGTGCTCTCATGATGAAATATCTTCCAAAAGGTACGGTGGCTCCGATAATGATTCTTTTGGTTATCCTGTCAAGCGTTCTGGTTGGAATGTTTTTTTCTCTGCTTCTGGGAGTGGCTGCTATTCGGTTTAAGGCGGATCAGACGCTGGTGGGAACTGCCCTGAATCTGCTTGGTCCTGCAGCTGCGGTTGTCATTGTGCGCGCCATTAATACAGCGGAAAATCCGGACAATGTTTCCTCCACAATTGCTTATGGGCAGGCAAAAAAAGCATTTATTGTCAATTTCGGAAGATTCGAATTTAACTGGTTTATGTTGATTGCATTTCTTTTGCTGATCGCATCCTTTGTCGTGCTGTACAAAACCAGATTTGGTCTGCGGCTGTGTGCATGCGGAGAACATCCTCAGGCTGCGGATTCTGTCGGAATTAATGTTTATCGAATGCGTTATGCCGGGGTTCTGATCTCAGGTGCCCTTGGAGGACTCGGAGGACTGGTTTACATCACTGCAGGAGTCAGTGAATGGAAATTTGAAAACGGTGTTGCAGGATTTGGATTCCTGGCGCTGGCGGTTATGATTTTTGGACAGTGGAAACCGGTGAATATCGGACTTGCGGCATTATTGTTTGGATTATTCCGGGCATTATCCAATGTCTATACTGGATTCGATGCGCTGGTTGCATTAAAGCTTCCGAGCACGGTTTATAATATGCTTCCTTATATCATTTCTCTTGTGGTACTTGTGTTTGTATCCGGAAAATCCAGGGCGCCAAAAGCGGAGGGAATTCCTTACGATAAAGGACAGCGTTAACGCAGAGTTTTGAAGAAAAGGGTGAAAAGAATGAAAAATTATTCAGAAGATGCTTCATTGCAGTACCATATCCAGGTTGGACAAGGTCAGGTTGGACGCTATGTGATTATGCCGGGAGACCCGAAGCGATGCATAAAGATTGCGCAGTATCTGGAGAATCCGGTACTGATCGCTGATAACCGGGAATTTGTAACTTACACGGGAACCCTTGACGGGAGAAAGGTGAGCGTTACATCCACCGGAATCGGAGGACCTTCCGCATCAATTGCGATGGAAGAGCTGTATCGCTGCGGAGCAGATACATTTCTGCGGATCGGAACCTGTGGAGGCATGCAGCCTGAGGTGGAAAGCGGCGATATTGTAATAGCAACCGGAGCTGTCCGTATGGAAGGGACCAGTAAAGAGTATGCGCCCGTCGAATATCCGGCAGTGGCAAGCCTTGACGTGACGAACGCGCTTGTTCATTCAGCAGCGCAAAAAGGCTGCCGGTTTCATACCGGAGTCGTGCAGTGTAAAGATTCCTTTTACGGACAGCATGAACCGGAGGTAAAACCGGTAGGATATGAACTGCAGAGTAAATGGGAAGCATGGAAACGTATGGGATGTCTGGCTTCTGAGATGGAATCTGCAGCGTTGTTCATAGTTGCAGGTTATCTGCGTGCAAGAGCCGGTTCCTGTTTCCTGGTGGTTGCCAATCAGGAGAGAGAAAAAATAGGACTTACCAATCCGGTTGTTCATGATACGGATCTGGCAATCCGCGTGGCAGTGGGTGCAATCCGGGAACTAATTCTTCATGATCAGAAAGAAGAAAACTGTTAGGAGACGAAAAAAGTTTGAAACAAAGAGGTAGCAGATAGAGTATAAATTTGAACATCACAAATAAGCCATCATATGGTGGCTGAAAATTGAATAT
>JALEOU010000059.1 GCA_022766945.1 Fusicatenibacter sp. | reverse complement strand
TACCTTGACAGTTCAAAATAACTCAATCGGATTTCAAGGGAATAGTCTACCTATTTTTGTGGATAACTCGATTGATTTCATGGGAGATGGTTCAAGGTTTTGTAGTATCGAGCATTTTTATATGCTCATGAATAATTCAGGTTCATTTATGGTTTTCCTTTTAAAAACTTCTGTACGTACTCTGGCTGTAAGCACTCTGTCTGCCAAAGTAATCCTGTTTTAATTGAAGAAACAGTTCCGCGTTTGTCGTATTGACATACGGCTGTGTAAAAAATACACCGACCAGATTACAGGTACATGCGGATAACAGATGCCATCCGATAAAGGAGAGATCCAGAACAAAGGCATTCATCTTCTGCCCATACATCATTTCCCTGCTGATGCGGAACGCTTCTGTTCGATCCAGTTCCGGACAATCTGCCAGAAGATACGGCACCATGCGATATTCATAGGATTTGATAATTCCCGGAATCACCAACAAAAGAGACCACAGTCCAATGTAAAGATCCCTCAGAAACATGGTCAGCACCATCTTGCTGTAATATCCGCTCTAGAACGGAAACAACATCTTTCCGATACTTGTTTTTTCATAAGCATTTTCCACAAAAAAGCGGCAGCCGCCAATCTCCAGCGGTTTAAAGACAAAAATGCGAAGCAGCAGATACACGGCAGCCAGTACACATACCACAAGAAATCCCACAGCTGCAATCGTGGTTCGAATCGGATTTCGAATCGGCGAAAAATTGTCCGTCAGCTCCGAAAACTGTTCCTTCACATCAAAAATGGAGTTGGAACTTTCCTCTCCACTGACTGCATTGCTGACGCGCGAAGTAGCAGATGTTCCTCCGGAACCCACCACCAGTGAAAGGATCAGCGCAACCGCAACACACATCCAGTAATTACGCAGAAAAGCAACCTTTCCGCGGGTTTTTAATTCTTCTCTAGTCCACATATTTCAGGTACCTCCCTCATCATTTGTCAATCGACATTATTCTTATCTTATCACGAAAAACCACAAACTGCAATTTTTGCAGCAAATCCTAACAAAATCTTAAGGAACTAAAAAACAACGGGGCGGTTCCCTCCGGAACCGGCTCCGCTGTCTGCATTTGGTTAAATATAGTCTTTCATCTCGAAGTAACGCATCAGAATATTAGCACAGTTTTCAATGCCAAGATCTGACGTGTTGAGTATCATATGATAATTGTTGACATCTCCCCAGGTTTTTCCTGTATTCTCATAATAATACTCAGCCCGCTGCTTATCGGTTTCTTCTACCATCACTTTGGCGGCATTATAATCCAGATTAAACAGCTCCATAATTCGCTTCACGCGGTCTTCTTTGTCTGCACAGACATAGATATTGATCACGTTGCTCTTATCTTTCAGGAACTCGGATGCACAGCGACCAATAATGATACATGGTTTTTTTGCCAGTTCGCGGATCGCTTCTGCCTCAGACTCGTAGGCATTCTCCCGCATCCCATGCTCTACATCATCCTTATTATAGACCGGAATATGTAGCTTCTCAGAAAGCTCTTTTGCTATAATGCTTGCTCCGGTACCAAACCGGCGGCTCATTGTGATAACCAGGTTCACTGGAATTCCTCCTTTGCATACACTGATATAGCACCTGCCTTATGATACAAATGCTGTGTTTTCAGTTAAGCCACATTATAGCAAAAAAAAGCGCAAAACACAATCTTTTTTGACGAAATTAAGAAATCCTTTCCATCGAAGGTTCATCCAGCCGTTTCGTGATATAAGTCTCGACTTCCGCCGGCGAGATTCCCAGGGGAATCGATAATTCCGAATACAGGTTTTCTTCCGCTGCACGAAAATACCGTTCATCGGTAGCAGGCATCTTTTTGCCGGCATGCGCCCGTTTTTTCTTTCTCGTATACAGTGTCTTGATGATTCTGACCCACTCTTTGCAGTCGCAGCTGCGAAGCGCTTCTTTATACAGTTCTTCCCGCATCTTTTCATTCGGAATCCAAAGTTCCTCAATATCCGGCATGGAATCAATCAACTGCATCGCTTCCTCCCGGGAGATCACTGGGCGCATCACTGTTTTCTGATTATCCACCGGCGTAAAGATTCTGCTTTCTTTTTGCCTGAACGGACTCAGCACATAATACAAACGATCTCTTGGCACACCTGCCATATCCATTGTTGTAATGTCTTCCACCCTGCAGATTCCGGTAGTTCCGTAGACAATATACTCTCCTTTTTCAAACACCTGACACACTTCCTCTCATTTTTTGATTCTCTTGACGAACAAAAGCGCCTGGACAATTCAGAATTCTTTCCAAACTATCCAGACGTCTTCTCACTGCCTTCTCCGACATCCCCGGTTTCATCTTCCAATAACCGGATCTCGTAATCAATCCATGTAACCGTCTGTCTTGTACGTATTGTACTGTTTGCGGATTTTGATTACCACAGAACCATCCGGCTGCTTTTCTTCATGATCGATTACGTAGGCGGTTCCTTTCTTATCCAGCTTGGCACGATACAACTCATATTCTTTTTCCGGGCTGATATCGCCGGAAGTGTCAAAACGCATTGTCTGCTGTAAACATGCACTTGTAATTCTTCTCATTGGAAAACCTCACTTTCTATGATAGTTTTATTTTATCATTTTCGGTGAGGAAATGTCAGTGTTTTTTTGTTTTTTTACTCAATTTTGTTGAAATCTATGATCTTGTTCCTGCATTATTTTGTGCATTTTGCCTCAAGATAATCTTCCAGATCATTCAGATTGTCATCGGAATGCTCCACCTCACGCGCATATCTCCAGGAAATCTCCCTGACATCCTCAAACGTCAGTTTTTTCCCTTTCTCCAGATAGCGTGCCATTATCAGTTCACAGATCCATCTCACGGAAAACAGTGCAAGTTCCATTTTTGAGGATACCATGTCATCGTAGACAGCACCGCAGAAATACGTATAGACAAAAAACATCATCAGCTGTTCGCCCATCACTTCATAGTGTTCTTTCCACGGACTTTCGGAACCATAGCTTTTTGCAAATTCGCGGCAGATTTCCTCGTAATGTTCCCGGCCGCCCTGATACAAGAGCTTTTCTGCACTATCCAGAACCTGATCCCACTCCGGGCGCAGCCGCTCCAGTTTTCGGAGCTCCTCCAGTTCTTCCATTTGACGATCGTACCTGCCAAAAACTGCTCCGTCTGCCTCTCTGCTAAAGCTTCTCAGAAAATCCCTAAGTGTACCCGACGCATTTTCTCTCTCAAACTTGTCGAGAAGCTCGTCTATCTCATACTCCCGGCCTTCGTCCACGCGTATCTGATATTCCAGCGCCAACTGCTCTGAGGCAGCCATCCGAAGTTCCAGCGGACAGGAACGATTCTGTAATATATGAAAGAGCACTTCCCTGGCATCTTCCAACTGGGAGAACATCAGGAAATCAAACTCTTCAAAATCATCTTCCTCATCGGTACAGCTTTCCACAAAGCGTACCTTTTCCATGCATCCAAGAATCATATCCGCAGCGACCGGACAGGACAAAGACAAAGACAATTCACGGAGTCCTTCGTATTCTTCCGTATGTCTCGGGTACATCCAGCAGGTATTGCACAGAGCATCTTTTCCCAGTTCCCGATATAGATCACAGAGATTTTCCTCATTCAGGAACGCACATCTTCTGTCATACTGGCAAAAGATTCCTTCCTCCCAGTCTATGGAATTTTTCAGGCGGTTTCCAAAGGAACCACTCTGTAATCCATATTTTTCCAGCGACTCCTCATCGATCACAATCTGCCAGCCTGCGCAGCAGGTATCCGGACATTCTCCGGCGCTGCAGACAAACTCATCATAGTAATGGGGTTTCAGATATCTCATAGACTTCCTCCCTTGGCTGATTCACTGGCAGCATCCAGAATCATCTGATAGACTTCGCCAAACGGTCTTTGACTCTCCTGGCAAAGCTTCACAACGCTGTCATACTCCGGATAACGGCGCTCCAGTGTTCCATATCGGCATACTTTTACTTTTGCAGAACCCAGCGGTGTCTCAACAACACAGATTTTCCGATCCATCACCGTTCTCTCCATCCGTATGCGCCGGATTCCGATGGTGGACGTCTCACGAAAGATAATCTCTTCCATCCGCATGCGATCCTCTTCCGAACAGATCACATTCAGCTGACAGGCAGGTCTGTTCTTTTTCATATATACCGGTATATAGTGGACATCCCTGGCGCCGGCTTTCAGCAGGCATTCCATCGCGTACCCCAGTGCTTCTCCCGTACAGTCATCCACATTACACTCAAGCTTGCAGATCGTATCCTCATATTTGCCCTCTTCCTCAATCAACATGGCACGAAGAATGCTCGGTCTCTCATAGGTTCGCTTGCCGGCACCAAGGCCGGTTCCTACAATGCGAAATCGCTCCGGCAAACGATCTCCGGTGCGGATCGCCGCTGCAATCGCCGCCCCGGTCGGGGTCACCAGTTCCCCCTGGATACCGGTCATGTGGAACCGCAGACCATATGCACTGGCAATATTCAAAACTGCTGGTACAGGTACCGGAATCTCCCCATGCTGACAGCGCACAAAACCGCTTCCCTCGCAAAGCTCTGGTATAATGGTCTCCGTAACACCAAGATTATCCAGGCACACAGCCGCTGCCACAATATCAACAATCGAATCTACCGCTCCTACTTCATGAAAATGAACCTGATCCAACGGTACTCCATGCGCTTTTGCCTCCGCCTCGCCAAGAATGACAAAGATACGCTTTGCCAGCTCCCTCGCCCGTTCGGTCAGATCGGCATGGTCAATGATAGCCAGAATTTCGTCAAGGCCGCGGTGCTCATGGGTATGCGTGTGGGTGTGGACGTGAGTATGCTCACAAACAGAAGTCTTGTCCTCTGCCGCATGTTTTCCATGCAGGTATTCCATATCATGATCATGATTTTCATGATTTTCGTCCAGGATCACACGAAAATCGCAGGCATCCAGCCCCGACTTCTGAACTCTTGCAATTTCAGTCTGAAATCCTTCCAGCAAAAGACTCTTCAGTGCCATCTGCAGTACCTCCTGATCTGCTCCCAGATCCAGAAGTGCTGCAACGGTCATATCACCGCTGATGCCTGATCCGCATTCCAGATACAGCTTTCTGCTCATTTTTGTTCTGCCCCCATTCTGTTAATCTGTGTCGCAATATACCCGGCACCATAGCCATTGTCAATATTGACCACTGCAATTCCATTTGCACAGGAATTGATCATGGTAAGCAGGGCAGACAGGCCATTCATGCTTGCGCCATAGCCCACAGAGGTAGGCACCGCAATTACCGGTTTATCCACCAGCCCCCCAAGGACACTGGCAAGTGCCCCTTCCATACCCGCTACCGCGATCACACAGTTTGCACTCTGTATAGTATCCAGACGAGAAAAGAGCCGGTGGATCCCGCTCACCCCCACATCATAGATCCGCTCTACCTGTGAACCGAAATATTCTGCAGTCTGCGCTGCCTCCTCCGCTACAGAAATATCCGCGGTACCCGCAGTACACACTGCAATCTTTCCGATTCGCTCTTTTCCTTTTTTCTCAATCTTGATGATGTGCGAAATAGGATCATACTGAACCTGCGGGAAATGCTCCCGCAGGATTTCATACTGATGTTCACTGGCTCTTGTGCCAAACACTTCCCCGTCCTCCTCATACAGCCGGGTGAAAATCTGAATCAGATGCTCATCTGCTTTTCTGCTGCAGAAGATGACTTCCGGGAAACCGCTGCGCACCTCTCTGTGGGTATCCAGCTTTGCATATCCCCTCTCTTCAAACGGCTGACGCCGGAAAAAATGCTCCGCCTCCTCCACGGATATTTCATGATTCTGAACTTTTGTAAGTATCTCTTTTGCTTCCAATTACTCTGTCACCTTTCCGAATCTTACTTTGCTGTTTCCAATATTGTCTGTCATACTCTGTCATTTCGAATGTATCATACCACTTAAAGTTCACTCTAAGTCAAGCACTTCCTTTTATGATTCCACGTAATTCCTTTTTACTGGTTACAGTTCTGGTGGCAAAGGACGCCGTACAGAAAACAGATCCCGACACAGAACCTCTTTGTATCTATCCGGCGTAAGGAAGGAACTCGAAATATTCGTCATCGTCTATTCCGTCTATGACAATCATGCCATCCTCGATTTCCACCCGGATGCGGCAGTATCTGCCATCCTCCAGTTCTGTTTCCAGATAAGAAGATCCATCGGTACTTCTCGGATAGAAAACAGTACCGGCAGGCAGTACAGCCTCTTCTTCCCTGTTCTCATCCATGACCATCCATACCTTCAGGTCACGGACCGATTTGATGGAGCGTTCCTTATCCTCAGGATCAATCAGAAGTGTCAGGACTTCCGTCTCCGGAACGGGTATTCCGTCCGCACCTACGTGGTATGTGCGATAGCCCGTGTAGGTGCCAAGCATGTAAACTCTCTGGCAAAGGATGAATTCTTCCGAATCGGCCATCAGATATCCATAGAAGCTTTCCCCTTCCGGTGTACTTCCAAGAGAAACCGGGATCTCGCCGCCCAGATCAAAAATCTCCAGGTACCGATAATCATTATCTCCGGAAAATTCCACATAGAAATAGTAATGTCCATCTGTGTTCTTCACCAGATAGCTTTCTGAATAATAACCGGAATATGTTTCTGTGAATGTCTTCTCTCCGATCGTCACAGACAGCCTGGTAGTGTATTCCTCATACTGTTCTTCTGCCAGGAAGGAAAACTGTTCTCCGATTCCGTCGCCGTTCAGATCTTCCGTGCAGGATGCATTGCGGTCCAGACGCCTTGCAAAATGACTGGTATCGCACAGAAATTCCGGACGGAACAGGCTGCGCTCCTCATCAAAAGGAACAAACACCTTTCCGCTGCTGGCTGCATAGCAGGAGAGAACATAGGTGTTAAAATAGACCGTAATTCCCTCCCGGTCACAGGTCCAGGGGATTTTTTCCGTCTCCTGGTCTTTCGGATAAAACAGATCCTGAAGCGTTTCTTCGTATCCCTCGTTCAGTTCCTCACTCTGGTAAATCTCCGGTATTTTGGAAACAACATAGTCATAAAACCCGTCATAGTCCTGTACAACATCCCGAAGGGTCAGAATCCGGTCTGCGGATCCGTCCAGATTGAACCCGGTTATATAAGTGTTGGGATGTGTTCCTCCCAGATAAGTGTACGTTTCATCCAGAAAGCTTACAATTCTCTCATCCGCTCTCTCCACCGTAACGGAACTGGATACCTCACCACGATCAATCAGTCCCTCATCGATCAGTTCCCTGACATAGTCTGCATTTTCCACGCAAATATCATGAAGTATATCCCATCTTTCCTGATTGACCCGGGAGAGCCCTTTTCTGAGCTCTTCATGACCTTCGTCCAGCACGCACAATGTCGGACACCAGACATAATTATACTCCTCTCCGTCATAACAGCTCCCCAGTTCCCGATTGGAGATACCAACTGCAATTTTTTTCGGTTCCCCAGTAAGCGTTTCTTCTGTTTCTTCTTCAACGGATTCTTCCGCCCTGGATTCCTCCGCTTCCCCAGTAACGGACGGCTCCTGCTCCTCTTGTTCCTCCATTTTCTCCTGGTTCTCTGAAGCCGCCGAAGAAGCGGATGCCAGATTCCCTTTTGAACTACCTGTTTCTGTACTGTTTTTCTGACAGGCGGTAAGCATCATAATTGCTGCCAGAAAAAGGATCATGATTTTTCTTTTCATCGACTTTACCCCCCTTGTTCTTCACTGTCTGTAGTTTCTTTTTATTATTATACTAATCTTTTGCTCTCCTTTCAACTGAATTCAGAAAAGTCGCTATTTTACAGATATTCTCTCTTTTTTCCATGGCTTTTTTTCAATTTTTCTATATAATGGTTGTTAGTTGTCCGGACAGAAAAGAAACTTCAAAAACGGGAGGTATACGAGCTTGAATACTACAACACACTTACTGAACAATGGCTGGAAATTTTATTATGGCGATAAGCCCGATGCCTGGCAGAAAGGATTTTGTGACCAGGACTGGCAGGATGTCTGCCTTCCCCATGACTGGTCTGTACAAATGCCGTTTTCCAGAGAATATTCCAGCGGAACCGGCTATGCCGCAGGCGGAATCGGATGGTACCGGCTGCATTTTTCTCTTCCGGAGCAATACCGTGGAAAGAGAATCCGCATATGTTTTGACGGCATCTACAAAAACAGCCGTATCTGGTGCAACAGTTATTACCTGGGATATTATCCCAATGGCTATACAACCTTTTCCTATGATATCACAGAGCAGGTACATTTCGGTGAGGAGGAGAATCTGATCAGCGTGCGTGTGGATCGCACAGAAATTGCGGATTCCCGCTGGTTTACCGGTTCCGGAATAACGCGAAAAGTGACTCTTCTTGTAGAAGAACCCCTGCATCTTGCGGAAAACGGCATGTTCTTTACAACGCCGGAGGCTTCCTGTGAATCTGCAGCGGTACGTTTTGAAAATGAAGTGGTCAATGATTTTGACCAGACACGCACACTCACCGTAACAAACACGCTTTTTGCAGAAGACGGCACAACTGCAGGCAGTTATTCCGGTACGTTAACGGTTCCTGCCCACAGTTCCTCTGTCATCATCTGTGAAGGCAGTCTGCAGCATCCCAGGCTCTGGTCTCCGGATTGTCCGGTACTTTATCAGGCTGTCACATCCTTTACCCCGGAAGGGGAAGAATCCTATACAACCAACTGTTGTCGTGTGGGCATCCGTACCTTTTCCTTCGATCCGGATCATGGCTTCTTTCTGAACGGTGTATCCACAAAATTCAAGGGGGTCTGTGTTCATCATGATGCAGGGGCACTCGGTGCTGCCCTCACCCGTCCGATCTGGGAGCGTCGGCTCCAGAAACTGAAAAAGATGGGCTGCAACGCGATCCGCTGCAGTCACAATCCTCACATGCCGGAGCTTTACGATCTCTGTGATGAAATGGGATTTCTGATGATGGATGAAGCTTTCGATGAGTGGGAAGCGCCAAAGAACAAATGGAGCACCGGGCACAATGTCTATCCGCCCAAACACGAAGGATATTATCTGCATTTCCCGGATTGGCACAAGAAAGATCTCTTTGCCATGATCCGTCGTGACCGGAACCATCCCAGTGTGATCCTCTGGAGTATCGGAAATGAGATCGATTATCCAAACGATCCCTACTGTCATCCTTCCTTTGCCACGATGACCGGAAACAATGATGCAAACAAACCTGCTGCAGAACGCCTCTACAGTCCTGACCGTCCCAATGCGGAACGTCTCGCTGTACTTGCCCGCATGCTCACCGAAGAAGTGAAAAGCATAGATACCACTCACCCGGTGACACTGGCTGCCGCTTTTCCCGAACTCTCAAGCCGGATCGGCTTTCTGGATTCCCTGGATGTGGCAGGCTATAATTACAAAGAACATTTATACGAAGAAAGCCATCGCCGCTTCCCGGATCTGCCATTTCTTGGAAGTGAAAACAGTCATGATTACAAAGCCTGGAGAGCAGTCACAGACAAGGATTACATCAGCGGACAGTTTCTCTGGACCGGCATCGACTATCTTGGAGAAGCACACGGCTGGCCTGTGCGCGCTTCCGGAGCCGGTCTTCTCACTCTGGCTGGTTTTGAAAAATCCGGTTATTACCGCCGCATGAGCTTCTGGAGTGAACAGCCCATGGCAAGACTTGCAACCGCCAGAGCTAACGATGACAGACGCTGGAAAGCTTATCTGGAGACCTGGAATTATACTCCCGGGGAAGAAGTGGAAGTTTTGTGTTATACCAATCTGCCGGAAGCGGAACTGTTTCTGAACGGCATCAGCCTTGGAAAAAAGGAACGTGACGAAAAAGAGGAATGCATCCGCTGGATCGTCCCCTTTGCATCCGGTTCCATTCAAGTGACGGCTTCCGATCCGTTTTCTCAAAAAACAGCTTTCCACACACTTGAGACGGTTTATGCCCCCTGCCGGATCCATCTAAGCGAGTGGAAATCCTCCGGCAGGCAGGCAGATCTTGTTTCCGTAACCGGGGATGTCCCGGAAATCGTGCAGGTAGAGGTATCGGTACTGGATCAAAACGACCGTCTTGTCGTGACGGATGCCAGCCTTCTTCAAGTTACCGTCAATGGCGGAACACTCCTCGGAATTGAAAACGGTGATATCAGTGACTGTACAGATTACACCAGTTCCTCCCGCCGCGTCTTCCAGGGACGTATGATTCTGTTCCTGCGTCCCTTTAGCGCTGTGATGGAGCTTACCGTAAGCGGAGAACCGCTGACACCTGCTGTTCTTCGGATTGGAAAGGACTGATTTTTTATGACTTTCTCTTATGATAAAACCCTGGGGTGTGTGGAAACGCCCCAGGGAACCATGACACTTTCCAAAATTTTTCTTCCCTTTTTCCTGGAAATGTTTCTGATGAATCTGATGGGAACGGTCAATACGTTTACCCTCTCTTATTTTTCAGACAATGCAGTGGCTGCTGTGGGAGCCGCAAGCCAGTTTGTCGGAATGCTCTCCACCTTCTACACACTGATCGGCACCGGAGCTTCCATCGTCATCAGTCACAACCTGGGTGCGAAAAATCAGGAAACAGCCTCTGACGCAGTATTCTGTGCCCTGACTGTCGGCGGCATTCTGAGTCTGGGATTAAGTCTTTTGATGTCTCTTCTCGCAGAACCCTGTATGCGCCTGATGCACATCGAGGGAGAGGTGTTTGCAGATGCTGTGGTTTACTTTCGTATCTGCATGCGGTTTTCCTTCTTTCAGGCAATGTTCTTGGTGATTTCCTCTGTCTTTAAGAGTTATGGAAGACCGAAAATCTCTGTCTGTGTTTCTCTTGGAATGAACGCGCTGAATGCCTTTCTCAACTATCTGGTTGTCTTCCGGCCCATAGAGCTGCCGCTGCACGGGGTCTCCGGCGTGGCCTGGTGTAATGTTTTCAGTCGTGGATGTTCTCTTCTCGTCATGATCATTTTGCTGTTTCGTATTCCCATGGGTCTGAATCTTGTCGGAAAATCTCTCCACACCCTGAAAATGATCAAAACAATTCTTCAGGTGGGCATTCCCGGAGGCATCAGCTCACTGTCCTACAATATATCACAGGTGGTTACTACCTCCATCATCGCCATCGTTGGTGTGGATGCGATCTCCACAAAGATTTATGTGTCCAATCTCGTATTTTATGTCTACGTATTTGGCATGTCCCTGGGACTCTCCACCTCCCTGTTGATCGGCTATCTTTCCGGCGCAGGTCGTTATGAACAGGCGTATCGTCTGAATCTTCAGAATCTGAAAGTCACTCTGCTCCTGAACACCACACTCTCTGTCCTGCTCTTTTTGTTTGGACGTCCGCTGCTTGGACTTTTCACAGATGACCCTGTTATTTTACGTGCCGGATCTGCACTTCTCTTTCTCGATATTTTCGTGGAAATCTTCCGCGGGTTTAACCATATCGAGGAAAATTCACTTCGCGGCGCCGGCGATGTTCTCTTTCCCATGGCCGTCTCGATCATCTCCTGCTGGCTGATAAGTGTCCTCTTCTCCTACATTCTTGGTGTTAAGCTCGGGCTTGGCCTTGCAGGATGCTGGATTGCCTTTTCCATGGATGAAGCATTCCGCGGAATCAATTATTACCTGCGATGGCGGTCACGCAAATGGATGAAAAAAACACTCACTGCAAAACAAACAGGAGCCTGATCAGGCTCCTGTTTGTTTTGCTTATGTTATGCTGCTTAAAATTCAATCTCCATACCGTCATAGGATACCAGAATACCGTACTTGTCAGCTTCCTGCTGCATCTCTTCATAATTCTGTCCTCCGTTATGAGAAAAATGATTCAGAACCACAACTGTCTGGTCATCGATCAGTTGCATTTTCCGCATTCTCTCCAAAACCTCCAGATTTGTCTCCAGGCACATATGGCCGTCACGCCAGCCTTTAGAAAGGCATCCTGTGCAGTCCAGAGATACCAGGTCAAAATGCCCCTCTCCCGCAAGTCTTTCAAAGGATGCTTCCGGAAAAATCCCGCTGTCATGGGCATACAGCATACGCTTGTCACCACAGCTGATGGAATAGATCACCGGCGATGTGGACGGATCATGATTTGCCCATAGAGGCAATACGGAATACTGTCCCTCTGTCCCGATACAAAAACGTTTGCCAGGCTCAATCAGATTCGGGATTGCCTGCTGTTTCATGAACTCCCTGTCCGTCACTTTCCGCAGTCTTTCATAGCCATCCAGAGCAGCGTAAAAACGAATCGGGCTGTGTTGTTCGGTGTATTCCGGACTGGCCATCTCCACATCTTCCGGATACAAATGATCGCTGTGGCTGTGCGTGATCAGACAGTCACTGATCCTGTCCCAGTCAAGACCGTACCGCATCCCGTGCCAAACCGTATCCGGCGGAAAATCCAGCAAAATCTCATCATTTACAATGGCCTGTGAGCGGGAACGCAGATTCCGTCCGCCCAGTTTCAAAGAACTCCGGCAAACACGACATCGGCAAAACAGTGAAGGAACTCCTTCATAAGCTGCCGTTCCCAGATATTTCAGTTTCATAATGCTACTTATCCTCCTGTCATCTTCTTAGCAAAAGCATACCACAGAACTCTGCCGATGGTAAGCCCTCTGCTAATCTTATTTTACCGGCGGAGCACCGTTTTTGCATAGTCTGTCGGAGAGATCCCGGTCTGTCGCTTAAAGACTTTGCTGAAATAGCTTTCATCCACAAAACCAACCCGCTCACTGATCTGTGTCACTCTCATAGAGGTGGTAGTGATCAGTTCCTTTGCATGATTGATCCGCAGCTCACTCAAATACTGGAAAATCGGTTTTCCGATATTCTGTCGGAAAATCCGGTTGAGATAATCAAAGTTACAGTTAAATTTTTCTTCCAGAGAGTCTCCGCTGATCGATTCACCGTAATTATTATGCAGATAACCGAGTACTTCCAGCACCTTCTGATAGCTCCGGGAGGAAGCAGACCCGCATTTTTGTATTTCTTCTGAAAGATACTGCCTGGAAACCGTAATCAGGAACTCAAGAAAACTGCAGGCACAAAGTGCCTTATAATTCTCCATATGATTGATATTCTCACTGTGAATCTGGCTCAGCATCCGGCAAAGTCCCGGAAATACAGATTCGTCCTGAAAGTGATAATGTTTGGGTATGATCAGATCATGTTTTTGTTCCTCCGTCCGGCAGCAGGCATCACTTCGAAGAGCCTCCTTGCGTATCTCCAGCATACGGTTCCGCATCAGTTCGTCACTCTCCTGTGTGAAGGTAATTTCCGGATGATCAAAGTGAATATAATAGTATTCACATGAAGTAACACGCCGTCCTTCCTGATAAAGCTCCGGATGAAACATCATGAAATCGCCGGCTTTCAGATGATAGGGTATCCCATCCTCCGCAAGGAACAGTTCTCCCTTTGTCACCAGGTAGATGATGTACTCGTGGGGCGTTCGCTTCTTGTGAATATTGGATGGTCCCAGCGCGGTGCGGTCAACCAGCCGCACCAGCGGAAGAAAACGACTGTTCATAGTAAAGTACATAAGAATCCCCCGGCATTAACCAAGATCCGGTTCGTCACAGAGTAGAATAGATCCGGTATGTTTGCCTTCTGTTTCAAATATCAGGATCGTATTTTCTCCTTCTCTTAAAAGCGGAGCCGGAATATACAGACGCTTCTGCGGGCCAATCTCCCAGAATCTTCCGATGTTAAAACCATTGACCAGCACACAGCCCTTGCCCCAGCCTTCAAAATCCAGGAAAGTATCTCCAGTTTCCTGCGCCGTAAACCGGAATTCATAAAATCCCGGAAGTCCTTTTCTGGCCGGCTTTGTGTAATCCAGTCCCGACAGATCCTCCATCGGCAGATTATACATCTTCCAGTTATAATGCTGATGACCATTTACGGTAACACAGCGGTCAATTCCCTTTCTCTGAAGTTCAAGGGAAGGTCCGAAATTGACACGCCCCATATTTTCCACAAGAATATCCAGTTTTTTGCAGTCCGTCAACGGCTGTTCAAAAGTAACCTCATCGAGAAGTTCCCGATCATAAAGCGTTGCTGATGGCGTCTCGTTCACAAAAATGTTTGCACGGTCGTTTGCACCATACAGCCGGATCTTCTCAATCTCCTTTTCTTTTTCCAGGGCGCTTTCATATAAAATATAACCGTACCCTTGGTCAAGCTTCTCCATGGATACCGGATAAACACTTTCTTTTACCTGTGCAATATTGTTCCGGTTTTCAAGCAGATCCGCGCTTCGAACAATCTCGAGTTTTCCATACGCTTTTCGCAAAATAGCTTCCGGAACCTCATTTTCCGGAAGCGCTGCATATCTGGAAATCACTTCCCGGAAAGCATTGTATTTCGGAGTGATCTGTCCATCCTCCGTGAGCAGAGCATCGTAATCATAGGAAGTGACGTCCGGTGTGAGAACATCATAATAATTCGATCCGTTCATGAATCCAAAATTCGTTCCGCCGATAAACATATAGATATTCACATGCCCCTCGCTTAAGATTTCATCCAGATCTTTCACATGTTCCTCCAGATCGCCTCTCTGATGGCATTCAACGCCCCAGTTGTCAAACCAACCAACCCAGAACTCCATACACATCAGAGGTTTCTCTCCAATCTTTTCTCTCATCACAGCAAACTGGGCTTTTCCCTTCGAACCAAAATTTCCGGTCTGAAGTGCACCTTCCAGTTTTCCGCAGGAAAACGCATCGCCCCAGGGACCATCTGAAGTGACCAGCGGCACGGTACAGCCACATTCTATCATCAGATTTTTCATATACTCCAGGTATGCACTGTCATCCCCATAATATCCATATTCGTTTTCCACCTGCATGAAAATAACCGGGCCTCCCTCTGTAATCTGGAGCGGTCGGATGATCTCAAACAGTATATGATAATAGTCACTGACATGCTTCAAATATGGTTCATACATGCATCGCAGTTTCATTCCGTCTTCTTTTAACAGCCACCAGGGAAGTCCTCCAAACTCCCACTCTGCGCAGATATAGGGAGACGGCCGCAGGATTACCCACAATCCTAACGCTTGTGCAGTTTTCACAAATTTTACAACATCCAGAATTCCTGTAAAGTCATACTCTCCTTTTCGCTTTTCATGAAGATTCCACGGAATATATGTCTCTACCGTATTACATCCAAGTGCTTTTAATTTTTTTAGTCGATCTTCCCAGTACTCCGGTACAATTCGAAAATAATGAACTCCTCCGGAGATAATTTTAATTTTCTCCCCGTTCAGGTAGAATTCATCCCTGATTTCAAACTTATCCATACACCCTCCTTGATTTCGGAAATAACGTTCCCGTTTGTTGCTGTTCAGATGACACCATACGCGTGCGGTCTAAACAGTAGCTCTTATTGTTTACAGCCACTCTTTTTGCAGCCATCCTTCATCTATGCAGCGGCCCATATCCCATGCTTCGGAACCGACTTCGTCTGTACGGTTGGTCAGATCCAGCAGCAGTTTATAGCTCCAGAAAAAGTATCCCGAACCATTTTTCCATGCATCCAGCTGCGCCCTGGCAATGTCCTGATAGATTGCCTTCTTTTCTTCCGCAGACATTGACGCCTCTCGCTTTTTGGTGCATAAAGCATTGCTCAGACACCACTCTCCGACAATCACCGGGAAATACTGCTGCATCTCTGCCACGGCATTCCCATAGCTTTCCCGGATGCACTTTGCATAACTGTCCGCTGTCCGTTCACAGCCAAGCTCATCCGGTCCCATCAGATACAGATGCGTATCAAGTACTACATTCTGATACTTTTCCTCTCTCATGAAATCCTTCCAGATCGTAAGTTCAAAGCAATCATGAAATACCACGTATTTGTCTGCAGACATGTATGTGCGAAGGACGTCATAAGCATCCTGATAAAACTGCTTAATAAAGGACAGCGGATGTCCATTGCTTCCCTCTGCCATTTGCTGATCTACAGGGATATAGCGTGCCTGAACGTTCATTTTCTCCCAGTTTTGTTCCAGAATCGGCTCATTGAGGATTTCAATCCCAAACAGGCCCTCCCGGTTTCCATAGCGCTGTGCAAGCCGCTGCAGTACGCTGAATACAAAATCTACTTCTTCCGGTATCTGGGACCATTTACACACACCGCAGATTCCACCGTTGTCAAACCCGTTCTGTCCGCCGGGCGCCGTATGCAGATCGATCAGGATCTTCAGTCCGTATTTCTCTGCCCAGCAAAACGCCTTATCCAGCTCCTGGATACAGCCGATAAAAGGCTCTCTGTCTCCAAAGACAAAATAGGGCACCGGTATTCGCACTGCATTCAATCCAAAAGAACGGATACGTGCAAAGTCGCGTTCCGTGATATACTCATCTCTGTGTGTCTGAATCCTCGCCTCATATACTTCCCTGGGAAGTCTTCTTGGAAGATAGTATTCGTCTTCTGCAGCGGTTCCTGAAAACAGAGAACGATTCATCCATTTTTCCAATACCAGCCAGTTTCCCAGATTTACACCCTTTATTTCCATAAAATATCCTCTCCGTCACGGAATCAGAAAGAGGGGCATGGGACGAATCTGCCCATACCCCTCCATCATCTCCGAGAAACTATCCGAATGACAATTCTGCATTATTCCTTATTCAATCGGCGCTGCTGTCTCATTGACACCGTAGAACTCATTCAGCTGACGCTGTACTTCATTATCGATATCTTCCACGCCTGCTGCTTTCAGTTCGTCAAGGAATTTGTCAATGAATTCTTCTGCTGTGCCATCGTATTTACCATAGGTGAGCAATTTCATATATTTGTCAGTAACCTGAGTTACGTTGCTGATCTGTGTCTGTACAGGATCCTGATCAAATACGAACTGCAGATAAGGATTGTCTACGCCTGCAGCATCAAGTGTTTCATACATTGCATCGATTGCATCCCAGTTCAGTCTGGCATCCTTCAGCTCATTCTTATCGGTACGGCCTTCCCAGAAGTCAAACATAAACTCATCTTTTTCTTTGTCATAGGTATCCGGTACGTATCTCTCGCCTTCTTCATTGATTGCGTACTGTCTTCCTTCGATACCATAGTTGATCAGGCGATAGCATTCCGGATCGTTGCGGAGCAGATCATAAACCATCAGAGCTCTCTCCGGATTCTCACTTGCTGCGGAAATAGCCATAGTTCCATGTACAACGGACTCATTTGTCACATGATTCTTCTCTTCGCCGAACCAGAAGAAGCCGGACTCTGCATCAGGATCATCCTGATAAATGGTGTTGTTTGCAATGCCAGGGCTTACCAGATCAGTCCAGGTCTGAGTATGATGCTGATCAACCGATGTCTTGCCGATTCTGTAGTCTGCACGGTTATCAGAAGAGGTGTTGTTCAGAACGTCGGTTCTCCAAACGCCGATTTCATCCCACTCTTTCATCAGTTTCGCATATTCAACGAGTTCATCTCTGTACTCAAAATATTGATTGTAAACCTTGTTATCCTCAGTCTGTTTAATTATGGTACCGGTATTCGTTGCACCAACCCCCCAGAGCAGCTCATCTACATTAGAAGTAAGCCAGCCGCCAAGATTCTCCCAGACAGAGTTGCCGCCGCAAACATCCCACGGAATCACGTCTTCTTTGTTAGCCTTCACCCATCTGAAGTACTCTGTCAGATCATCCCAGCTGTGCACACCGTCTTCCAGACCTGCTTCTTTTGCCCAGTCCAGACGATAGATAAAGCCGTGATTCGTTCTCTGAGTATAGCTGTCCTCCGGGATGAACATAATCTCGCCGTTGTATTTACACATATCCCAGTGTTCCTGCGGAACCTCAGAATAAGTGGTCGGGCAATAGGTGGATAACATGTCTTCGGTAAGCGTCAGGAATGCTCCGTCTTTTGCAAGTGCCCACTCTTCCATCCAGTCTGCAGCACTAACCAGGTCAACGCTGCCGTCCATCTGGGTCAGAGTCAGACGATAGTTGGACATATAGTCTGTCCAGCCGATGTTGTAAACGTCCAGCTCGGCATTTACCTTCTCTGTGAGGATCTTGTTCAGCTCAGCTAAGATGTCCTCATTTGCTGTGTTGTTCGGTTTGTCGCCGACGGTCAGATAGGTAATTACCACATGCTCTGATGTGTCAATGTCAGATGTCTCTCCGGCAGATGATGCACCATCAGAACCTTCCTCACCGGAACCTGTGGATTCGTTTGTGCCGCTGCCATCTTTTGAGCTTGAGGAACTGCCGCTTCCGTCACTTCCGCATGCAGCCAGGCTTCCTACCATGCTGGCTGCCAGCAATACTGCAAGTACTTTTCTTTTCATATGATACCTCCATTAAAATTTATTATCACTCTGCTTCTCTCAAAAGCAGACAAGTGATTTTCCCGTAAATCAACCCTTTACAGAACCAACCGTGATACCGCCGATAAAATATTTCTGTACAAAAGGATATACCATGATAATCGGACCGGTCGCCAGAATTGCATTCGCCATCTTAATACTTTCTGTCGGTGTGTCATCCAATGCAACATACTGAGCTGCCATGGAATTTCGAAGGGAAGCTGCCTTATTGACAACCTCGTACAGGGTATACTGCAGAGGCTTTACTTCCACCTTCGCACTCAGGAAAATAGAAGAGTTGTACCACTCATTCCAGTATCCGAGAGCCAGGAACAATCCGATCGTTGCAAGTGCCGGCTTTAACATCGGAAGAATCAGGGACACAAAAATGTTCATATCTCCCGCGCCGTCGATCTTGCCGGACTCTGTAATCTCATAAGGAATCGACTTTACAAAGTTCTTCATCATAATGATCAGCCACGAGTTCATAAGAAGCGGCAGGAACACTGCCAGGTAATTATTCTTCAGATGATATGTCTGTGTCATCAACAAATAGTAGGGCACCAGACCGGCGCTGAACAGGCTGGTAAAATAGATGTAGAAGGAAATCGCGTTTCGGAAAGGATAATCCTTTCTCTGCAGTGCATAACCGGTCATTGCGATAATCATCAGACCCAAAAATGTACCGCATACAGTCATGACGATCGTCAGCGCATAGGATTTCCAGATCATACTTCCCTGGAGAACTGCTTTATACGCTACTGTTGTAAACTCTTTCGGAATAAGTGTAACACCGTGTCTGCGGATATAGGATTCTGAAGTAAACGAAGTGCTCAGAATCATAACGAAGGGAAGAACACAGGCAATACAGTAGATTGTAATCATTACATAGCCAAAGCCTCTGATCAGTTTATCCGATGCACCTAATTTAATATGTTGTTTTGTTTCTCTTTCATTATTCTTTGCCATAATTGCCTCCACTTTATCCTAGAACAGGGAATAGTCCGGATCGATCTTCTTGACAAGTCCATTCATCGCCAGAACGATCACAAAACCAACAATCGACTGATACAGGCCGACTGCAGACGCCGTCGAGAAGTTAAACTCAACCATCGTTGACCGGTATACAAAGGTCTCAATAATATCCGTGGTCTCGTACAGGAGGGAGTTGTTGCCGATGATGTTGTA
Source organism: Fusicatenibacter sp. (assembly GCA_022766945.1). Classification (GTDB taxonomy): domain Bacteria; phylum Bacillota; class Clostridia; order Lachnospirales; family Lachnospiraceae; genus Fusicatenibacter. The sequence goes on along the minus strand of JALEOU010000059.1, from coordinate 11,652 downwards.
GAACAGACCAAAGTTACCTTTGATAATACCGCCGACTGCCAGAAGCAGAAGGATAATGATCGTCGGTTTCAGGGATGGAAGAATTATGTAGCGGATTCTCTGGAATCCATTTGCGCCGTCCATCTTGGAGGCTTCAATCATCTCTGCGTCAATACCGCAAATAGCTGCAAAGTAAACAATGGAATCGTAGCCAACGCTCTGCCACAGACTCACAATTACGATAATGTACGGCCATACTTTCGGATCCGCATAAGGCTGCCACTTTTCCAGTCCCAGTCCGCTTAATACTACATTCACAAGACCGGTATCATAATTCAGCAGGTTGTAAACCAATACACCAATCAATACCTGAGAAATAAAATGCGGCAGCAGCATAACCGTCTGTGAAACTTTTTTGAAATACTTGGAATGCATTTCATTCAGCAGAATTGCCACAAGAACTGCAAAAAAGTTACCCAGGATAATGAATGCCAGATTGTACAGCAGTGTGTTTCTGGTCAGCACCCACAGCTTACCTGATGTTGCCAGGAATTCGAAATTCTTCAGTCCGACAAACGGACTCTTAAAAATACCCAACTTCATGTTGTAATTGACAAATGCGACCCACAGACCCGGCAAAGGCATGTAGTTAAATGCAAAGAAGAAAATTATCGCCGGCAGACACATCAGTGTCAGTGTACGATACTTGTACAAGTTGTAAAAAAAACCTTTCTTTTTTTTCTTTTGGGCTGCTTTCATAGAAATCATTCTCCCTCCCGTTCCTTATTTTTGCGGATTCTGGATGTAAATTTGAAACCGCTTTCACGTTTTTTATTCTAGCACTTTCACGGATATCTGTCAACTCATTTTTGTCATATTGTGTTTTATCGCCAAATTAATCACTATTCCATTGTGCATTATGCTCATATCAAAGGATGAAGCACCTCAGAATACTGCTTTTTCCAGGCTGCGCACAAAAAAGCAGCAGGCAAATCTGTATATCAACTCAGATTTATCTGCTGCTTTTCCCTTATGTTCTTTGATGTCAGTTCTCCAGTACCGTACCGCTGGATTCCCGTATTACCAGCTTCGCGGAGGATTTCTGCAGAGCCGGAACTTCCTCTTTCTCGATCAGATCAATCACTGTCTGGATCAGACGGATTCCAAAATCCTCCAGTTCATAGCTCACACTGGTCAGCTTTGGCATGACAGCTTCCGCAATGAAGGTATTATCAAAGCTTACCAACGCAATATCCTGAGGAATCTCAAGCCCGTGTTCCTTGATGGAACGCATAATTCCAACCGCGCTGAAATCATTGATCGCTATCACAGCGGTCGGAAGGATCTCCTTTCTTTCAAATAACCGATTCATAGCCCGGTATCCGCCATCAATCGTATACTCCGAATCCGCAATATAATTACTGTCGAATACCAGCCCGTTTTCTTCCAGTATTCTCTGATAGCGCACCCGTTTATCGTAAGTCGATCTCACGTGATTATACCCGCCAACCATTGCAATCCGGGAATGTCCCAGCTGAATCAGATGATCCATGGCGAGTTCTATCGCTCCTTCCTCATCAACATTCACACGATGGCATTCTGTTCCTCTCAGTTTTCCGGTTGTCACAATCGGAATATCTTCCCTCACCTGATTCACCAGTTCCGCGTATTTCCTGTCCAACAATCTCGAGTCTGACTTTCCGCCCATCATTACAATCGCTTCTACTCTCATATCATACATTTTCTGTAAATACTCCGCTTCCTGGCAATCGCCAAGCGCAGCAGAACAGATCATTGGAACGTATCCGTACTGGTTGATTTCCTTTTCGCAACTTGTGATCAGTGCCGAATAATACGGATTTTCCAGATCCGCCGCCAGAAGACCGATAACATGAGATCTCGTATTGCTCAGTCCGCGGGCAAGAGCATTGGGACGGTAATTATATTTCTGTATCACCTCTTCCACTTTCTGACGCTTTTCCTTGCTGACATTTGCACTCTGCGTCATAACACGGGAAACCGTAGAAGGCGATACTCCGGCTTCACGCGCAATCGTATAGATGTTTAAATCTTTTCCCATGAGTCTCTCCCTCAATTTGTTTTCTAGCTGAACTAAGTATACAATGCTTTTTCCGCCTTTACAAGTAATTTTAACAACGCTTCCGCAAAGCTGATATTTACAAAATCAGAAAAAAGGCCGTTTTGCAGTCGCAATTACCAAATTACGACTGCAAAACGGCCTTACCTGTTCTATTTATTTCCCTGCTTCTTTCTTCTGATCCAGTTTCACATTTCTGAAATACAGCAGAATATCAACTGTGATTTCTGCAATATTCAGGAAATAGAATGCCCATGCCAGGAAAAATACCCAGCCGCGGGCCGGATTTGCACTGTAATCCAGGAATTTTCTTGCAATTCCGAATACATATCCGATCCAGATGAATACTTCAAAGAACAGACTCTTTCCCTTTGCTGTTCTGGACACATAGGATTTCCGGATGGAAATCGGCCAGGAAAGTCCAAAAAACAGAATCATCAGTGCTTCCAGAAGGTTGCTGATTGTTTCAACATTCATCGTTTTTATAACTCCTTGTTCTGTTATTTACTCTTTGTGTGCCTTTAAATATTCTTCTCTTCCCATCTCATACAGGTTATTTCCTGCACTGTCAATGATGACAAAGAGCGGCATATCCTCAACTTCCAGACGGCGAAGCGCCTCTGCGCCAAGATCTTCGTATGCGATCAGTTCTGCTTTTTTAATACATTTTGCCAGCAGGGCTCCTGCTCCGCCGATCGCTCCGAAATACACGCCGTGGTATTTTTTCATTGCTTCTACCACTTCCGGCAGACGGGCGCCTTTTCCGATCATTCCTCTTGCACCCACAGACATCATAGTCGGTGCATATGCATCCATACGACCGCTGGTAGTTGGGCCGGCAGAGCCGATCACCTGACCTGGTTTTGCAGGGGTCGGACCAACATAATAGATAGTAGCATCTGTCGGGTCAAAAGGCAGCTCCTCGCCTCTTGCGAGAGCTTCACACATTCTCTTGTGTCCGGCATCACGGGAAGTATAGATGGTTCCGCTCAAATACACGGTGTCTCCTGCATGCAGGGCTTTTGCCAGTTCTTCTGTTAACGGCAGCTGAATATGTTTTTCCATGATCAGATCACCTCCGTTTTATGGCGGGTAACATGGCAGTTGATATTAACTGCGCAGGGCATACCCGCAATATGAGTCGGCAGAGTCTCGATGTTCAGACCGATCGCCGTTGTCTTTCCGCCAAATCCCTGAGGTCCGATTCCCAGCTTGTTGATCTTCTCCAGCATTTCCTTCTCAAGATCTGCATAGAACGGATCAGGATTCTTGGAATCAATCGGACGCATCAGTGCCTTCTTTGCCAGCAGTGCACATTTATCAAAGGTTCCGCCAATACCGACACCAACTACCATCGGAGGACAGGGATTCGGTCCTGCAGTCTCAACAACCTCAAGGATGAAGTCTTTGATTCCCTGCAGACCTGCGGATGGCTTAAACATACGAATCATACTCATGTTTTCGCTTCCGAAGCCTTTCGGTCCGACTGTCACCTTGATCTGTTCGCCCGGAACAATCTCTGTATACATCATGGCAGGTGTATTATCCCCGGTGTTTCCTCTTCTTACCGGATCCTTAACGACAGATTTTCTTAAATACCCCCTGTCATATCCTCTGCGCACACCTTCATTGACTGCTTCCGTCAGATCTCCGCCTGCGATATGTACATCCTGTCCGATTTCCAGAAATACACATGCCATACCGGTATCCTGGCAGATCGGTACATTCTGGGAATCTGCAATCTCGTAATTCTCAATGATCTTATCCAGAACACCTTTCGCGATCTCACCGTCCTCACAGGCGCGGCATCCCGTAATCGCACATTTTACGTCATTCGGAAGATGGTAGTTAGCTTCTATGCAAAGCTTTTCCACTACATCCGTAATCACACTTGCCTGAATTTCACGCATGATCTTACATCCACCTTTCTATGGTACTTGCAGCGATTTGGCGCAGTGCCAAACCGCTGCTTTATTTTAAAGATGTCTCTTTCCGGCATAATCCGGGAGCAGCTGCGGAGATACCATTCCGGTGGAAATACCAGCCTCTTCCAGTGTCTTCGCATATGCTTCCACATGATCCAGATTCATCTTGCCAAGTGTTACTTCTTTTGCCTTTGCAGCAGCTGCTTTTCCGGCGTCACGTCCGAAGACAATGACATCCAGAAGAGAGTTACCCATCAGACGGTTTCTGCCGTGGATTCCTCCCACAGCCTCACCAGCTACCAGCAGATTGCCAACCGTGTTGGTAAATCCTTCTCCGTTAATCTCAAGACCGCCGTTCTGATAGTGCAGAGTCGGATAAACTAGGATTGGCTCTTTTCTCATATCAATGCCATAGTTCATGAACATACGGAACATCGCAGGAATTCTCTTCTCAATGGTTCCTTCGCCGCCAATCAGCTCAATCATCGGAGTATCCAGCCAGACTGCTTTTCCCTGCGGAGTCTCTACTCCTTTGTTGCGGTCTGCAGAACACTCACGGATAATGCTTGCCGCAGACACATCACGTGTCTCCAGCGGATGCATAAATGCTTCGCCGTCCACATTGACCAGCATAGCACCCAGAGAACGAACTTTCTCAGTTACCAGCGCGCCGAAAATCTGAGACGGATAAGCAGCTCCGGTCGGATGATACTGAATCGTATCCTGATACAAAAGCGGAGCGCCAACACGATAACCCAGCACCAGACCATCAGCGGTTGCACCGTAATGGTTAGAAGTCGGGAAATTATTGTAATGAAGACGTCCTGCACCACCAGTTGCGATGATCACGGTTTTTGCCCTTGCCACGAGATACTCGCCGGTCTCCATGTTCTGCAGAACAGCACCTGCGGTCTGTCCCTTATCATCCATAATCAATTCCACAGCGGAAGTAAACTCTACAACCGGAATTCCGCGGTTGATCACTTCATCTCGAAGGGTACGCATAATCTCGGCTCCGGAATAGTCACGGCATGCATGCATACGCTTTCTGGAAGTACCGCCGCCATGGGTTGTTACCATGCGTCCGGTCTCATCCTTGTCAAACATAACACCGAGATTTTCCAGCCAGCTGATTGCATCCGGTGCTTCCATGACAAGCTTTTTCAACAGCTCCGGTCTTGCAGCAAAATGTCCGCCGCCGAATGCATCCAGATAATGCTGTGCCGGAGAATCATTTTCCTTGTCCGCTGCCTGAATTCCGCCTTCTGCCATCATCGTGTTTGCATCACCGATCCGAAGTTTTGTCGCAATCATCACATTTGCTCCGGCTTCATGGGCCTCGATGGCTGCGGAAGAACCTGCACCGCCGGCACCGATAATCAAAACATCCACATCATAATCTACCTTATCAAGGTCAATGTCCACACCCAGAATACGGCTGTTGGATTCCAGCAGATAACCAAGCTCTGTGGGAACTTTTTCTCCTTTATTCGGTCCAACCTTCAGAGTGATAAATCCATCTTCCTTGTAATCCGGATGATAAGCTGCAAGAAGGGCATCTTTTTCATCCGCTGTCATTCTTCTTGGCTCAGAAGCCATTCTCTGGGCTCTGGTAGCTTCTACCTTTTTGATTGAGTCCTGCATATTGGCTAATGTGTACATCAGATCTTCCCTCCTTATTTCTCAATCTCACGGTTGTTGTACAGTTCCTGGATCTCTTCGATCGGCTTGTTCATTACCTGTTCAATCAGGTCATCGAATTTGCCCTCGTTGATCTCGGCTACCCGATTTTTAACATGCTCACTCTTCGGTGCAACATATTTTCCGTTGAGACGTCTTGCCAGCTCTCCGACCATCGGATGGGAGATACCTGCCGGACAGCGGGATGCGCAGATACCGCAGCCGATACAGTCAAAGGACTCTTCCGCACATTTCCTGAAATCACCTCTCTGCGCGTATGCGATATACTGCATAACGTTCAGATTCTGCGGACATCCCTTGGTGCAGGCATTACAGCCGATACAGCTGTAGATTTCCGGATACAGGTCCATCATGACCCTCTGCTCTGCACTGATCTCTTCCATGTTGTAGGTTCTCTTATCGGTAGGATAGAACGGAAGGCTGGCGATATACATGCCTTCTTCTACCTGTGTCTGACATGCCAGACAGGTTTTTAATTCATTTTTTCCTTTGATTCTGTAAATCGTAGCACAGGCGCCGCAAAATCCGTGACGGCAGCCGCATCCGCGCTTTAACTGATATCCGGCATACTCCATGGCAGTCATGATCGTCAGATCACCAGGTACAGAATACTTTTTGCCGTAAATGTAAATATTTACCATTTCCTGCATTTTCTCTCAACCTCCGTTTAATATTCGTTCGGTAACTCATCGATCTCATCGCAGCGGAATACCGGACCGTCTTTACAGACATATTTGCTTCCGATATTGCAGCGGCCGCATTTTCCGATTCCGCATTTCATACGCAGCTCCAGCGTGGTGTATACCTGTGTTTTGTCAAATCCGAGCTCCTGAAGCCCCTGAAGTACAAACTTGATCATAATCGGCGGTCCGCAGATCAGAGCCGTCTTGTCGGTTGTCATATTCAGTTCTTTTACATAAGCCGGTACAAATCCCACATGGCCATCCCAGCCTTCCTGCTCCCGGTCGATGGTAAGGTAGACGTTCACGTCCTTTGCCTTCATCCAGACTTCCTGGATTTCTTTTAACTGTACCAGATCGTCCGCAGAACGGGAACCGTAGACGATATCAACAGTCCCGTAATTGTCGCGGTTATCCAGCACGTAATTGATCACAGAACGAAGAGGCGCCAGTCCGATACCGCCTGCGATAAACAAAAGGTTCTGTCCCTTTAAGACTGTCTCCACCGGAAAATGATTGCCGTAAGGTCCGCGCACCATGACCTCATCTCCCACTTCCATATTGTGGAGATAATTTGTCACACAGCCGCATTCCTTGATAGAAAATTCCTGATATTCTTTGTTGGTCGGAGATGAGGTAATGGAAAACAGTGCCTCACCCACACCGGGTACACAGAGCATCGCACACTGACCCGGCATATGCTCAAAAAGCTTCTTGCCGTCCGGACGGACGATACGGAAGGTCTTCACATCGGGGGTTTCCCGGCGGATATCCGTGATCACGCCGACCTGCGGCAGCAAAGCATTTTTCTTTTCTTCACTTCCACAATTGCACATTTATTTCGTACCTCCCATGCGTTTGATTACTTTGACAATATTCAGAGACTGCGGGCATTTCTCAACACAGCGTCCGCATCCCACGCAGGAATACATGCCGTCATTGTTATCCGGGAAATAAACCAGTTTATGCATGAAACGCTGGCGGAACCGCTGCATCTGTGTCGTACGGTTATTACCGCCTGCCATCATGGTAAAATCGGAGTACATACAGGAATCCCAGCAACGATAACGCTGAACACCATTTCCTGTATTGAAATCCTTGATATCATAGCACTGACAGGTCGGACAGGAGAAGGTACAGGTACCGCATCCAAGACATGCGTCGGAAAGTTCTTTCCAGCGCGGGTCATCGAAACGTTCTTTTGTCTTGCCCTGGCCCCAGCCCTCCAGTGAGAGATGGCTGTTCGGCATCCGATCCACCAGATCACGGATCTTCGCCTTTTCTTCTTCCACAGCCTGTGTATCCTCACAGGCTTCCAGAAGGGAGACCACAAGCGCTGTCAGATTTTCTCCCTTTTCTGTCTTTGCTTCCCAGCAGTATTCCTCACCGGTCTGCCACATCGCCACATCGGCTGACGGTTCTGCTGCATCAATACCGAATACTTTGCAGAAGCAGCTCTCTTCCGGCTCATGGCATGCAAGAGAAACTACAATGCCGTGTTCTCTTCTTGCAGCATAATAAACATCTGCCGGTTCACTCAGGAACACTTTATCCAGAACTTCAAAAGCGCGAACATCACAGGGGCGAACGCCAAAGACTGCAAACGGGGCATCTTTGAGCGCTGCAGGTTCGATCGTGGTCTTTTTTGCTTTGCGGTAACAGGAATACAGCACTTCGCTCTGCGGGAAAAATGCATCCTTGGGAGATTTCACTGTTTTTAATGTGTCAAGATCCACCCTGGCATCTTCTGTCCACAGACCAAAATTTACTGTACCGTTATTGTCTACCGGAAGGAACAAATCCATTTTGCCTGCAATCAGTGCAAGAAGTTCCGGCATCTTTGATTTGCTAATTTTATACATCCCTTAACCCCTTTCCCGGACGATACCCGGTTCTACGTCATCCGTCGTAAAGTTTGTAAGCGGTGCTCTGCTGTCAGTATCTTCTCCAGCCTGATACTCTCCGTAAAATTCATTGATGTCTTTGATAAATTTGCGGTTCAGAAGGTGAAGCGGAATGTGCTGCGGACATACGCGGGAGCACTCTCCGCAGTCTGTACAGCGTCCTGCCACATGGAATGCACGGATAATATGGAACATCTGCTCTTCAAATGAAGTCGTGTTTGCTTTCTGCGCGGTATCATAGCGATCGTTGTCAAAGACACACTTGATACAGCTGCAGGCCGGGCAAACGTTCCGACAGGCATTGCAGCGGATACATCTGGAAAGCTCTCCCTGCCAGAACGCAAAGCGTTCCTTCGGATCCATGGCTTCCAGCTTTTCAACCAGCTCAAAACGGCCTTCCTTCGCCGGCTTTTCCTCATCACAGCCCTCGAAAAGCTCGTCATATGCCACATGTTTTCCACCCTTGCAGGCTTTGCAGCGTTCCAGAACCGCATCTTCTCTTGCAATAGTTTTATTCCCATATACAGTTTCCACCGTCAGGGTGTCTGCCTCTTCTTGTACTGCAGTGATTCCTTTGCAGCCTGCACTGCGGATCTTTTCGATATCCAGCTTGCCGTCACAGCCCACACCGATGATATAAGCCTTATCCCGGTCAATCCGATGCTCTTTGATCAGCTGGTTGAAACTGTAAGTATCGCAGGGTTTCAGAAATACCAGAGTCTTTCCCTCCAGTTTGGAAGCTGCAATCATATATTTACTCAGATTGGCCCCGCAGAATCCGTCATAGGTAAATTCGTCCAGGCCGTTTCCGTTCTCAAAGAATGCAGGCTCCGCACTGAAATCGGTATCGCCCTTTCTCCAGCCAAGGACGCGGACTACGGTGCCGTCCGCGAGAAGTTCTTTCGCGCGTGCTATTAATTGTTCTTGCATCGTAAATCCTCCAATCTGACATTTTCGCCAAGACTTCTGACCTGCTCGATGAATTCATTCATAGTCTGAGAGAATTTCACACCCTCTGCGGCAGATACCCACTCAACGCGGGTACGTCCGTTCTCAATCCCCAGATAATCCAGCATGGAGAACAGAAGGGTCATACGTCTTCTTGCATAATAGTTTCCTGTGGTGTAATGGCAGTCTCCCGGATGACAGCCGCACAAAATCACACCGTCTGCACCTTTCTGGAAGGCGCGCAGAATAAACAGCGGATTGACACGGCAGGAACAGGGGACACGGATAATCTTTACATCTGCCGGATAGGAAAGACGGCTGGAACCAGCCAGGTCTGCTCCTGCATAAGAACACCAGTTACAGCAGAATGCCACGATTAATGGCTTGAATTCTTTGTTTTCATTATTATCTATCGGCATATTGCATCTACCTCCGCGAGAATTTGTCGGTTGGAGAATCCCTGCAGATCCATAGCGCCGGACGGACACGCAACGGTACAAGCGCCGCATCCCTGACACAATGCACTGTTGACAACAGCCACACGTCTTACCTCACGAATTCCGTGATCATTCACCTGCTGATCCTGATAGGAAATTGCACCGTAAGGACATACCTTTTCGCAGGAAGAACAGCCGTTACAGAACAGCGGATTGGACTGTGCGGTGCAGGGGTTGGTGGTCAGCTTGTCTTTTGAGAGAAGTCCCACTACCTTGATAGCAGCAGCTCCAGCCTGCGCAACAGTTTCCGGAATATCTTTCGGTCCCTGGCAAACACCGGAAAGGAACACACCGGCTGTCGGAGATTCCACCGGGCGCAGCTTTGCATGAGCCTCCGTCAGGAAATTGTTATTGTCAATGCTGGCTGTCAGCATAGTGGCAATCTTTCTGACATCCTTATTCGGCTCAATCGCAGTTGCCAGCACAACAAGGTCTGCTTCCATCTTAATCTGACGGTTATCCAAAAGATCGGAACCCTGTACCAGCAAACGGCCGTTCGGAGCTTCCGATACTTTTCCTACCTGGCCTTTGATATAGTCCACGTTATACTCTTCCACCGCGCGACGGTAGAATTCATCAAAATTTTTACCCGGTGTACGCACATCAATATAGAATACATGTACATTAACATCCGGATAGTGATCGCGGAGCAGCATCGCCTGTTTTGCAGTGTACATACAGCAGATTTTTGAGCAGTAGCTCTTGCCGCGGCAGGTTACATCACGGGAGCCGACACACTGAATAAATACGATATCCTTCGGATGTTCCCCGTTGGAGAGACGAACTACTTTTCCGCCTGTCGGTCCGGCTGCATTCATCAGTCGCTCCATCTCCAGAGATGTGATGACATCCTTGCTCTGATTGTAATAATACTCATCAAACTTATCCAGGCTGATGGTGTCAAATCCGGTGGCTACCACAATGGCACCGTATTCTCTGGTTACAATCTCATCCTTCTGATTGTAATCAATCGCACCGGCTGCACACACCTTGGAACAGATTCCGCATTTTCCGGTCTTGAAATGGATACATGCATTCGTATCGATGACAGGGACATTGGGAACTGCCTGCGCAAACGGTGTATAGATTGCAGTACGGTTGGACAGTCCACGGTTAAATTCACTTGGCGTCTTTTTGGACGGACATTTTTCCTGGCAGGCACCGCAGCCGGTACACTTATCCATATCCACGTATCTGGCTTTTTTGCGGATATCTACTTTGAAATCTCCTACAAAACCGGATACTTTTTCTACTTCACTATATGTATAGATGTTGATTTTCTCATGGGCGTTGACTTCTCCCATACGGGGAGTCAGAATACAGGAAGCACAGTCCAGTGTCGGGAATGTTTTATCAAGCTGAGACATTCTTCCTCCGATACTCGGAGTCTTTTCAACAATATCTACTTCATAGCCGGCATCTGCGATATCCAGAGCGGTCTGAATACCTGCGATACCGCCTCCGATCACCAGCGCGCGTTTTACAACACGGCTTTCACCGGGATGAAGGGGTGTATCCAGCATTACTTTTGCGATGGCTGCACGGGCCAGAATGACGGCCTTCTCAGTAGCCTCTTCGATGTCTTTGTGAATCCAGGAGCACTGCTCACGGATGTTTGCAATCTCCAGCTGATACGGGTTCAGACCCGCTTTTTCTACTGCCTTGCGGAAGGTACCTTCATGCATACGCGGAGAGCAGGAACAGATGACAACACCGGTCAGGTGTTCATTTTTGATTGCTTCGATTACCTTTTCCTGTCCGGCCTCGGAACACATATACTGGTAATCTTCTGCATGTACAACGCCCGGCTCTTTGCTGATGGTCTCAACGACTTTTTTCACGTCGACCGTAGCCGCAATATTCGTTCCGCAGTGGCAGACAAATACTCCTATTCTTTGCACTTTTCTCTCACCTTTCTAT
>JALEOU010000025.1 GCA_022766945.1 Fusicatenibacter sp. | reverse complement strand
CTGGACACAAAGATTGAACAGCTTCAATCCGCTATCGCCACTGAAAGCCAGAACGCCGCAGACGCAGAAAAATGGATTGCCTTGATGAAAGAGTGCGTCAATCCAACAGAACTGACCGCCGAACTTTTGAATACGCTGATTGAAAAAATCGTTGTCCATGAAGCGGTCAAAGGTGAGGACGGAAGCCGGGAACAGGAGGTAGAAATCTTCTATCGCTTTATCGGCAAAATTGATTAAATGACACCAATATCTTTAACTATGTGATACCGGCAGGGGATATCCGGATATTACGTTGCTGGAGCCGATTGCAGCTGCCTTTTCTGTGTCGATAACAGAATTGCTTTCCGGCAACGCTGTTTTCAATACAAATGGATCTGCCAATATGATGCGGTCGAAATTCTATGTTTGTCCGGTGTGTGGAAATGTGATCCACAGTATGGGAGAGGCTGTGATTACCTGTCATGGAGTATCTTTAAGTCCTGCTGCAGCGGAGGAGTCGGATGAAAACCACAGGATTTTTATCGAGAAAGTGGAAGATGAATATTATGTGCGCATGGATCACGTAATGACAAAACAACATTATATTTCCTTTGTTGCGGCGGCATCTTCTGACGGAATGCAGATGGTAAAACTTTATCCGGAAGGAAATGCAGAGGCCAGATTCAAGATCAACGGAGTAAAGATGCTATATGTTTACTGTAACAGGGAAGGATTATTCTGCACCAATGTGGGAAAAGAAATGAAGAATCAAAAGGTCAGAGAATATTAATTCCTCTGTTTTGCAAGAGGCAGATCTGTTATAATGTCGTTAAGATAGCTCCGATATTTGAGAAAACTGCGAAGCGGAAAGGAGGTAAAGTGTGAAAGACGTATTTTTTATCTATGACAGCTGTTGCTTTTATGAAATTGTAACCCTCAGCTATTTTATGCGCTATTCCGGTTGTGATTTAGTTTTCTGCGCCAGGAACAGTGGGACGGTGAGAGTCATGGAGGGCTTTACGGTACAGCCGGATCTATCTCTGGGAGAACTGGATCGAGAGCAAATCAGAAGTTTTATACTGCCAGGCGGAGCCGTTGACGGCATCAATAAGCCGGAAATCTGGAGCTTTCTTGGGGAGCTGAAGGAAAAACAGGTACTTATTGCGGGAATCTGTGCAGGGGTGGATGTATTGGATAACGCCGGGATATTGAAGAATGTCCGGTCTACGCATTCTGTGGATGAAGATCTGGTGTGGGATGGCAATGTCATTACAGCCCGGGCCAATGCGTATCTTGATTTCGCCATCAAAACAGCTGAGGTTCTTGGATTATTCTCCAGTGAAGAGGACCTGAAAGAAACCATTGCTTTCTGGAAATATCACCAGAGAATGCAGTAAATAAAACGTCAAGGGGCTGTGAAAAAAGTCCTATGAAAAAAAGAACGCTTTTAGGCATAATACCTGGAAGCGTTCTTTTTTGTTTGGTATAATAATTCTGCTATGAATAATACCGATAAATATTATAGTCCAAAACAGGGAAGATTACCACTCTTTCTTACAGATTTTCTTGATATCTGTGATCCGGTATTAGCATTTGACAAAATCATGGAGGAGATTGAAATAGAAAAATATCTGAAGCCTGAACCGATATTTAAACTTGGCAGGCCAGGATATAATCGTGTCAACATGCTAAAGACAGTCTTATTCGGTTTGATGGACACAGGGTATGCATCCCTGAGAGAATTGGAAGATCGATGTAAAACAAATATCCGATATATGTATCTGATGGATTACGAAACACCAAGTTACCGTGCCTTCAGCTACTTTATTAATGAAGAGATCAAGGAATCTGTCCAGGATATTTTTAAAGCTATTATGGCTTATATTGAAACTACAGATGGGGTAGACCTGCAGTATTTGTACATTGACGGCTCAAAATTATAAATATACCTGGGTATGGAAAAAGGCAACGGAGAAGTCCAGATATCGTCTGTTTGCAAAAATTACAGAGCTGCTGACAGACATGAATGAAACACTGGCATATACAGGACTGAAGATCGAAACAAATACCGAATACACGCCTGACAGTCTCGAAGCTATTATGTCCAGATATGCTTTTTTCTGCCATATAGATGAAAAAGAATTCGTATCCGGAAGAGGACACAGGAAAAGCCGTGAGCAGCGTTATTATGAGAAATTAAAAGAATATACGGAAAAACTGAAGGAATATGTGGTTAAGCTCAAAACCTGCGGTTCCGATCGAAATAGTTATTCCAAAACTGATCATGATGCCACATTTATGAGGATGAAAAAGGATTATATGGGAAATGACCAGTTATTACCGGCTTATAACATTCAGATTGGAGTCGCTGATGAATATATCGCAGTGGTAGAAGTCATGCAGCACCGGTCAGATATAGATTGTTTTGTCCCATTAATGGAAAAATTTTATGAGATATACGGGTTCTATCCCAGATATCCCATCGCAGATGCCGGATATGGATCCTTCAACAATTATCTTTTTTGCCAGGAGCATGGGATGGAAAAGTTCATGAAATTCCCTATGTACAAGAAGGAAACAAAGGATAAAAGTTATCACAATGATCCGTTCAGGGCAGTAAACTTCAAGACGAATGAAGAAGGGCAGTTAGTCTGTCCAAACGGCAAAGTATTCCATTTTGCCTATAGAAAACCAGTAAAGGGAAACCAATATGGACGGCAGGAAGAATACTATACCTGCGAAGACTGCAGTGGATGCCCATATGCGGAGAGATGTAAAAAGACGGATAAAAACAGGACAGTGAGGATCAACGAGGAACTAAGTTCCATGCATGAAGAGGTTCTTGAAAATCTGGAAAGCATACATGGGGCTTTACTCCGGATGAATCGGTCAATCCAGGCAGAGGGGACTTTCGGTATTATGAAATATGACCGTTGGTATAAGAGAATTGTAAGAAGAGGTCTGGATTCTGTGCGATTAGAGTTATTTCTGGTATCCATAGGTTATAATCTTTACAAATTTCACAATAAACAGAAGAGACTCATAGAAGCTGCATGATCCCAAAAGAATGCATTCATATGGGGTAAGGGGGGATTATACCCTTTTTTGGATTTTTCACTTGAATTATTCTACAAAGTAAAAGGGCTGTGAAATTTGGAGTTCTTCAACTCCTTTTTTTCACAGCCCCTTGTTTTTTCATGGAAGTGAGGCATCCATTTGATTCGCAGCTCTTATGATTCTCTGGATGCTTTTCTCTGAGAGGGAATATTCGTCGGCAAGAGTTTTTACCGAAACCCCCTGTTTGTGCCTGGACCAGATTTCCTGATTCCGGGTTATATAATATTGTTTTGTTTTGGTCTGGCTGCCCCAGACCTTTTTTTCTTTACAAGGAATATAGATTGTTTTTCCACTTACATATTGTTGAATTGTTTCGATCAGTTCTTTTGGCAGAACACTCTCTGCACTAATATAGCTCATTGTAATCCTCCTGTTATTTTGGGGATTCATCTGAGCTTAATGATTTTTATTTTAGGCTCAGACTACTGAGCAGAAACATATCTTTTTCGCATAAAGCGCTTTCTCCTTTCAACGTTGTTCTTTCATCATACAAATTTTCAGGAAAGATTGCAACCCCATTCTTCGTTATAAATGAAGTTGCTCCGTGTTTGGCATCTGGAGTTTTTGTAAAAGGACACTTCAGGAGTATATTGCTTTATATACCATAGCATCGGAAAGAGAAGAAGCAGCAAATCCGGATGGACGGACCTATTTAAAAGATTTGTCAGATAAAATGCAGCTGACAATGCGGCAGACATCCAAAATGGTAGAAAAACTGAAAGACCGTGGTCTGGTATTGTGGACTTACGACGGAAACGGAAGCGAAGGAACCTACGTGACCGTTACAGAAACGGGAGAGAAGCTGTTTCGGGAAATTCAGAAGCCCAGGGCTTATAAAGAAAGCATAAAGAGAACACAAATAGATGATAAAGGAACCAGTACCAGATATAAACGCTTTCTGTCCAAAATAAGTACAAAAACAGGAATGATTGTACTGACAGATGTTATTAGACATAGTCCAGGGATTTGTGTTTTTGGGATTTTTTATTGAATTTTGCGACAGTATTTGTCACTTGCGGCGATCCTATTGACGATTAAAAAATAAATTTTATAATAAAATCATCAACGAATTCTGGAAAAATTCCAAAAGAAAGGATATAAAAAATGACACCAAAAGAACTAATTTTAGCAACTTTAAGACATGAAGAAACCCCGCAGGTTGCATGGGTACCTTTTGCCGGTGTACATGCCGGTCAGCTGATTAACTGCAATGCAAAAGAAGTACTTTCCAATGGAGATAATCTCTACAATGCACTGATGGAGGTACATAAGCTGTATAAACCATCAGGACTTCCGATTATTTTTGACCTTCAGGTTGAAGCAGAATGTCTGGGCTGTGAACTTACCTGGGCTGACGATGCTCCGCCTTCTGTGTCCGCACATCCTATGGAAGATGATGAAGATCTGGTAACTCCCTGTGAATGTACGATCCCCACCAAAGAAGACGGACGTCTCCCGATGATTCTGGACGTTATGAAGAGGGTAAAAGAATCCGTGGGAGACGATACGGCTCTTTATGGACTGATCTGCGGACCGTTCACTCTTTCGGCTCATCTCCGTGGAAATAACATTTTCATGGATATGTTTGATGATCCGGAAGCGGTTGAGGAGTTTCTGGAATATTGCGGCAAGGTGGCTCAGCATATGGCAGACTACTATATTGAAGCCGGGATGGATGTCATCGCGGTGGTTGACCCGCTGATTTCTCAGATTTCGTCCAGCCATTTTGAAGAATTTATGATGAAACCGTTTACGGACCTGTTTGCCCATATCCGTGAGAAAGGTGCATATTCTTCGTTCTTTGTCTGCGGTGATGCGACCAGGAATATTGAAGTCATGTGTAAGACAAAACCGGATGCCATCTCTGTGGATGAAAATGTTAATCTTCTTGCTGCAAAGAAGATTACGGATTCCTACAATGTATGTATTGGCGGCAATATTCCCCTTACAACCGTTATGCTTCACGGAACCCAGCAGGATAACATGAAGTATGTAATCGATCTTTTGGACAGCATGGAAGACAAGCGCAATTTTATTCTTTCACCAGGCTGTGATATGCCCTATGCAGTTCCGGTGGAGAACACCATCGGCGTGGTTCAGGCAGTGACGCATCCGGACGAAGTAAGAGAAATGGTGAAGAATTATGTGGCCGCAGATGATGAGATCGAGGTAGAACTGCCGGATTATGAACATCTGGAGAAGCCTTTTATGGAGGTATTCACCCTGGATTCTGCTACTTGCGCAGCATGTACCTATATGATGGGCGCGGCCAATGAGGCAAAAGCAACCTTTGGAGATAAGATCGACATGATTGAGTATAAGTTTACTCAGAAAGAAAACATTGCACGCTGCAAGAAAATGGGCGTTAAGAATCTGCCGGCCATCTATATCAATGGGAAACTGAAATTCAGTTCCATAGTTCCTGCCAAGGAAGAACTAGAAGCTGCGATTAATGAAGTGCTGTAACGAAAAAACAAAAAAAGTACCAGGAATAGATAAATATTCATAGAAAAAAAGACAGATGCTTCCTATAATGGATTTCAACTATTAGACATTGTCTAATAATATCCGGCTCCATATAGGAAGCATTTTATGTCATCATTTCGGCCAAATGATAACCATCGAATCATGTACGAAAGGAAAAACGATATGAATTATTTAAGAGAAGGCACAGGGGAACTCATCGGTACTTTTTTTCTTGTTCTGTTTGGCTGCGGCTCTGTAGCGGTATCGGTATGTTTTAATGAGTATCATGGAATATTTCAGATTGGCATTGTCTGGGGGATTGGTGTGTGTCTGGCAATTTATGCAACCAGGAATATCTGCAATGCCCATTTTAATCCGGCAGTGACGCTTGCGATGGCTTTTTGCAGGCGGCTTTCATGGAGGGATGTTCCTCTGTATCTGGTGGGACAGTTTGGTGGAGCTTTTTTGGGTGCTCTGACGGTTTACGGACTGTTCGGAAGCAATATCGCACAAGTAGAGGCCATACAGGGAATTGTGCGTGGTTCTCAGGAATCCGCAGCTACAGCAAAAATGTTCGGGGAATACTATTCTTTTTCCGGAATCTCTATGGGGCATGCAATGTTTGCAGAGACTTTTGGCACGTTTGTTCTTGTGTTTCTGATTTTTGCCCTGACGGAGGGCGCAAATGTGGGCAGGCCGGATAATGCGATTACACCACTGTTCATTGGGCTGACCGTGTGACCACTTGCCTGGTGTTGATCGCACCGCTGACACAGGCTGGATTAAACCCTGCCAGGGATTTTGCACCTCGTCTTGTAGCACTGATCTTCGGATGGGGAAGCGCAGCTTTCCCGGATGCTCACGGAGGATTTTTTTGGGTGTACATAGTATCTCCCATTCTGGGAGCGATTACAGCGGGGATTCTATACACACATATCCTGGAAAACATGATGGATAAACCGCAGGGAAGGGAGAAGGTAAAATGAAGAAGATAAAAATAATACTGGTTGGCGGTTTTTTGGGATCCGGTAAAACGACCATGTTATGGAATGCTGCAAAACATCTGTCAGAGCAAGGGAAAAAGGTGGGACTGATTACGAATGATCAGGCTTCGGAATTAGTGGACACTTCATTTCTGGAAAGTACCGGAGGTGTAGTTTCTGAAGTGAGCGGAAGCTGTTTTTGCTGTAATTTTAATGGATTTACGGAAGCGATACAGCAGATTTCCGGTCAGGGAATCGATGTGATAGTAGCAGAACCGGTTGGAAGCTGTACGGATTTGTCAGCTACAATCCTTCAGCCGCTGAAGGAACATTTTGCAGACAGTCTGTCTGTAGCACCGTTGAGTATTATGGCAGATGCAGAAAGGCTGGAAGCCATTCTGGAAGGGAAAAACTCGGGCCTGCATAAGAGCGCTGCATACATTGTGAGAAAACAGATGGAAGAAGCAGACCAGATACTGATTAATAAAATTGATCTTCTGGATTCCAGGAAAGTAGAAGTATTGAAAGAAAAGGCGCAGGCTGCCTTTCCAAAAGCAGAGATTTATACAGTGAGTGCCCTGGAGGATAAAAACGTCGAATCCTGGCTTGAAGTGGTACAAAATTCAGAAAAAGCGGGCACTCATTTGCTGGAGGACATTGACTATGAGATCTATGCGGAGGGAGAAGCGGTACTTGGATGGCTGAATGCAACAGTTGAATTGCAAACAAAGGGCGGGAATGAAAAAGACTGGAAAGAGGTTCTTGAGAATTTTCTGAATGAGCTGAGTGAGGGATTTGACAGCAGACACCAGGCGGTGGGGCATGTCAAAGCATTGATCAGGGAAAACTGCAATTTTGTGGTCGGCAATGTGGTGGGAAAGAGAGAAACTCTGAAAATCAGGGGAGCGTCCAATGGAGATCCCTGTGTGACCATGGTGCTGAATGCCAGAGTGGAGATATCTCCGATGGAACTGGAGAGGGCTGTTCGGGAAACAATTTCCAATATGGAAAAGGACGATGTGAAAGCAGAGATTCGGGAAATGCAATGTTTGCAGCCAGGCAGACCAAATCCAACTCACAGATATGATTACGTGGTTTGAAAAGGAGAAAAGAAATGTCAAAATTTTACCTGGTTACAGGTTTTCTTGGAGCGGGAAAAACTACTTTTCTGAAAAATTTTATCCAGCTTTTTGAAGGACAAAGGATCCATATGATCGTAAATGAATATGGGAAGGAGGGCATCGACGGGCAGCTTCTCAAAGAGCTTGGAACCATGCTGGATGAAATTAATAATGGCTCGATTTTCTGTTCCTGCAGACTGGATCAGTTTGAGGCAGTGCTTCAAAAAGCACTCCACGGAAACCCGGATGTCATTATTGTTGAGGCTTCCGGATTGTCAAATCCAGTCAATGTTCGCAAAATCCTGGCACAGGAGGGAAAATTTCCGGGACTGGAATATATGGGAAGTATCTGCCTTGTAGATGCCAAACGGTTCCATAAAGTATACCAGACGGCTGCTGTTGTGAAAAAACAGATCAGTGTAAGTGATGTGATCCTGATCAATAAAACAGACCTGGCGACCAGGGAAGAGCTGGAGGTTGTACGAAGAACTATTCTTAGCCACCGAATGGATCTTCCGATTTTTGAGACGAGTTTTGGGAAAATTCAGGATGAGTGGCTGGTTAAAATGAAAAAGCCAGTGCTTTTGGCGGAGAAACCGGAGATACAGACAAGGGATATTACATTGAGAAGCTATATCCTGAAGATTACGGATGGGTTTACACCCTATGAACTGGAAAAGTTTGTGGAAATGTTTCTGGAGGATACCTACCGGGTGAAAGGCTTTGTACAGCTGGAAGGAAAAAACTGGTTTCTGGATTGTGTCGGGAATTTATTGAAACTGACACCGTACGAGCAGGAGATCTCTTCCGTGAATGAAATTGTGATTCTGGCAGGAAACGGTCTCCCCGCAGCAAAGAGTATCAAAGAAGCAATAAAATGGTATCCGAATAAAGTCATAAGCTTTGAAATGGCAAAATAAAAGGAGAGAAGAATATGGATTACTATGCAGCAATACGCGAGAAATGTCTCAAATTTTTCCGGGAGAAAGAAGAGAAAAATATTTGGGAAATGGCCATGGAATGTATGGATCTGGAAGGTCTGCCCATGCATTGCCCTCCTCATCATCTGCTGGTTCCGGCGGTGCTTCTTACGGCATGTGGCCGTATGGAGGAAAAGTCAGAGGAAGAACTGGAAAAAATGCTGATGGAAGCGGATAGGCGTTCCAAAAAAGTGTTGGGTGGTTTTTGTGGAAACTATGGAAGTTGTGGAGCAGGCGTGGGAGTAGGTATATTCTTAAGCATTTATACCAATACTTCTCCGTTATCAGAGGCAACGTGGCAGTGGGTAAATGAAGCAACCGGAAGATCCTTGCTGAAAATCGCGTCGGTAGAAGGCCCTCGCTGCTGCAAACGAAATACATTTCTGGCACTGGAAGAAGCTGTGGATATCGTAAAGGAACACCTTACTCTGGAATTGGTAAAACCGGAAAAAATACTTTGCCGCTATTATTCCAACAACAGAGAATGTAAAAAAGAGAAATGTCCTTTTTATCCACTGAGAGAAAAGGTTTGAGAAAGAAAAGAAGGTGTGGCGGCCATGAAGACGGATGAAAAAAAGTGTGCCTGTAAAGGGGCAAATCTGGATCGTTTTATACAGCCTATGATTTTACTGATCCTGATGAATGGACCGGATACAGGGTATGGGATCTACAAGAGAGTCGGCAATTTTTCTATGTTTCGGGAAGAGAAGCCAGATGTGACAGGCGTTTATCGATATCTTCGGGTTATGGAAAAACGTGGAATTCTGGAACAATTTGAATACAAAGAAGCAGAAAATAAATATAAGACAAAATACAGGATTACAGAAGAAGGAAAAGTGTGCCTGGAGAACTGGAAAAAGACACTTTCGGAATACGCGGAATCGATTCTGGAACTGGTGGCATGTATGGAAAAAAGCGGTTCCTGATGAGGAAAAGATGTTTGCTGCAGAATCGGGAATTGTTCTGCAAAATTATTCCTCTGTTTCTAAAAAAAATACAAAATGTTGATTTTTATATGAAAATAAAGCAAAAGAACGAAAAAAAATCAAACAATATTCCTTTAAAAGAACAAAAAACTAATTTGAAGGAAGTTATAATGGATAAAGGGAAAGACAGCAGCTGATTACGTTGTCGGTCATAGTATTTATTGTATTTGTGTGTGGACACGGAGAACAGGAATGAAAGTTACAATCAAGCAGATTGCTGAACTTGCAGGTGTTTCCAGAGGAACAGTAGACAGAGCTCTGAATAATCGCCCCGGAGTAAAAAAAGAGGTTCAGGAAAGAATACAAAAAATTGCTTTGGATCTGGGATATAAACCTAACCCGGCAGCCAAGGCATTAGCAGATAACCGTTATAATACAAAAAAGATCGGTGTAATTCTGAATTCCGAGGGGAACCCGTTTTTCGGAGAAGTGATGCGTGGCGTTGAGGAAGCGCTGGATACCTTTGAAGAATTTGGATTAAAAAGTTCCATAAAAACGATGAAAGGATATAACACGGATCTTCAGATCAGACTGATCGACCAGCTTGTATCGGAACATGTGCAGGGAATTGTTCTTACACCAATCAACACACCGGAAATTATATGGAAAATCAACGAATTAAAAAAGCACAGGATTGAAGTTGTTACAATCAATTCTGATTTGCTTGATTCTGACCGTATGGCTTATGTGGGGTGTGAATACAGAAAAAGTGGAACTGTTGCGGCTGGCCTGATGGGAATGATGAACAGAGGCACGAAAGAACGCTATGCGATCATCGGCAGTTCAGAAAAGAATCTTGCTGTGGAACAGAGAATCTATGGGATTAGAGAGACAATTCGTCAGGATTTTCCGTGGATTGAGATCACAGACATCATCCAAAATGAAGACAGCGACAGGATTTCCTACACGCTTGTCAGCGAGCTGCTCCAAAACAGGAAGGACCTGGATGGAATCTGCTTTGCAGGAGCCGGAAATGAAGGCGGTATGAAAGCAGTACTGGAAAGCGGAAGAAAACTGAACATATTTGCTTTTGACCTGACAGAACCAATCAGGAAGGGTCTGAAAGATGAGAAAGTGATCGCTGCCATATGTCAGGAGCCCTATAAGCAAGGTTACGAGGGAACGGAAATACTGGCGAAGTATCTGCTGTGGAATGAAAAACCGGAGAACGAGCGAAATCATACAGAGCTTTCAATTGTTACGAAATACTGCGTATGATCTGGAATTTTACCGTATTCATGAGGAAATAATTACTCCTTAACACTTGAGGAGTAATTATATTATCAAAACCGTGTGCGGACACGGGAACAAAAAGGAGGATTTTATTTTGACATCAAGAGAGAGATTAATTGAAACCCTGAATCATCGGGAGCCGGAGAAAGTCGTTGTGGACATGGGAGCAACGTCCATTACCGGTATTAATGCGAATGCGCTGGCAAAACTGAGAGCTGCGCTTGGACTGGAAGAGCGGAAAATCAAAGTTCATGAACCCCTGCAGTTATTGGGAATGGTGGAAGAGGATGTCAGACAAGCTCTGAATATCGATGTAGTGGATATCACAAATAATATGACGATGTTTGGATTTGAAAACAAGGGCTGGAAGCCCTGGAGACTGCAGTCCGGTCTGGAAGTAGAGATTCCGGAAGATTTTAATACAACCGTAGACGAAAAGGGAAACACATATCTGTATGCTCAGGGCGATATGAATTATCCTCCTGCATCCATGATGCCAAAGGATGGATATTTTTTTGATCATATTACCAGAGGAAGTATTGAATTCGACGAGGATACGAGAGGCGGAAGAGAAGATTTCAAAGACGATTTTGGAATCATGACAGACGAACAGGTCAGAAGAATTGAAGACAGATGTAATTATTTTTACAATAATACCGGATATGGGTTGATTGGAGGCGGAGCACTTGCGGGTCTGGGAGATTTTGCGATGATTCCCGGACCGAATGTGAAAGAACCGAAAGGAATCCGGGACATTCCGGATTTCATGATGGCACATAAGATCTGCCCTGACTATATTCATGAGATTTATGAATATCAGACAGAGGTCGCTCTGGAAAATGCAAAACTTTTTAAGCAGGCATGCGGAGATAAAATCCAGGCAATTATTATCTCCGGAACGGATTTTGGAACACAAAATGGACCGTTCATGTCACTCGATTGCTTTCGGGAGTTTTATAAGCCGTATTATAAGAGAATTAATGACTGGGTGCATGAAAATACAAACTGGAAGACGTTTTATCATTCCTGTGGAGCAATTTCGACATTTCTTCAGGACTTCTATGAGATGGGCGTGGATATTCTTAATCCCGTTCAGCTTTCAGCTTACGGAATGGATGGTCATATGCTGAAGGAACAATGGGGTGATAAATTTACATTCTGGGGAGGAGGCGTAGATACACAGAAGACACTGCCATTTGGGACACCGGAAGAAGTTTATGCTGAGGTAACAGAACGCCTGAATCTCTTTAACAAAGGCGGCGGTTTTGTATTCAATACCGTACACAATATTCAGGGGCAGACCTCTGCAGACAATATGATGGCAATGTTCCAGGCGATTAAAGATTATAACGAAAAGAGATAACATAAGGTTTCCTGTGAGGAAACTTTAGGCTCAAGAGGTTGAGAGGCAATCTCTTGAGCTTTTCTTTGTGTCTGGAGTATGATGTTATCAGGAAAGTTTGGACAGCCGGAAAAAGAAAGGTCATATTTTCGAAGGAGGAAAAGAACATGAACGAAATAAAAGAGATGCTGCCGTTTTTCATCCCGTTGGTAGTCGCAGAGATGGCTCTCTTAATTTATACCATTCATCATATTCTGACACACAAGACGTACAAAAGAGGCAGCCGGACGCTTTGGCTGGTGGTAGCTGTTGCAGGTATGGAATTTATCGGTCCGATCCTTTATTTTCTGCTTGGAAAAGAGGATGCATGATATGGAGATGCTGACGTTTTCTCATGTGAAAAAACATTTTGGGGAGAGGCAGGTCTTGAAAGATGTAACCTTTGCGGTTCCGGAACACACGGTTTTTGGATTTGTTGGTCAGAATGGTGCCGGGAAGACTACGACTATGAAACTGGTTCTGGGACTTCTGATGGCAGACGGAGGGAAGATTCTGGTAAATGGGGAACCGGTTCGATACGGGAATAGCGCAACGAACCGGTTGATCGGTTATCTGCCGGATGTACCGGAGTTCTACTCTTTTATGACACCGATGGAATATCTTCGGTTTTGCGGAGAGATCACCGGAATGCAGCAAAGGGAAATCAAAGAACGCAGTGAGGAGTTGCTGCGGCTGGTAGGAATGGAAAAAGAAACACGGCGTATCAGGGGATTTTCCAGAGGCATGAAACAGCGGCTTGGTATTGCACAGGCACTGTTGAATCGCCCCAGACTTTTGATCTGTGATGAGCCGACCTCCGCTCTTGATCCGGCCGGCAGGAAGGAATTGCTGGATATTCTGGTAGCTGCAAAGGAGGAGACAACCGTCCTGTTTTCCACGCACATTCTCTCTGATGTGGAACACATCTGTGATGAACTGGCATTTCTGCATGATGGGAAGATTGCATTAGAGGGAACCGTGGAAGAAGTAAAAAAGATTCGGAAAACAACAGCAGTCGAACTGGAGATGGAGAACTTTTGTGATGTGAATATTTTAAGGGAGAAGTTCGCTTTCCTTAAGATGACAGAGAAAAACCATCTGCGATTGGAAAACCCGGAGAAAATGCCGGAAATTCTCCGCTTTTTGGCAGATAATCAGATCTCGATTCACAGAATCGAACGGCTGGAGCCGACACTGGAAGATTTGTTCATGGAGGTGATCGGGAAATGAGGGCATTTTTAAAAAAAGAGTGGATGGAAGTTACGCGCACCGGGCGTTTGGGGATACTGCTGTTGATCTTTGTTCTGTTCGGGATTATGAATCCTGCGATAGCAAAGCTGACTCCCTGGATGATGGAGCTGTTGTCAGATTCACTGGCGGAAGCCGGATTTCTGATCAAGGATGTCAATATTGATGCGATAACCTCATGGACACAGTTCTACAAAAATATTCCCATGGGGCTTGTCATTTTTGCATTGATGTGCAGCGGAACGTTTACGGGTGAATACCAGAAGGGAACCCTGATTCCTGTGGTAACGAAAGGATTGCCCCGGTGGAAAATTGTGGCGGCCAAAGCAGTAATGCTCATGGGAATGTGGACAGTTCTGTATCTGCTTTGCTTTGGGATTACCTATGGATATAATGCTTATTTTTGGGATAATCGTATTGCCAGATATCTGTTGTTTGCGACAGCCTGTTATTGGTTGTTCGGAATCTGGGTGACTGCCCTGCTCGTATTCTTTTCGTCTGCGGTGGGGAGCAATACACAGGTTTTGCTGGGGACAGGAGCAATCTGTGCCGGCGTTTATCTGATCGGAAGGTTTCCCAAAATCAATCGTTATCTTCCGGTAAAGCTGACGGAGGGGATGCCTCTTTTGCAGGGCGTGGTAAAACCCGAGGATTATGCGGCCGCAATTGCTGTGGCAGCGGGAACAGCTGCTATTTGCACTGCTCTGTCGCTGTGGTGTTTTGACAGACGACAAATATAGAATTTTGTCGTTTTTTGCTTGACAAGAAGTACGGTTCATCATATGATTTTAAGAGTGTGAATACGTATGCATATCCATGTTATGATAGCTAGCTTTTCCATGTTATAAAGCAGAGAACCTGCATACATCATTGGAAAGCTGGCTCTTTTTGTGCTTGATGGGAAATCAGAAAATATGGGAGGGATTACGGATGAAAAATTGGGAAGCAGTAAAACTTGTGCCGGAGTTTTCCGAACAGGGTGTGGACTGCTATCGTCTGGAAGGCGGCGATTATGTCAATGAGTATTATGTGGTCTCAGAGGCAGAAACCAGAAAACTTTTGAACACGCCGGAAATTGTGGGATATGAGGTTTATCATTGTCTGATTCCGGCTACATCTCAGATGCTGTATTATTTTAAGGAGCAGAAAAAGGTAACAACAGCGAATATTCTTTCAATCCTGCGTGGAGCTCTGAATTATCCTCTGGAAGAAAGCTGCTACCGTGAGCATATCCGTGTTCATGATATCAGTTTCCTGTCCAGCGAGCGGGTATTTCAGGACGATGAGATTGCCGGGCTGGAGATTAAGTACAGTAAGTTGACTATGGTACCTGGCAGTACACTGCTGATCGGGGATATCATTGCTACCGGAGAGACACTGATCCATTGTCTGCGCTATGTGACGGACTTTTACAGGGAACACGGGGCAGCACTTCGAAACATCATTATTTTTACGATCGGCGGAACCACCGGCATTACAATACTGGAACGACTGACGGCGGAAATCCGTGAATTCTGGCCGGATTTTGAAGGATTTATCACGGTTTATTATGAGGGCATTTTCAGTACCTATCAGGATAAAGGAGTTTCCGGTATCAATCTGCCGGATGTGGATTTCTACTGGAAGGGCGGTATTGTTGCACCGGAATTCCGCAGACAGACGCTTTCGATGCGGGATCCTCTGTTTGAGAAATGTATTATCTATGACGGCGGAGCAAGGCGATATGAGATCCATGAACATGTGGAAGAGGTCCTGGATTTCTGGAACAAGATGCTGGTACGTGCAGACCGGATTGATTTTAAGAAGCTTCTGGAGGAAAAACTGGGCTATCCGCTGCCGGTAACTTATGAGGAATGGATCCATTACAATCATTATGAAAAAATAGCTCCGAATACAACAAAATGGCTGTATCAGCAGGAGAAAGGCTATGTTGAGAGCCTGCAGGATGTAACACTGAAAGAAATTGCACAGCAGAGAATTGATGAATTCACATCTGCACTGCATAAATACATGCTTTAGAAAGTGTTTGGGAAATCCTGAAGTAAAACTGCATTGGATTCCACGAAAAAAGCTCACAGGGAGCAAATTGAAACCGAGGGAGGATGTAAAATGGAAAAAGAAAATAAAGATGTTGACTTTGCGGACCGGGCAGTCCCGACAGCGAACAGAAAAAGCATCACGACAATGTTTATGATTATGCTGGGCTTTACCTTTTTCTCTGCCAGCATGTGGGTAGGACAGGAACTGGCTGATGGACTGGATTTCTGGGGATTTCTGGGTGCGCTGATTCTGGGCGGTATCATTCTGGGAGTTTACACAGGATTGCTGGGATACGTGGGTGCAAAAACGGGACTGTCTCTGGATTTGCTTTCTCAGCGGGCATTTGGCATAAAAGGTTCTTATCTGCCATCTGCGATGATCAGCTTCACGCAGATCGGATGGTTCGGTGTAGGACTTGCCATGTTTGCGATTCCGGTGTCTAAGGAGCTTCTGGGTGGAAGCACTGCGGCACAGTGGATTCTGGTGATTGTAGCCGGTGTGTGTATGACAGCTTCGGCTTATTTTGGAATTCAGTCGCTGACTATTGTCAGTTATATTGCGGTACCGCTGGTTGCGATACTCGGAACAGTGGCCATGGTTCTGGCTGTTATGCGGGGTGACGGTTCCATCATTGACCAGTTTGCGGTTTCCAGCGGATCTCTGACTGTCATTGGCGGAGCAGGTCTGGTAATCGGTTCCTTTGTATCCGGCGGAACGGCGACGCCAAACTTTGCAAGGTTTGCGAAAAACGGAAAAGCAGGCGCGATCACTACTGTCGTCGCGTTCTTTATCGGAAATTCTCTGATGTTCTTCTTTGGTGCGGTTTCCTCTATTTTTGTAGGAGGAAATGATATCTTCGAGGTTATGATTCGCCTGAACCTGTTTTATCTGGCAGTTCTGGTTCTGGGTCTGAACATCTGGACCACCAATGATAATGCACTGTATTCCGCGGGACTTGGTCTTGCCAATATTTTTCATCAGAAAAAGAAACCGATGGTCCTGATTTCAGGAATCATCGGAACCATCGCTTCGGTATGGCTGTATTATAATTTCTGTAACTGGCTGAACATTCTGAACTGTACGTTGCCGCCGGTTGGAATTATTCTGGTGCTCGGCTACTTCATGAACCGGAAAAATTACGAGACAGAGCAGGTGAGTTTAAGAGAAGTGGATTGGTTCGCGGTTGTCGGAGTTGTGCTTGGTGCGGTAGTGGCAAATGTGGTGAAATGGGGCATTGCTTCCATCAATGGTATGGCGGTGGCTGCGGTGTGCTACTGCATCGGGCAGGCTCTGAAAAAAACAGCCTGATATCTAATTAATTCAAAAGATTTCAAAAATGGAAACAAAACCCTCCGAATGGCTTTTCTTATACCATTCGGAGGGTTTTGCTATGAGAAGTACGTAACTCTTAATATTATATAAACAAAAATCAAACATTGTGAAAACAATCCGCTGCTATACTACTGATATCAAAAAAGATAAGGAGAATCAAAATATGGCGAAATCAAAACTGGTACAGGCAAATGAAAAAATCGCAGAGGAGGTTGTAGGAGGATACAAAAAAATTGAAGAAAGTGTCGTGGGAGGCTATAAGAAAATCGAGGAAGGTGCAGTTGGCGGATTCAATAAAATAGCAGATAAATTTGTTGACAACTTTCTTACAAAAGAAGGGGAATCCGTAGAAGAGGCGAAGACAAGACTGTCAGCAGAGCAGAAGGCAAGAGAAGAATCCAGTGCTGCAGAGAAGAAAGGCGGGTATTGAAAATGAAAAAGAGTACATTTGTTTCTATGATTTTAGGAACGATGGGAGGAATTTTATTTGCACTTGGAATGTGCATGGCATTGATTACAGAATGGAATGCGTTTCGGCAGGGTGTGATTCTGGGTGTGATTGGTGTAGCTGTGCTGCTGATCATGGTCTTCGTATGGAGGAAAATGGAACATAAGGCGCCGATTCAGGTGTCAGGAAAAACCATAGGAGCATCTTTGATTGGTATCGCAGGAGCATTGTTATTAGGCGTCGGCATGTGCCTTACAATGGTATGGAGCCATATGATTGTCGGTATTGTTATCGGTATTGCAGGAATTGTTGTTCTTCTTTGCCTGATTCCTTTTATCAAGGGCTTAAAATGAAAAACGGAAAGGCAAATCAGTACCAGAATAAAAGAGTGCTGTAAACCAATGCTTTTGAGGCATTGTTCAGCTTCCAATTTAGGTATTGGACATAGATGCGGAGCCAGCATACAATAAAATGCAGAAACAGCGAAAATACTGTTTCTGCATTTTATTATGTGCATTGATTTTATTATTTCTACAGTAATAAAAGAAAAGCGGAGGAAAAAGTATGGATCAGAAAGAGGAATTCTTCACAAATGAAACTCTGAAGACAATGATCATCCCGTTGTTTTTAGAGCAGCTGCTGGTCATGTTGGTTGGAATGGCAGATACACTGATCATAAGCTATGCAGGAGAAGCAGCGGTATCTGGCGTTTCATTGGTGAATCAGTTTAATACCATTTTCATCTATTTATTTACAGCTCTGGCATCAGGAGGCGCTGTTGTGATCAGCCAGTATATTGGCAGAGGAGCAAAAGAGGATGCCGGTGAATCGGCCAGTCAGCTTCTGCTGTTTTCTGTTGCATTCTCTGTTATGATTGCAGTTTTTGTGCTGATTGGGAATGAAAAAGTGCTTCGCTTCCTGTTCGGAAAAGTGGAGAATGATGTGATGCAGGCCTGTATTGTTTATTTGAGAATTTCTGCATATTCTTATCCGGCCCTTGCGGTCTATAACGCAGGTGCATCATTGTTTCGCAGTATTGGAAAGACCAGTGTAACGATGTATTTATCCGCAGCATCCAATCTCATTAATATCATTGGAAATGTAATCGGTGTGTTTGTTCTGAAGGCGGGTGTGGCAGGTGTTGCATACCCATCACTGATTGCCCGAACTTTTTCAGCAGTCGTGATCACATGGCTTTGTTTTCGAAAAAAACAAGAAGTAGTATACCGATGCAGATGGATTTTCAGATGGAATGGCAGCCTTATGAAACAAATTTTAAATATCGCCGTTCCGAACGGATTAGAAAACGGTATTTTCCAACTGGTGAAGGTAGCTCTCAGCAGCATTGTAGCGCTTTTTGGAACCTATCAGATTGCGGCAAACGGTGTAGCACAAAGCATATGGTCTCTGGCAGCTCTTGCCGGTGTCTCCATGGGACCGGTGTTCGTGACGGTGATTGGACAGTGTATGGGGAATGGAGATACAAAGGCGGCGGATGATTATTTTAAACGGTTAATGAAGATTACCCTCCTGATTTCGTCAGCATGGAATCTGTTCGTTTTTTTCTTGACCCCGGTTTTTCTCAAATTCTATGCTTTGGAACCGGAAACAAAACAGCTTGTAATCTGTCTGGTATTGATTCATAATGTGTTTAACTCTGCCGTATATCCATTTTCCGGTGCCCTCAGCAACGGGCTTCGTGCGGCAGGAGATGTAAAATTTACAATGTATGTATCTGTTGCATCCACGATTGCGGTACGGTTACTGTTGTCCTGCTTTTTGGGAATTACATTGCAAATGGGTGTCATTGGCATTGCAATTGCAATGGTCTGTGACTGGACTATTCGAGCGATCCTGTTCTTCCGGAGACAAAAGTCAGGAAAGTGGAAACTGTTCCGTGTGATATAAGTCTGTTGATAAAGGTATGCGTGTGACCTCTGAGCAGTAACCAGGTATGCAAAAAGAAGAAAAGATTATTTCAGAAGGTATTGGAATTGGGGCAAGAGTGTTTTATAATCAGGAAAGAGAAGAAAAGGAATATGATTGGTATAGAAAGGATGGGAGCAGATGTCTGACTATATTACAACTTACAGTGGAACCCATTTTGACCCGACGAATCCGGAACCGGAGAAAATACAGGTCACAGATATCGCGCATGCACTGTCTCTGATTTGCAGAGGAAACGGTCACGTGAAGACCTTTTTCTCTGTCGGACAGCACTGTATTAACTGCGCACTGGAAGCAGAAGCGCGTGGGTATAGCAATAGACTGATTCTTGCCAGTCTTCTGCATGATGCAAGCGAATGTTACATGTCGGATGTGCCTCGTCCATTCAAAAAAACTCTGCCGGAATATCAGAAACAGGAGAAACATCTGCTGGATGTGATTTACCGGTGGTTTCTGGGAAGTGCGCTTTCGGATGAGGAGCAGACGGCTTTGAAGCAGATTGACGATGATCTTCTTTTTTATGATCTGAAGGAGCTTCTGAATGAATCATCCGATGGGGAAGCACCGGAACTTCATATTCCCTTAAGCTATGAGGTACAGCCGTTTGAAGCTGTGGAGCGAAAATATCTCCAGCTTTATTACCTGTATCAGGGAAATACTTCCTGCGATCTGCTGTTAAGAAAGATCAAAGTTACGAGTAACCATGCAATCCGACAGCAGATTCAGTTCATCTTGAACTGTTATCGGAAAGCGGCGGAACTGGGGCATCCGGATGCCGTTCGGTGCCTGAACCAGTTGGAAGTAAAGTTTTCCCGTTTTTTGAGCGGCAAATAAAAGAAAAGCCCTGATTTTATTTGGGCAGATTGGAGTAATTATGACCCACAGAGAACGATTTATAAAAACATTAAAATGTGAACCGATTGGCGGACAGGTTCCTACTTTTGAGCTGGTCTTTTTTCTGACCATGGAGGCGTTTGGAAAAGTGCATCCCTCCCAGCGACGCTACGACCAGTGGAATCAGATGAGCCAGACGGAACGAAATCTTCATATGAATGAAATGGCGCAGCTCTATATTGATACTGCCCGGAAGTATGATCACAGTGCGATCTTCGTGCACCCAAATCCGGGAGATCTGGAGTCGACCCAATGGCTGTTGGAACTGATCCGTGAGAAAAGCGGTGATGAATATTTCATCATGATGCATGGAGATCCCACATGGGCTATTCCAAGCGGCGATGAGATGATGGATTTTGCAGTGCAGATGTATGAGGAACCGGAAAAACTAAACGAGATGTCAAAAAGAAGGCTGGAAGATTCCCTGGAACATGCCAGAAAACTGCACGAGATGGGACACCTGCTGGATGGTTTTGCGTTGTGTTCCGATTACTGTTTTAATGTGAACCCTTTTTATAGCCAGGAGGCATTTGATGATCTGATTGCTCCTTATTTGCGTGAAGTGATCGCAGAATATCGTAACATGGGATATTACACAATCAAGCATACAGATGGAAATATCATGCCGATCTTAAAACAAATCGCTGATTGTAAGCCGGACGCGATTCATTCCCTGGATCCGCAGGGCGGTGTGTCGATTCCGGAGGTTCGGAAAATTGTCGGGCCGGATGTTGCGCTGATTGGCAATGTAAACTGTGGACTTTTACAGACGGGAACAGAGGAAGAATGCAGGGCCGATGTGCTTCGTTCCCTGAGAGAAGGTATGGAAAACGGTCGTGGCTATATTTTTTCTACATCCAACTGTGCATATACAGGACTTCCTTTGGAGCGATATGAAATGATGATCGATATCTGGAGAACGTATGGAAATTACGATAATCAGGGACGTTAGAAATCCGTCGGTATTCAGGGGGAAAATAAAGAAAAAACAGGAGGTTAAAAGTGATGGAATATGGACTTCAGCTATTCAGTGTACGTGATGTTACAGAAAAGGATCTTGCCTTTGCGTTAGAGCAGGTCGCAAAAATTGGTTACAAGTACGTGGAATTTGCCGGATTTTTCGGGCATGACGCCAAAGAGGTGAAAGTGATGCTGGATGCAAATGGCCTGATTGTGAGCGGTACCCACAGCAGTCTGGATGATCTTGTAAATGATTTTGCAGGGACGGTGAAGTATCATCAGGCGATTGGAAATACCAATTATATTCTTCCGGGTGCGCCTTATCGGACAGCGGCAGAACTGGATGATACTATTGCCAAATTGAATAAGTTTAAGCCAATGCTGGCAGCAGAGGGTATTATGCTTGGTTATCATAATCACAGCGGGGAATTTCTTCCAAATGCGGATGGTCAGATTCCTCATGAAGAGATGGAGAGACGGACTTCTGTCCAGTTTGAAATTGATACCTACTGGGCTTATGTGGCTGGAAAAGATCCGGTGGAGCTGATCACCCGTCTGAAGGACAGAGTGAAAGTCATCCATCTGAAAGATGGATTACAGAATGGAGAAGGATTTGCTCTGGGTGAGGGAACCGCGCCGGTTGCCGCTGTTTATGACAAAGCAAAAGAACTTGGAATACAGATGGTGGTGGAGAGTGAGACATTGAAGCCGGACGGACTTTCGGAGGTAACCCGTTGTATGGAGTATCTGAGAAAGCTATAAAACGAATATGCATGAAATAAGGGCAAAAGGAATTCTTTCCGCGCAAAACGGAATGAACATTTACAGAGGCTGTACCCATGGCTGCATCTACTGTGACGCCAGAAGCACATGTTACCAGATGGATCATGCATTTGAGGACATCGCTGTAAAGGTCAATGCTCCTGAATTGCTGGAGCAGGCACTGCGCAGAAAAAGAAAGAAATGCATGATTGGTACCGGTGGAATGAGTGATCCGTATCTTCATCTGGAAAAGGAACGAAAGCTGACCAGGCGTTGCCTGGAACTGATCGATCAGTATGGATATGGGGTTTCCATTCAGACGAAATCAGACATGATTCTGCGGGATCTGGACCTTCTGAAAGAGATTCACCGGAAGACAAAGTGCGTCGTACAGATCACTTTGACGACTTATGATGAAAAACTCTGCAGAATTCTGGAACCGCATGTCTGTACGACAGCGCGGCGGATCGAAGTATTGAATATTCTGAAAGAGGAGGGAATTCCAACCATTGTGTGGATGACGCCGATTCTCCCGTTTCTCAATGATACGAAAGAGAATATTCAGGGATTGTTGAAGGAATGTCGGAAAGTACAGGTATATGGAATTATGACTTTTGGAATCGGAGTAACGCTTCGGGACGGTGACCGGCAGTATTTCTATCAGAAGCTGGATCAGCATTTTCCGGGGATGAAGGAACGATACATCAGGACGTATGGAGATTCCTATGAATTGCCGGTACCGCAGGAAAAAGAGCTGATGAGTCTGGTGCGCCGAAACTGCATCGAAGCGGGAATCGAGTGGAGGTCAGACAAGTTATTTGAATATATGCATCAATTTGAAGACAAGCAGGCAGGGGAACAGCTTTCTTTCTTTGAATTTTCATGAAAAACTAATCGTATTCGCAGTATATGAGGCGAATGCAATCGATGCAAGAGTTCTTTTGATCACTGCAAATGATGAGTTGTTCCTTGCAGCTGTCTGCGATCTGGAAATAAAATGTTGATAAAACGAACGTCTTTCGATATACTCATATCGAGGATGTTCGTTTTTTGCGTTTTTGTAACTGGAATCAGAATCAGATGAGAGGGGAGAGATTTATGATGAAGCATGATTATGAATGTCTCTGTCAGACGATGATGGGGATGACTTATGAGGAAGTGGAAACTGCAGTTTTGCGTGATGCGGTGGTCCTGTTTCCGATTGGAGTTGTAGAGGCCCATGGCCCGCATCTTCCTCTGGGTACAGATCTTTTTACAAGTTTGAATCAGGCTTTGGAAATAAAGAGGTATTTTGACAGAGAGGGAAGGGCATGTATCGTTGCTCCGCCGTTTTATTTTGGAGGAACGAAAGCAATGACAAGACAGTTTGCCGGAACCTTTACCAGTTCGAAAGAGACCATTGTATCTGCAGTGAAGGATATCCTGGCATCCCTTGACCGGTTTGGATTTTCCAAAACGGTATTTCTGAATGCACATGGAGATGATTTGCAGAGAACGGCAATGCTTCAGGCGCTGATAGAATCCAATCAGGTACTGAAAATGAAGTCTTACTGGCCGGAATACGCCGATGATATAGAATATCTGGGATTTACGGGAGAGGAAGACTATCTTTTGAAAATTACTCCCATGCAGCTGGATGAGGCGTTTGAGATCGAAAAATGGCCGGAAGATGAATTTGATATTCATGCAGCGGCATTTGAGACGGCCCTTATGACAGATATCTGCCCGGATATGATTCGTACAAAAAAAATAGAGGAACTTTCCCCTACGTTTCTTACCGGAGATGAGCAATGGAAATGGAACGAAGGGAATGCCGTGGATATCGCTCTTATTCCCAGGGCGTATGTGGGTGATCCCCAGGGCTGCAAGTTTATTCATGCGCATATGGATCGGGTGTATGAGGCATATGCAAAGAGTCTGATGGAACTTTTATAAAGGGATCAGAAGGAGAAAATCCGTTATGAATGAGTTGAAGATAGGGGAAAATATCATCCGTCTTCGCCGTGACAGAAAGGTAACGCAGAAAGAACTTGCGGATTTTACCGGTGTCACAAAAGCATCCGTGTCCAAATGGGAGAGCGGGAAGAGTACACCGGATGTATGGCTTCTGCCGCAGATCGCCGCTTTCTTCGGGGTGACAGTGGATGAGCTGATGGGATATGAAGTGATCCTTTCCGGAGAACAGATTCAGAAAATTTACGGTGATCTTTGCAGAGAATTCGCAGAACGGCCTTTTGGTGAGGCATTGGAAGAGGCGAGAGAGTATGCGCATCGTTACTATTCCTGCTTTCCTTTTCTTTTGCAGATGGGGACTTTATATCTGAACCATGCCTCTCTTGCAGGAGATGCAGAGACGAGCAGAAAGGTTCTGGAAGAAGCAGAAGGATTTCATGGATCACATCATCAGCCGCTGCGAAGAAACGAGCATCTGTGAGGATGCGGTATCGATCAAAGCGGTACTGTATCTGCAGCTGGGAAAAACGAAGGATGCAATCGATCTTCTGGAGGATATGGCGGATCCGGGGCGGATTTCCAACCAGAATGATATGATGCTGGCACAGGCTTATTACCAGGCGGGAGAGACAGAAAATGCGAAAAGTTATGTGCAGATCAGAACCTACACACATCTTATAAGCATGCTTGCCGGGGAAACGCTGTTTCTGGCGCTGTATGAGAAGGAATTGGAACGATGCAGGGAAAGGATTTGTCGTGTCAGAGGAGTGATCGAACTGTACCAACTGGAAAAACTCCATCCGAATCTGACCGCGCAGTTTTATTATTATGCAGCGGTTGTCTATGGGATGAATGGCAGACCGGAAGAAGCCCTGGAAATGCTTTCTCATTTTACGGATTGCGTCTGTTCTATTTTAAGACGTGAACAGGATCTGCTTCATGGGGATCTGTATTTTGACCGGCTGGATGAATGGATTGAGAGACTGCCCCTTGGAAATATGGCACCGATGGATCTTGAATTTGCAAGGCAGAATTCGATTGCGGCATTGTCTCATCCGGCATTTGCAGACCTGAGAGAACGGAGTGAGTTTCAAAAGATGTATGCGCGTCTTGCGTAGAAGCAAAGCGCCAATACTGTAAAAAATACAAAAACTGCAGAGAAAAACCGATGGGATTGGTTTCTCTCTGCAGTTTTTTGTGTGTCTCAGACACCGGTCTGCGTGCGGTACATGGAGGCATATTTTCCGTTTTGTGCCATCAGTTCTGCGTGATTGCCCTGCTCTGCGATGCGGCCGTTTTCCAGCAAAATGATCAGATCGGAGTCCTTGATGGTGGACAGCCGATGAGCGATGAGAATGGAGGTGCGCCCTGATGTGAGGGTAAGCATCGCATCACGGATCCGTTG
Organism: Fusicatenibacter sp.; assembly: GCA_022766945.1. Taxonomy (GTDB): domain Bacteria; phylum Bacillota; class Clostridia; order Lachnospirales; family Lachnospiraceae; genus Fusicatenibacter. The sequence goes on along the minus strand of JALEOU010000025.1, from coordinate 31,746 downwards.
TTCTGTCACGGTATCCACAGAACTGGTAGCCTCATCCAGAATGAGAATCGGTGCGTCTGAGAGTACGGCACGCGCAATGGTCAGCAGCTGGCGTTCTCCCTGGCTGAGTTCCGTGCCACCCTGAGTCAGTACGGTATCATAGCCGTCTGGAAGCCGCCGGATGAAGGCATCTGCACCGGCGATGCGGGCCGCAGCTTCAATTTGGGCGATATCGGTGTTTTTTCTTCCATAACTGATATTATTGCGGATAGAATCGGCAAAAAGTGCAGTATCCTGCAGAACGACACCGAAAGCCTGCCTCAGATCTTCCATACGGTAATCGCGCAGGTCATGTCCGTCCAGAAGGATTTTTCCGCCGGTGACATCATAGAAGCGGGTCAGCAGATGAATGACCGTTGTCTTTCCTGCTCCGGTCGATCCGACGATTGCGGTTCTGGTTCCGGAAGGAATTTTTAATGAGATCCCTTTGAGGATCGGAAGATTAGGGGAATACCCGAACACGACATTCTGCAGCTCGATCTCCCCTCTGGGAGCAGTAAGAGGAAGCGCATCCGGTGCATCCTGTGGCTCCGGGGGCTCATCAAGGATATCAAGAATACGCTCGGCACCGGCAACGGCGGTCTGAAAGTTGTTAAAGATATTTGCGATGTCCACAAATGGACGGGTAAACTGGCGCACATAAAGCAGGAAACTGGAAATCATACCAATCGTGATTCCCCCCTGAATAGCCAGTATGCCGCTGACAATGGAAATGGCGACATAGCTTAAATTGTTGATTACATTGGTGAGCGGCATCAGAAAGCCTGACCAGATCAGGGCTCTTGTAGCCGTACGGCGCAAGTCCTCATTACTCTTTTCAAACTGTTCGATCACCTGATTTTCCCGGCAGAATGCTTTTACTACGCTTTCGCCGGAAATCGTCTCTTCGATGATACCGTTAAGTCTGCCGAGATTTTTCTGCTGTGCCTGAAAATACTTGCGGGTATGGGAAGTAACAACACGGGTCAGAAGAAAAATCAGGCCGACACCGATCAGAGACACTGCTGTAAGCAGCGGACTTAAAGTGAGCATGATACAGAAAATGCCAACAATTGTAAATGCGTATGTCAAAAGCTGTGTCAGAGAATTCGAGATGGTTGTGCTGATATTATCCACATCGTTGGTCAGGCGGCTCATCAGTTCACCGTGCTGGTGCCGGTCGAAGAAGGCAAGCGGCAGCTTTTTCATGGAATCGAACAGGGTCATCCGGATCTGATGGATCATCCGCTGGCCAATGGATGCCATGAGGAACTGCTGCAGAAACCGTATGAGATAATCGCCAAGATAAAGCGCAGTCAGGGGTAAAAGGATGGTCAGGATCGATTCTCCTCCATTGACGGCGTTGACGGCACGTCCGATGATCAGCGGAGAGAGAATGGCGGATGCCGAGGCAAATGCAGAGAAGAAAAGGATCCATCCGAGGCCTTTGCTGCTTCCCTTTGTGATTGCCCAGAGTCTTCGCAGGGTCCCGGTCAGGTCGCGGGGTTTTACCGCAGGCTGCCGGATGCCGCCGCGGGGACCGCCCATCGTTGGGCCGGGAGGAGTTACAGGAGTATTAGCCATTTTTTTCACCACCAATCTGAGAATGATAGATTGCCTGGTAGGTAGGACAGGTGGCCATCAGTTCATCATGAGAGCCATATCCCTGTACCACTCCGTTTTCCAGGCAGAGGATGCGGTCAGCGCGGCGGACAGTAGAAATGCGCTGACTGATCAAAAGCACCGTGACATCCAAAAGCTGCTGCCGGAGTCCGGAAAGAACAGCTGCCTCTGTCTCAGCGTCGAGAGCGCTGGTACAGTCGTCCAGAATCAGAACCTTCGGGTTTCTCACAAGAGCTCTTGCAAGTGAAAGCCGCTGCTTCTGACCGCCGGAAAGATTGACGCCGCCCTGTCCAAGAAGCGTATCATATCCATTTTCCGTCTGTCGGATAAAGGAGTCTGCGCAGGCAATCTGCGCGGCGTGTTTGATCTCTGTCTCATCGGCATCGCTTTTTCCCCAGCGAAGATTCTCCAGTATGGATCCGGAAAAGAGAAGTGCTTTCTGAGGAACAATGGTGACGGCCTGACGAAGCTCTTCACTGGCAATTTTGGTGACATCGGTACCGTCGATCCGGATTTTGCCTTCGGTTGCGTCATAGAAACGCGGAACAAGATTGACGAGTGTAGATTTTCCGGAACCGGTGGGGCCGATGATACCGATGGTTTCTCCGGGCTGTGCAGAAAAACTGATATGACTTAATGCCTCTTTTCCTGCACCAGCGTAGGAAAAAGAGACATCGTCAAAGGAGACAGAGCCCTGCCAATGGGGAGAGAGCGGGTGCCCGGGTACTTTCTGGGCGGGGGTTTCCTCCAGAACTTCCGAAATGCGTCGGGAAGACGCGAGCGCGCGGACAGCTGTATTTAAAATATTGGAAATCATGTTCATGGAGAACAGGATCTGTGTCATGTAATTGACCGAGGCCATCAGACGTCCAATCTCGGAGCTGTTCTGATTTTTGGAAAGCCACAGCAGCATGACAATACCAAAATTGACAGTCAGATTAATCAGGGGAGAAAAAAACGCCATCACCCGCATGGCTGAGGTACCTGCTCCTGCCAGTTCCAAAGAAGCAGTCTGGAATTTTGCAGATTCCTGCGCTTCCGCGTGAAAGGCTTTCACGACACGAATGGAAGAGAGAAATTCGCGGCTGACATTATTCAGGCGGTCAAGCTTTTTCTGCAGGATGCCGAACCGGGGATATCCAAGCTTCATATTGGCAGCGATCAGGGCAGATGCAATCAGAAGAATGAGAATCATGATCGGGATCTGTTTTGGCGTCTGGATGATGATCAGCAGGATGGCACCGATACAGGTGATAGGGGCTTTCACCAGGATACGCATACAGCCGTTGATGAATTCCTGAATCTGCGTGACATCGTTGGTAATCCTTGTAATAATGGATGCCGGCTGCAGACGGTCGATATTTTCCAGGGACAGTGTCTGCACTTTCCGGAACAGATCAGAGCGCAGTTCTTTTCCGATCGTCTGGGAAGTGTGACTGGCGAATATGTTGCGCATGACGGCCCCGAAAGCACCGGCGAGTGCAATCAGAAACATGATCGCCCCATAGAAAAGAATCTGACGGATATCAGCGTTCTGCACACCTTTGTCTACGATATTTGCCATGAAAGTCGGCTGCAGAAGATCAGACATGGTTTCCAGCGTCAGAAATGTCAGCGCTGTGAGAAACAGGCCGAGATGGCGGCGGATATAATGAAGAATGAGTTTCATGTACAGTGTTCCTCTCTTTCTGAGGGTAGGTTTTCCCAGGCTGGCAGCAACTTTTCCAGAAGATGAAGAAGCTGTTCTTTTTCAGAAGGATCGAGAACGGAAAATAAGGTTCCGGCCCGTGCAATCCGGCTCACTTTTGCCTTTTTGGCAGCTTCCCTTCCGGATTCGGTCAGAGCAAGATCGACATTTCGACGGTCCTGCTCATTTCGGGCGCGGGTGATCTGACCGGATTTTTCCATGTTTTCCAGCTGTTCGCTTAAAGTGGCGGAACATCTGCCGGTCAGATCAATCAGCTCCCGCTGAGTGAGGGGACCCCGCTCCAGGAGCAGAATCAGAATCCGCTCCTGGCCGTGGCCTTTGCCGTTTGCGTGGAGCAGATGGCTGCAGCGGTGAAATGTCTGCAGCAAAGTCAGATCATTCATTGGTTCCATAAATACCTCCGTTGACTGTTCGGGCAAACTGGTATGTGTGTATCACAAAATCGTTCGTACCCTTATAATTGCTTAGTATAGCAAATACAGAAATAAAATACAAGGGCCCGAATGAATTTTTAAACAAATAAAATCTATTGACATAATAGGAATAAAAGGATATTCTGTACATGATGGTTTTTAGGATAGTATCTCAAAGAATAACGAAAGAGAAGGAAGCATATGAATTTTATATTTATTTCCCCACATTTTCCGCGGACCTACTGGAATTTCTGTGAGAACCTGAAAACCTTTTTTGCGACGAAACCAAAGGCAGCCTACGTCTGCGAAGAATTTATCACCGGAGATATCTGTTCTTATGATGCGATCTCAAATGCCGATGGAAATCCGCTGTTCGAATCCATGACTGTCTGGCCGCCGTCCATTGCAGATATTGTGAATCAGGATCTGGATCTGGCGTATTATACTCACAAGGAGGTTCCGGAGCCTTTGCGTATTCTTGGAAGAAGAGCGATCAAAGCGTTTGGTGCTTTCAACCGGTTTGTACATCTGGAATTTTTCCGCTTGACCAGACCTAAGAAAAATCTTGGGGAAGTCGGAGATTTCGTTGCGCTGGAAGTGAATATGAGACCGGCAGGCGGTTATACACCGGATATGATGAATTTTGCGCACAGTGTGGATGTTTATCAGATCTGGGCGGATATGGTAACGACGGGAAAACGCTTTGTACCAAAACCGGAAAAGGAATATTTCTGTGCTTATGCCAGCAGAAAAGATGGGAAACGCTATGTGCATACCCATGAAGAAATTCTGGAGCGGTACGGAAACGTGATGAAGATGTGCGAAAGAATGCCGGAGATGATGGTCCGCACTATGGGAAATCAGATGTATACTGTCCGGCTGGAAGAAGAATGGGAAGTCTTTGATTTTATCCGTTTCGTTCATGAGCAGAGATGAGCATGAAAAAGCGGATAGTGAAAAGTGCTTTTCTGAAGTCATTGCCCATTATGTGCAGCTATCTGTTCGTGCTGATCACTTTTTTTCTTCGCGCATTTCCATTTCTGTTCTTTGGGAAAATGCGCGCGGTCCTTGCAGGAACGATTTGTAATATGGTGTTTATAAGACTCCTATGATATATAGAAAGGAATCAAATGTTAAATCAGTTTTCGAGAACTCAGCTTTTGATTGGAAAAGACGCGATGGATCTTCTGATGGAGTCCAGAGTGGCTGTATTTGAAATTGGCGGCGTAGGAGGCTACGCCTGTGAAGCACTTGTGCGAAGCGGCATCGGTGCCTTTGATCTGATTGATGATGATAAAGTGTGTCTCACGAATTTGAACCGACAGATCATCGCCACAAGAAAAACCGTAGGGAAATATAAGGCAGATGTTATGAAAGAACGTATGCTGGAAATCAATCCGAATGTGGAAGTGACGGTTCATAAATGCTTTTTTCTCCCGGAAAATGCGGAGCAATTTCCGTTTGAGGAATATGATTATGTGATAGATGCCGTGGACACTGTGACAGCAAAGATAGAAATTATTTTGCAGGCACAGAAAAAGGGCATACCGGTGATCAGCTGCATGGGAGCCGGAAACAAGCTGGATGCATCGGCATTTCGGGTGGCTGATATTTACAAAACAAAAATGTGTCCGTTGGCGAAAGTAATGCGAAGGGAGCTAAAAAGGCGGGGTGTCAAAAAATTAAAAGTAGTATATTCAGAAGAAAAACCGAGAAGACCCCTGGAGGATCTGTCCATCAGCTGCAGAACACACTGTATCTGTCCGCCCGGAGCCAAACATAAATGTACAGAGCGAAGAGACATTCCCGGGAGTGTAGCATTTGTGCCATCTGTCGCAGGTCTGATCATCGCAGGGGAAGTCGTGCGGGATCTGACAGAGATCTCAATGATGGAGGCGACATGAAAGAAATTACTATCGAAGAGTTGGAACGAAAGAAGAAAAGGGAGTGTTGCATTGTTGATCTCCGTCCCAGAGAACAGTATGCCAGGGGGACTTTTCCGGGGGCGATTTGTATTCCCATGGAAGAGTTCGACAAGCGAAAGGCGGAACTGCCAAAAGAAAAAACGATCTGCCTTTTATGTCACACTGGTGAACGCAGTCGGGAGTATGTCGAACAGCTGGAGAAAGCAGGCTATGATGCAGTCAATATTGACGGTGGATACCGTTCTTACCTGAAATTGTCGCTTTCCAGGTATATGGAAAAGGAATCAGAAGAAAAACGTCAGGAAAAAACGAAAGAAATTGAGAGAAGCATTATCAAAAAATATCGAAAAAGTATTTGGAGGCCGTTTACCAAGGCATTAAATGAATACCAGCTGATTCAAGAAGGAGATAAAGTGGCAGTTTGTATTTCCGGAGGAAAAGATTCCATGCTTATGGCAAAACTGATCCAGGAATTGCAAAAGCATGGCAAAATCCCATTTGAGGCAGTTTTCCTTGTGATGAACCCGGGGTATAACGCGGATAACTGGAAGATTATACAGGACAATGCAAAACTTTTAGGGATTCCACTGACCGTTTTTGAGAGCCGGATTTTTGATACAGTCGCCGGAATTGAGCGGAATCCCTGCTATCTATGTGCCCGCATGCGCAGAGGTTATCTGTACGCGAAGGCGAAGGAACTGGGATGTAATAAAATTGCATTGGGGCATCACTTCGACGATGTGATTGAGACGATCCTGATGGGAATGCTGTACAGTGGAAAGATAGAGACTATGATGCCAAAGCTCCACAGTCAGCATTTTGCAGGAATGGAACTGATCCGGCCGCTGTATCTTATAAAGGAGGAGGCTATCAAGGCATGGAGAGACTCCAATGGCCTTCATTTTATTCAGTGTGCCTGTCGGTTCACGGAAAACTGTGTCAGCTGCGGAGGCGGCAGAGGTTCCAAACGCGATGAAATGAAAGCGCTGATTGCGCAGTTTCGAAATACCAGTGATGTGATCGAGACGAACATTTTCAACAGTGTGAGAAACATCAATCTGCGCACCGTGATCGGGTATCACAAGGATGAGGAGTATTACAATTTTTTGGATGATTATGAGGTGAGATGAACGCTCCTCCGGAGGAACTTTCGGTTCATACCAGATTTTTTCGATATTCACCGGGGGTCATGTGCATATATTTGCGGAATGTCCGATTGTAATAGCTGATATTGTTAAAGCCGGCTTGTCCGGCTACCGTGCTGATGGAAAGGTCTGTATCGCGCAGCAGCTGGGAACTTTTATGAATCCGATAATAATTCAGATAATCAATGGGGGACATATTGGTCATTTCCTTAAAGAAACGGCACAGATGTCCCTTGCTGATGTGGAAATGATCGGCCATTTCTGACAGCGTTACGGTTTCACTGTATTGCTCCTGCAGGTAAAGCATCATTTCTTTGATGAAGGAGATCCGATAATCCTTTGAATCCTGTTTCTGAAACTGAAAGTCCTTTGCATACTGATAGAGCAGAAAGCAAAGCTGCAGTAAGCATGCCTTAATGTATAGCTCATATCCATCCGCCTTTTCCTGATAGGCTGAAGTGATATCCAGAATCAAATCGCAGAAGGCAGGATCATTTGATAAGACAGGCGAGCAGTCAAACTGCCATTGGAACAGAGGCGACAGATATTTTTCCTGAATCGAATCACTGCCGAAACTGCGCAGAAAATCAGGATGAAATACAATGGCGATAAAACGGAATTCGGTATTCTCATCTCCAAGTACCATATGGACTGCATTGGAAGGAATCAGCGCAAAAGTGCCGGCAGAAATAGGATAGATTTTTTGACCGATGTACAGAGAAGCACTCCCCGCGAGAATCAGAAGCAGTTCGACTTCCTTATGCCAGTGGCAGTAGATTTTTTCTCTCTTATTTTGTGCAGCCTTTACCTGATAGACGGCACAGGGAAATGTGGCAGGGCCGTGGGTGGTCTGTTCCTCGACCAGGATAGGATAGCGTTCCATAGAGTTTACTCCTTTGCATGAGCGGAAAGCAGTCAGGGGGAAAGGAAATCTGTGATATGTGAAGATTGTGTCAGTATCTGTGAAAATGATTCAAGAAATCAGGACTTCACAGGCATTATAATACAATTAGAAAAAAGACACAAGTAACAATTGCAGCGGATGAGAAACTTTTTTGATGCGCAGGGAAGTAAGGAGGATTACGGAATGCAGTTGAGAAAATGGAACAATGGAGTATTGATGAATCATCAGGGTGAAAAACTTCTGATTGAGCCCTGGGGAAAGAATGCGCTTCGCGTGCGTGCCACCAGGTATCCGGAGTTTACCGGACAGAACTGGGCACTGGAGGAAGAAGTCAGTGAAGAGGGCAAAAAGGCAGAAATTGAAATTTCCCGGGAAGAGCAGAATGCCAGCATCACCAACGGACGTCTGAAAATTACAATTAATCGGAACGGTGTGCTGCAGTTCTTTAAGGACGGAAAGAAGTTTTTGCAGGAGTATCATCGCAACTATGATCCGACGGTTTCCAAAGAGAGTATTTGCCTGAAACTGACCGGAAGACATTATCAGCCAATCATTGGAGGACACTATGCGCTGACGGTAAGATTTGACGGAAATGACGGAGAGCAGTTCTTTGGAATGGGACAGTATCAGCAGTCCTATCTGGATCTGAAGGGATGCACTCTGGAGCTGGCGCAGAGAAATTCCCAGGTATCCATTCCTTTTGCAGTATCCAGTCTGGGCTATGGTTTTTTGTGGAACCATCCGGGTGTAGGCACTGCCACATTTGGGAAAAATTACACCGAGTGGAAAGCGGATGCTGCACAGGAAATTGATTACTGGATCACGGCAGATGAGGATCCGTCCGCGATTGTCCGGAATTATACGGAAGTTGTAGGGCGTGCTCCGATGCTGCCGGAAGGACTGCTTGGTCTGTGGCAGTGTAAGTTAAGATACCGCACGCAGGAAGAAGTGTTGAGTGTTGCGAGAGAATACAAGAGGCTGGGTATTAAACTGGATGTCATTATCATCGATTTCTTCCACTGGACCAGACAGGGAGACTGGCATTTTGATCCGGTATACTGGCCGGATCCAAAGGCGATGTGTGAGGAACTTCACGCAATGGGTACGAAGGTTGTGGTATCGGTTTGGCCGAACGTGGACCGCAAGAGTGAGAATTTCCAGGAACTTCTGGACAGAGGACTTTTGATCAAAACAGAACATGGCAGCATGCAGACCTATGATTTTCAGGGAGACTGTATTTCGATCGATGTTACCAATCCGGAAGCACAGAAATTCCTGTGGGAGACCTGCAAGAAGAACTACGCGGATCTGGGAATTGATATGTTCTGGCTGGATAACTGCGAGCCGGATTTCGGAGTGTATGATTACAGTAATTACCGCTATTATCTTGGAACTGCACTGGAAGTCAGTAATCTGTACCCGAAACTGATTGCCAAAACCTTCTATGATGGATTAAAGGCAGACGGGAAAGAAAAAGAGATTTGCCATCTGGTACGCTGCGGCTGGGTGGGAAGCCAGAAATACGGTGCACTGCTCTGGTCAGGAGACGTAAACAGTACCTTTGAATCTCTGCGTGATCAGGTGGCAGCCGGACTGAACATGGGTCTTGCGGGTATTCCATGGTGGAATACGGATATCGGAGGATTTATGACCTGGGATGTAAATGATCCCATGTTCCATGAACTGCTGATCAGATGGTTTGAGTATGCGGTCTTTACGCCGATTCTGAGAATGCACGGGGATCGGGGACCTCATAACATAAAACCACTGTCCGATCAGGAATGGGGAGGCGGTTATCTGTATACCGGACAGGCAAATGAACTGTGGAGCTACGGAGAAGAAGTATTTGCGATTCTGAAAAAGAACCTGGAAAGAAGATGGGCGATGAAGCCTTATCTGGAGGCATTGATGAAAGAAGCGTCGGAAACGGGTGCACCGCTTCTTCGGACGATGTTCTATGAATTCCCGCAGGATGCCATTTGCTGGAAACTGGAAGATCAGTATATGTTTGGTGATAAATATCTGGTAGCGCCGATTCTGGAGGCCGGGATGAGAGAACGCCAGGTATATCTGCCGGAAGGAACATGGGCAGATACCAACGCAGAGGATCAGACAGAGATTCTTACAGGCGGACAGTGGATCACGGCAAAAGCGCCGCTGGAGTACATTCCGGTATTTGAGCGGGTAAAATAAACAGAGCCAGAGCATAAAAGGTTCCGGACACCTTATCGGCATGCGATATGCGTGCAGCAATAAGGTGCCCGGAACCTTTTGGTATGGAGAGCATTTGTATTTCCAGAAAATTACTCTTGTCAAAAGAACGTGTGTTCGCTATAATATTGAGAGAAAGGAGGCGAACGTTTGTTTGAAAAGAGTGATTTTTCATATTGATGTGAATTCGGCCTTTCTTTCCTGGGAAGCTGTTTATCGTCTCTATCATCTGGGCGGAAAGGTGGATTTACGAAAGGAAGTTTCTGCTGTTGGCGGAGATATGGCGATGCGTCATGGAATTATCCTTGCGAAATCGATTCCGGCGAAAAAATATCAGATTAAGACCGGTGAGAGTATCACAGAGGCACTCCAGAAGTGTCCGCAGCTGAAGCTGGTTCCACCGAACTACGGACTGTATGAGAAATGCTCCGCCGCTTTTATTGAGATCCTGCGGCAGTATTCTCCGGATGTGGAACAGTACAGTGTGGATGAGGCATTTATTGACATGACAGGGACCGGGGAACTTTGGGGTGATCCGCTGACAGCGGCAAACCGGATACGGAATCAGATCAGGGAGGAACTTGGATTTACTGTCAATATTGGAGTATCGGAGAACAAACTGCTGGCTAAGATGGCAAGTGATTTTCAGAAGCCGGATCGTGTTCATACACTCTGGAAGTATGAGATTGAGCGTAAAATGTGGCCGCTGCCCGTCACAGATCTGTTTTTTGTCGGACGGGCTACTGCCAGGAAGCTGTTCGACATGGGGATTCATGTGATTGGGGAGCTTGCTGCTGCGGATCCGGCGATGCTTCGAAGTCATTTGAAGAAGCAGGGGGAAGTGATCTGGGCATTTGCAAATGGTTTGGATGTCTCTGTGGTGCAGCCGGAAGCTCCGGCAAATAAAGGATATGGAAACAGTACCACGATCGCGTTTGATGTCACGGACGCTTCCACCGCAAAATTGGTTTTGCTGGCTCTTTCTGAGACTGTGGGAACCAGACTGCGTGCGGCGAACGTCAGGGCTGAGGTGATTGCTGTCGGAATCAAAACGTATGATCTGCAGTATACGAGTCATCAGATGACGTTAACGAATGCGACAAATATCACGATTGAGATTCATCGCTGTGCCTGTCAGCTGTTTGATTCTCTCTGGAACGGGAAGTCGATCCGGCATCTGGGAATTCATACCAGCCGGATCAGGGACCGGATGGATATGCGTCAGATCGATATGTTTGATATGACAGATTATGAGAAGCTGGAACAGATGGACAGAACAGTGGATCAGATTCGTATGCGCTACGGCAGAGATTCCCTGAAACGGGCGGCTTTTGTTGGAAGCAGGATTGATCATATGTCCGGCGGGATCAGTCGGGAAAAGAGAAGTGTGGATTATGAGAAAATCACGATCGAATAGGAGGTGATGCCGGATGGGATTCGCGATTGGGATGGAAACAGAAAAACTTCAGGAAAAGGAAATCTGCGGTGTGCCGCAAAAGGTGGCGGTGGATTGCTGGTTTACCAGCACAGGAAAAATGATTCCGCGGATGATCAAATATGAGGATGGAGAGGGTATCCGGCATCTGCTGAAAGACATTGAGGTGGTGAAATCAGATAAGAAATATTATGCAGGAGTACTGATGTACCGATATGACTGCAGGGCAGGTGTGGATGCGTGTATGCGGGAGTTTATTCTCAGATATCATCCGGATGACAACCTCTGGGATATGATCCTCCCGGAATGATTTTTAGGATGATATACCTTTAGAATCGACACAAAAATATGGATTTTGGGACTTTTGCAGAACGGGTATCGGAAGTATAATAATGTAATATTTAAATTCTGCGAACGAAAAAGGAGAAAGAATGGAAATCATCGAATATTTTACTGCCCCAAATCAGGAACACTGGCGCAGAGAGATCGGAAAATGTGATTGGAGTGCCGGAGTGTATCTGCATCAGCTTCTTTGCGAGAATACACTGAAAAAAAAGATCGGAGAAACTGCGCTTGTTTTTCTGCTTGCAGAGGGGGAAGAGCTGATTGCGTTTTGCACTTTTGCTCCGCTGGATGAGATTTGGCCTACTGATCTGTCCCCATGGATTGACTTTGTATACACGTTTCCGGAATACAGAGGACATCGTTATGCAGGAATGCTGCTGGAGTATGCAGAGAGTATTGCAACGGTTATGGGACGGGAAGCTGTCTATATTTCCACTGACCACGTCGGATTGTATGAGAGGTACGGCTATGAATTCATGCGGATGGACCGGAGTATCAACGGTGAAGATGCGCGCGTATACCGGAAAAGCCTGACAGGAGATGGAGCGGAACGGCAGAAACGGTATGAAAATGGTGCGATATGGAAAGCGGAGATTGTAAAGAAAGCAAAAGAACACACAGATATGACGGCATACTGCGGATTTTCCTGTAAGCATTGTTTTTTGGGCGAATGGTGCGGAGGCTGCCGTTCCGTTTTTAACTGCTGTTCCTATGGAACTCTTTACGAAAAAGGAAGATGTCCGAATGCGGACTGCTGCAAAAAGAAAGGGCTTGATGGCTGTTATGCGTGCGCGGAACTGGAAACGTGTGAAAAAGGATTCTATCAACCGGATCAGGACGGGGCATATGCGTGTAAGGCACAGGCCATATTCCTGAAAAAATATGGGAAAGAGAAATTTTTTGAGGTTCATGACAGGCTGCATAAAGTATATGATTTCAAAAAGACACAGGAGATTCTGGGGACGAGTGTAGAAGAAGGACTCCGAATACTGGAACAATATCTGCAGAGAGACGTGTAGGATGGAGTTCCAAAGTACGGTAAGGAAGGAGAAAAACTGAAAGGGAATAGGAAGATGAAAGAGACAATGACTGTAAATGAAAAAGAATACCGTGTGATTCGCCTGCTGGGAAAAGGAAAGGGCGGATACTCTTATCTGACGGAAGATGAGTCCGGCAGTTATGTACTCAAGCAGATTCATCATGAACCTTGCAGCTATTATCAGTTCGGCAACAAGATGGAGGCAGAGCTTGGAGATTATGACCGGCTTCTTGGAATCGGGATTACGATTCCCAAACTGCTGGATGTGGATGTGAAGCAGGAACGGATCTTAAAGGAATACATAGAGGGAGATACCATTTTCGATCTGATAAAAGAGGATCGGATGCGGGAAGAGTATATCAGCCAGGTAAAGGAGATGTGCAGTCTGCTTTACGCGGCGCATACGAATATCGATTATTTTCCGACCAATTTTATTCCGGCGAATGGAAAACTTTATTATATAGACTACGAATGCAATGACTATATGGAAGAATGGAATTTCGAGAACTGGGGCATCAGATACTGGTCAAAAACACCGGAGTTTCTGGCGTATCTGAAGCAAAGGATGACGATCAGAGAACTCACCCAGGAGGAGATTTGCACAGAAGTGTTTTCGGGATTTCACAGACATCAGCAGGTGACAAAATGTTGGCGGAAACGAAATGGCAGCTGGGTTGTGATTGACAATCCTTTTACAGAGGAGTGGACGGATCAGGATTATGAATATCTGGTGAAATGCCTGAAACATACCGTGGAGAGCGGAGGAGCTGTGTTCGGCACTTTTGAGGCGGAAAAACTTCAGGGGTTTGTATCAGTGGAACCAGTGCTGTTCGGCAGCCGGAAGCAATATCTGGAGCTTTCCAGCCTGCATGTGACGGAGGAGATGCGCGGCTGCGGCATCGGACGGCGGCTGATCGAACAGGCAAAAGCATGGGCAGGAACCCATGGTGCGGAAAAACTGTATATCTCAGCGCATTCCTCCGTGGAGAGTCAGGCTTTTTACCGCGCGGTCGGATGTCGTGAAGCAGAGGAATACAGCAGGATTCATGTGGAAAAAGAACCCTATGACTGTCAAATGGAGCTTTCGGTTTAGAGAATAACGCAGATGATTACAGACGTATTGCGCCGAAAATGTGAAAAAACACAAAATCTGATCGCTGAAACTATACAAATGAGATAAATTGACGAAAACAGGTTGACAGAGCGGAGAAATCATGATATGCCATATACACGTGGCGAAAAAACAAATGTTCGCAGAAGAGAAGAGGAAAAAGCAGTTCTGCTGCGGATATAAAAAGGGGAGAACACTTATGATCTTTGGAAAGTACATTAACCGCTATTATCTGAAGTATGCACCGTTTTTGCTGACAGGACTTGCGGCGCTGATAGTTGTGGACTATTTTCAGCTGATGATTCCGGAGCTGTACCGGATTGTCATTAACGGTGCGAATACAGGAACTGTTGTGACCGATGGACGGGAAACGGCATTCACCATGGAGGTATTGCTGGACGAAGTATGTAAACCGATGATCTGCATTATCATTGCCATGGTCATCGGAAGATTCCTGTGGCGGGTCTGTTTTTTCGGTTCGGCGATCCGCGTGATCACAGATCTGCGCAACCGTATGTTTGATCACAGTAAAAACCTGTCACAGGAATACTATCAGGTAAATAAAGTCGGAAGTCTGATGAGCTTGTTTACCAATGACCTGGATACGATTCAGGAGTGTTTCGGAGATGGGATCCTGATGTTTTTTGACGCTCTGATCCTTGGTGCAATGGCGATTTATAAGATGCTGAGAATGGACGCTGTGATGACCGGTCTTTCCCTGATCCCGATGCTGCTGCTTTTGGCTGTAGGAACGATGCTGGGCAAAGTTATGATGAAACGATGGGAAGAACGCCAGGAAGCTTTTTCAGACTTATCGGATTTTGCACAGGAAAATTTTTCGGGAATCTCGGTAATCAAGGCATTTGTCAAAGAACTGAAAGAACTGATGGTTTTTCGAAAACTGAACCGGCAGAATGAGGAGATCAATGTAACCTATACAAAGATTTCCACACTGCTGAACATTACAGTAACCCTGTTTGTAGAATCCGTCATCTGTGTGATTCTGGGCTATGGCGGTTATCTGGTTTATTGCGGACATTTTGACGCGGGACAGCTGGTGGAATATCTCGGATATTTTTCTACTATTGTATGGCCGGTTATGGCGGTTTCCATGCTGATTGAAAAAACATCCAGAGGAAAGGCTTCACTGAAACGGATCAGTGAACTGATGGATGCGGGGATTGATGTGAAAGACCGTCCGGATGTGACTGAGCTTGAAACAATCCAAGGGAAAATCGAATTTCGGGATCTGACCTTTTCCTATCCGGGGGAGAATCAGCCGGTATTAAAAGATATTTCTTTTGTGATCCAGCCGGGGGAACGTGTGGGTATTGTTGGAAAAACCGGTTCTGGAAAGACCACACTGGTGGATTTGATTCTGAGAACCTACAATGTGCCGGATGGAACGCTGCTGATTGATGATTATGATGTCAATACCATTTCCATACATTCTGTGCGGGAAGGTTGTGCTTATGTGCCGCAGGATAATTTTCTTTTTTCCGATACAATATCACACAACATTTCGTTTGCTTTTGATGAGACGGATGATCAGACGGTGATATCGGCAGCCAGGATGTCCGATGTGCATGATAATATTATGGAGTTTCATGAGGGATACCATACCGTGCTTGGAGAGCGTGGTGTCACGGTTTCCGGAGGACAGAAGCAGAGAATTTCCATCGCACGGGCACTGGTGAAAAATGCACCCATTCTGATTATGGATGATTCCGTTTCTGCGGTAGATACCAAAACGGAGCAAAAGATACTGAATAACCTGAACAGCCGTGTGGGCAAGACGACTATTTTGATTGCTCACCGCATCTCTACCGTAGAACAGATGGATAAAATCGTCTTCATTGATGAGGGCAGAGTCTGTGCCAAGGGTTCCCATAAAGAACTGTATGATACCTGCGAAGAGTACCATCGGATGGTGGATCTGCAGCGGCTGGAAGAGGAAGTTAGGAGGGAAGAGCATGCATAATTATTATCCTCTTTTGGTAGTGGGTGCCATGATCGGAACAGTTGCGGCTGTTCTGATTTTCGCATGGTCCTTTGTGAAAGATAAAGCGGAGGCAGTCGGTTTTGACCGAAATATGAAGGATGGAGAAATTCTTTCCCGCCTGATGTATTATGCGAAACCCTATGGGAAACAATTTCTGACAGTGGGGTTTCTGATGATGTTTTCCATCGCCTACGACGTTATTTCCCCAATGCTTGTGGGCAAGATTGAAGATCTGATTGTCGGGGATTTTCCATTGAAACGTCTGTACCTGATGGTGGGACTGTATGCTTCGATTCTGATTTTCTCTATGGTCTGTACCTATTTTCAGGCCATCATTCTGCAGAAAACGGGTCAGAAAATTATTTCCGGTATGAGGGAGGACCTGTTTGTTCATATTGAAGCTCTTTCTCACGAACAGCTCAATGAGATTCCGGTCGGAAAGCTGGTAACCAGGATTACCAATGATACGAATGCGATTTCCATGATGTTTACCAATCTGCTTGTTAATTTGACAAAGAATTTTTTTGTGATCATTGGAATTTTGGCAGCGATGATTTCCCTGAATTATGAACTGACGCTGATGGTACTTTGCTTTGTGCCGTTTATTGTATTGTTTTCTGTTATTTTCCGGAAATTTTCCAGAAGAGCTCACCGCAGGGTGAAAGACCGGACTACGGATATCAATACGTATCTGTCAGAAAATCTTTCCGGAATCAAAGTGACGCAGATTTTTAATCGTGAGGAGGCTAAACAGCAGGAATTTGTTTCCAAGAGTAATTCCCTTGGAAAAGCGATGCAGGAGCAGATTTTTGTGTTTGGTATTTTCCGCCCACTGGTTTATATGCTTTATATCAGTTCTGTACTGTGTCTTATGTATCTGGGAGGAAAAGGGACAATGGAACATACGGTGTTCCTGGGTCAGACGATTACAAGCGGAACAATTGTTACGTTTTATATGTACCTTTCCAAGTTCTTTAATCCCATACAGAATCTGGCAGAGCAGTTCAACTGGCTTCAGTCTGCGTTCGCGTCAGCCGAAAAAGTATTTTCCATTATGGACATCGAGCCAAAACTGGTGGATGAAAAGGATGCCGTTGAACTGGAAGAGATCAGGGGAGAAATTGAATTCCGGGATGTCTGGTTCCAGTATGTTCCGGATGAATGGGTACTCAAAGGTGTCTCTTTTCACGTGAATCCCGGGGAAACGGCAGCTTTTGTGGGTCCGACCGGATCCGGAAAAACGACAATTCTGTCCCTGATCTGCAGGAATTATGAATTCCAGAAAGGTGAAATTCTGATCGATGGAATCGACATCAGGAAGATTAAGATTGCATCTTTAAGGCGGCATTTCGGACAGATGCTTCAGGATGTCTTTCTGTTTTCGGGAACGATCCGCAGCAATCTTGTTCTGCGGGAGGATGGAATTACCGATGAGCAGATTATGGAAGCCTGCCGTTATGTGAATGCCGATCATTTCATTTGCCAGCTGGAAGGAGGACTGGATGAACCTGTGCGGGAACGAGGGAATAATTTTTCCGCAGGGCAGCGTCAGCTGCTTTCCTTTGCGAGGACGATTTTGCATAAACCTTCGGTCATGATTCTCGATGAGGCGACAGCAAATATTGACACGGAGACAGAGATTCTGATTCAGGATTCCCTTGAACGGATGAAGAATATCGGAACAATGCTGATTGTGGCACATCGGTTGTCCACGATTCAGCATGCGGACAACATTATTGTCCTTTCCCATGGAAAAATTGTGGAACAGGGCAATCATCAGGAGCTGCTGGCAAAACGCGGAAAATATTATCAGCTGTACACGCTTCAGTATCACAGAGAACAGATGAAAAAGTCTTTCGGCTGATTCCAGGTTACTGTTCAGACGGCAACGAACGCTGTGCAGAAAATTTATAAAAAAGACTTGCAAAATACCCCGGAAGGGTATATTCTGTTTACAGAATACCCCTGTGGGGTATTTAAAGTTAGAAAGAAAGGAATGGTAACATGGTACAATATACGGTGACAGGTATGAGCTGTGCGGCCTGCAGTGCAAGGGTGGAAAAAGCAGTCTCAAAAGTGGATGGTGTCACTGCCTGCTCGGTCAGTCTGCTGACAAATTCCATGGGTGTGGAAGGAACCGCTGCCCCTGAACAGGTCATTGCTGCCGTGGAGGAAGCAGGATATGGAGCTTCTCTGAAGGGAACAGAGTCTGCGAAATCCGGAGGGAGAAACCTGGCAGCGGAATATGAAGATCTGCTGCAGGACAAAGAGACGCCGGTGGTAAAACGACGGCTGATCGTTTCTCTTTGTCTTCTGATCCCATTGATGTATCTTTCTATGGGGCACATGATGTGGAACTGGCCCCTTCCGATGTTTTTGGAAGGAAATCATATAGCCATGGGATTGGCTCAGCTGCTGCTTGCTGCGGCAATTATGGTGGTCAATCAAAAGTTTTTTATCAGCGGTTTCATAAGTCTGTGGCACAGGGCACCAAACATGGACACACTCGTGGCGCTCGGATCCGGAGCGTCCTTTGTCTACAGCGTCTATGCGCTTTTTGCAATGACGGATGCGCAGATGAAGGGCAACATGGATGCTGTGATGGGCTACATGCATGAATTCTACTTTGAATCGGCAGCGATGATTCTGACTTTGATTACGGTGGGAAAGATGCTGGAAGCCAGATCAAAGGGAAAAACTACAGATGCCCTGAAGAGTCTGATGAAGCTGTCTCCCAAAACGGCAGTACTGGTCAGAAACGGGAAAGAAGTGGAAGTGGGCATCGAGCAGGTACGCATTGGTGACCGGTTTGTGGTGAGACCGGGAGAACAGATTCCTGTGGATGGTATTGTTCTGGCAGGAAACAGTGCGGTGAATGAGGCAGCACTGACCGGAGAGAGTATTCCGGTGGATAAAGAACCGGGAGATCCGGTATCCGCTGCGACACTGAATCAGTCAGGTTTCGTGACCTGTGAGGCGTTAAGAGTCGGAGAGGATACTGCCCTGGCAAAAGTGATTCAGATGGTCAGCGATGCAGCGGCTACCAAAGCACCGATTGCCAAGGTGGCGGACCGGGTATCGGGGATATTTGTACCTGCTGTGATCGGGATTGCGCTGGTTACCATTGCTGTATGGCTACTGTGCGGACAGACGGTCGGCTTTGCGCTGGCAAGAGGAATTTCGGTACTGGTAATCAGCTGTCCGTGTGCGCTGGGACTTGCCACCCCTGTGGCAATTATGGTTGGAAATGGCATGGGAGCAAAGTCCGGTATCTTGTTTAAAACAGCAGTTTCGCTGGAAGAAACAGGAAAGGCGCAGATTGTAGTTCTGGACAAAACCGGAACGATCACAAGCGGAGAACCGAAAGTGACGGATATCTGTCCGGGACGGGATTGTACGGAAGAAAAACTACTGGAAGCTGCGTTTGCTCTGGAACAAAAAAGCGAACATCCGCTTGCAAGAGCCATTCTTGCTCTTGCGGCAGAGAGTAAAATTAATCCGCGGGAAATTACAGAATTTCAGGCGGTTCCAGGCAATGGACTTACCGGGGTGCTGGACGGGAAGGTGCTTTATGGAGGCAGCCGTACGTTCATCAGCCGGAAAATACGCATTCCGGATTCGATGTCTGAGCTGGCAGAGCGCTGCGCCCTGGAGGGGAAAACACCGCTGTTTTTCAGTGAGGACGGTCTGCTTCTTGGAATGATTGCTGTGGCGGATGTGATAAAAGAGGATAGTCCGAAAGCGGTGAAAGAACTGCAGCAAATGGGAATCCGTGTTGTGATGCTTACCGGTGACAATGAGCGCACTGCCAGGGCCATCGGAGCCCAGGCCGGTGTGGATGAAGTGATTGCCGAGGTGCTGCCCGACGGAAAGGAAGCGGTCATTCGGCAGCTAAAGGAAAAGGGCAAGGTGATTATGGTGGGGGATGGCATCAACGATGCTCCTGCACTTACGCGTGCAGATATCGGAATTGCCATCGGGGCCGGCACCGATATTGCTATTGATGCAGCGGATGTAGTTCTGATGAAAAGTCGGTTAAGTGATGTTCCGGCAGCGATTCGTCTCAGCCGGGCGACATTGAAAAATATTCATGAGAATCTGTTCTGGGCATTTATCTACAATGTGATCGGAATTCCGCTTGCAGCAGGGGTATGGATTCCTGTTTTCGGATGGAAACTGAATCCGATGTTTGGAGCGGCCGCAATGAGCCTATCCAGCTTTTGTGTTGTATCAAACGCTCTGCGTCTGAATCTGTTTCGGATGCATGATGCGTCAAAAGATAAAAAAAGAAAAACAATCATATCGAAGGAGGATCTGAAAATGCAGACAGAAAACAAAAAAGAACTTGTAAAAACGCTTACCGTAGAAGGGATGATGTGTGTTCACTGTGAAGCGAGAGTGAAAAAAGCTCTTGAGGCGGTGGAAGGTGTGGAAGCAGCAGAGGTTTCCCATGTAAAGGGGACTGCGGTGGTAACCATGTCAGTTCCGGTGACAGATGAAGTATTGAGAGAAGCTGTGGAAAAGCAGGATTACCCTGTCACTGCCATTCGATGATGGAAGGACTTTGGTGAAGGGTTCTTCTATCTTTTGTGAATAAACTGTGCTACAATAAACGAAAGTCCGATAGATGTGAGAGGAGAACTTTCAAATGACAGAATACAGAAAAGCACAGCCAGGGGAGTGGGAAGACTGTATTGAACTGGCAAATTATGTGTTCAGTACGTCCCACCGTCCTCATGATTTTGAAAAAATACTTCCGAAAGTATATCAGGCCGGGGAACAAATGACTTCCATTCATCGGGTTGCAGTGGACGAAAAGGGAAAACTGCGTGCGATGGTGGCCGTCCTGCCCCAGGAACTTGCCGTGTGCGGTCATATGCTTCGCGCAGGTTATGTGGGAACAGTTTGTGTACATCCAAAGGCCAGAGGCGAAGGACATATGAAACATCTGCTTGGTGATTGGCTGAAAGAACTGGAAGGAGCCTGCGACCTTCTGGTTCTGGATGGACAGCGCCAGAGATACGGATATTTTGGTTTTACTCCGGGAAGTATACGGTTTGTTTTTGAAATATGCAGGCCGAATCTCCGGCATGCGTTTGGCAGCAGTGCTGGAGAGGGGATTACTTTTGAACCGCTGTTTTCTTCCGGGAACCGGGAGGGAGGAATTTCCCTTGCGGTAAAATTGAATGAATCAAAACCGTTCCATGTAATCCGTTCCTCGGAAACGGTGGAGGACGTAATGAAAACCTTTGGGGAGGAAGCTCTTGCGGTCAAGAAAAACGGGGAACTGATCGGCTATTTTCTCATGGCAGGACCGACCGGTCTGGTAGAATCAGCACTCCTGAATGAGAGTGACAGAGCGGCAGCGGTGGCCGCCTATATGAGATGGCGGGATTTGCAGGAATTGCAGATCACAGTACCTGTCTATGAACGGGAAACAATTGGTACGCTGTCCTCTTTTGCGGAGGAATGGAATCTGGGTCGCTGCGGATCTGCCATGTTACGAATCATGGATTTTGCGAATGTGCTGGAAGCGTATCTGACGCTGAAAGCGCAGACTATAGGTATTTCGCAGGGTTTTTTTTCCGCGGTCATGGATGGTCAGCCTGTGTCGGTATACAGTGATGGCGTACAGGTGACGGTGAAAAGAGAAGCAGCACCGGATGCACCGGTGCTGTCGAGAGAACAGGCACAGGAACTGCTGCTTTCTTATACCGCAGCAGCGGGAGATCATGCAGGTATCGCAAAAGAAACGTGGAGCCGGATACCATCTGACTGGTTCCCTCTGCCGGTGTTCTGGTATATGGCAGATGAATTCTGAGCAGCTAACATAAGTACCGGGAGAGGAATGGATGAGAAGATGATATCAGCTGTGATTTTTGATATGGATGGAACCCTGCTGGATACGGAAAAATATCTGGTGGAATATTGGGTGAAGGCAGGACACGCCTGTGGAGTAGAACATATGACCCGTGAGGACGGTTTGCTCCTCAGAAGCTTTGCGGCAAAGTTTGCGGCACCGTTTATGAAGAAAAAGCTGGGTGATTGCTTTGATTATCGTCAGGTTCATGAGAAACGAGTAGAGCTTATTAATGAGGCGGGACTGAATATTGAGAAAAAGCCGGGTGTGGATGAGGTTCTTGCAGAGCTGAAAAAGCGAGGGGTGAAAACGGCTGTGGCGACTGCTTCAAATCCGGATCGCACCAGACGCTTGCTGGAAGCAGTTGGGATTTACGATAAATTTTCTGATATTATCTGTGCCACTACATTGGAAAACGGGAAACCCATGCCGGATGTGTATCTTTATGCCTGTAAACAGCTGTTGGAGAAACCGGAAAACTGTATTGCTGTGGAGGATTCACCCAATGGTGTTATGGCAGCATCCCGCGCCGGGTGCAGAACCATCATGGTTCCGGATCTGACAGAGCCGGAACCGGAACTGATGGAATACCTGGATGGTGTGGCATCTTCCCTGTATGAAATTCCCGGATGGCTGTCGCACTGGAACGCCGATTAGGAGCTGATTCTTAAAAGGCAGAATGTATATAGGATACAGGAGAGAAAACACACAAGATGGAAGAGCAGGGAAAGAACAGGTATCATATCCTGTTTTACGGTCAGGTACAGGGGGTTGGATTCCGCTATCGGGCATATCACGCAGCTGCGGCGCTCGGTCTGACCGGATGGGTAAAAAATTTGTGGGATGAGAGTGTAGAGATGGAGATCCAGGGGGATACGGAATCGATTCTGCGTATGGTACATCAGATTGGAAAATCGGAATATATTGGAATCCGGGATGTAAAGTGGAAGAAAATTCCGCTGGAAAATGACAGTGGGTTTCACATTCGATAGAATTTCAGGAGATTACCTTTCTTTCTCCTTTTTTTCCGGAAGTTCCACGAGGATAATGTCATCACCGATCTGACGGATACACTCCCATGGAATCCGGAAATCGCCGTCATGACCAAAAAAACCGCAGAATTTTCCGGGCAGAGGAAGAATCAGCGCAGTGACGCAGCCTGATACGGGATGAAATTCCAGATCAATCGGACATCCCAGAGTTTTGCAGTTGCAGATATTGATTACTTCCTTCTGACGCAGGTCAATCACACGCATAAGGCACCGCTTTTTTTATTCAGATTATGCCAAAATCGAAAAAAAATACCAAAAATCAAGGAAACTATTTGATTTCCGAAAAAAGATTGCTTATAATACCCTTAGATCGCTGTTTTGAATAATGCGATGCAGGAAGAGAGACTGTAAGAATCGAGGATAAAGCTATGAGATGTCCATTCTGCAATCAGGATAATACCCGGGTAGTGGATTCCCGCCCGATTGAGGACAGCAATGCCATCCGCCGTCGTCGTATGTGTGATGTCTGCGGCCGTCGTTTTACTACTTATGAGAAGGTGGAGACGATACCTCTGATTGTGATTAAGAAAGACCTGAATCGGGAGCAGTATGACCGCTCTAAAGTGGAGACCGGTATTCTTCGGGCCTGCCACAAACGTCCCGTTTCTGCTGAGCAGGTAACGGAACTGGTCAACAAAGTGGAAACTGAGATTTTTAATTCCGAGGAGCGTGAGATTGCCAGCTCCGTCATCGGAGAGAAGGTCATGTATTATCTGAAGGATCTTGATCAGGTGGCTTATGTCAGATTTGCATCAATTTACCGGGAATTTAAAGATGTGAACACTTTTATGGATGAATTGAAGAAGATGTTAAACTGAAAAAGGGTATATGAAAAAGAAAGCCGTTCCGGCAGGATCTCATGTGGGTCCTGCCGGAACGGTTTTTTGGATAAATCTGAAGGATCGCTTTCGTGTGTTTAAACACCTGCAAAGTGGAAGAGGATACCAACCACAGCTGAGAAAAGAATGAAAACAATAGGATGAAGCTTCTTGACTTTGGGTGTCCATCTTGTCAGTACCAGAAGGACAACCGCCAGTATCAGATGCTTCCATTCCAGATGAAAATGGTTGAACAGCTCATAGATGGTGTCAACGGAAAAAAAGGTCAGCAGAACAATGCTGATTCCGGCAGCGCCAATGAGGCCGACGGAGGCCGGACGAAGACCGTAAAAAGCGGAGTTGACATACACATTTTCGCGGAATTTCGAAAGGAAATATGCGATAATCGTAATCACAATGATTGAAGGAGTTACAAGGCCAAGCGTGGCGACAATTCCCCCGAGCACTCCGAAAAGCGGACCGCCAACGGAGAGTCCCGTGGTGTATCCTACATAGGTAGCAGTATTGACTCCAAGGGGGCCTGGAGTACTTTCCGCTACAGCGATCATATCAGCCAGCTGCGCGCTGGTAAACCAGCCGGTCTTTGCAGACATATCCTGTAGAAACGGTACGGTAGCCATACCGCCCCCGACACTGAACAGACCGGTCTTGAAGAATTCCCAGAATAAAGAAAGATAAATCATGCTTTATGTACCCCCAGAACTGATAATAAAATACCGGCGGTCGCAGAGAAAACTACATAGAGAACCGGTGAAAGATTCAGAAAAATGGATCCGATAAAAACTGCCGCAAATATCACAAAAGTGATTTTATCAATGACAGCAGATTTCCAGAGCTTGATGACTGCATTGAGGATCAGAACACAGACACAGACGCGGATACCTGCGAAGGCGTTTTGTACCCATACAAGGTCACTGAAATTATGAATCAGAGAGGCGATAAGTGTGATAATAATCAGTGACGGGAATACCATTCCAAGTGTGGCCGCAATACCGCCCGGAATTCCTTTTCGTTTTTTACCGACAAAAGTGGCAACGTTGATGGCAATAATGCCCGGAGTACACTGTCCGATGGCGTAGTAATCCATAATTTCAGCTTCAGAGACCCAGTGTTTGGACTCCACAATTTCCCGCTGAAGAATCGGAAGCATCGCATAACCGCCGCCGAAAGTCACAGCTCCCATTTTGGCGAACGTGAAAAAAAGCTCCAGATATTCATGCATAACTTTTCATTCGTCCTTTCCTTTATCATTAGATAAGATTGATACAGTCAGAAGTATATCACGAAGAAAACGAAGAATGCAATTCCTAAATTGCATTCCGGCCTGAAACTTGACGAATCAGGGAATCCGGTGGTATACTTTACGAAATCAAAGCACGGCTGCAAAGCCGTATGTGAAGTCTGGAGGATGAACCATTATGCGTACATTTAGCAAATCATCAAAACTGGATAATGTTCTGTATGATGTCCGGGGTCCTGTTGTGGAGGAAGCAAACCGGATGATTGAAGAGGGAAAGAATATTCTTAAGCTGAATATAGGAAATCCAGCCCCATTTGGCTTTACTGCACCGGAGGAAGTCATTCAGGATATGATGTCAAACTGCCGGGACAGCCAGGGATATTCGGATTCCAAAGGAATTTTTGCCGCCAGAAAGGCCATCATGCAGTATTATCAGAATAAACATATACCGAATGTCACGATGGATGCCATTTATACGGGAAACGGAGTCAGTGAGCTGATCAATCTTGCCATGCAGGCGCTGCTGGATAACGGGGATGAGATTCTGATTCCTGCACCGGATTATCCGCTGTGGACTGCCTGTGCAACGTTGGCCGGAGGAAAAGCAGTTCACTATATCTGTGACGAGCAGTCGGAGTGGTATCCGGATCTGGATGATATCCGGAAAAAAGTTACGGACAAAACAAAGGCGATCGTTGTGATTAATCCGAATAATCCGACAGGAGCTCTATACCCAAGAGAAATACTGGAAGGTATCGTTGAGATTGCGAGAGAACATGAATTGATGATTTTTTCGGATGAAATCTATGATCGTCTGGTTATGGATGGCTATGAGCATATTTCAATCGCTTCCCTGGCTCCGGATCTGTTTTGTGTAACTTTTTCCGGATTGTCCAAATCACATATGATCGCAGGATTCCGGATCGGATGGATGGTGTTAAGCGGAGCGAAAGAAAAGGGACGGGGCTATATCGAGGGACTGAACATGCTCTCCAACATGCGTCTGTGTTCGAATGTGCCGGCACAGACGATCGTTCAGACTGCTCTTGGAGGATATCAGAGTGTGAATGAATACATTGTACCCGGCGGAAGAGTGTATGAGCAGAGAGACTACGTATACAATGCGCTGAAAGAGATTCCGGGTGTCAGTGTTGTGAAACCGAAAGCAGC
Source organism: Fusicatenibacter sp. (assembly GCA_022766945.1). GTDB lineage: Bacteria > Bacillota > Clostridia > Lachnospirales > Lachnospiraceae > Fusicatenibacter. Next base: position 5,706 of record JALEOU010000025.1, on the reverse strand, counting down.
GTTCTATATTTTCCCGAAACTGGATGTGGAGAAATTCCATATTACGAATGATGAACAGTTTGCACTGGATTTCCTGAGAGAGAAGAGAGTATTGATTGTACAGGGAACCGGATTTAACTGGATTGCACCGGATCATTTCCGTATCGTATATCTGCCGGACCTGCGAACGCTGGAATCTGCAATCGGAAAACTGGCGGATTTCCTGGATGGATATCATCAGAAATAGAGAATCTGTGAATAAAATATAAAGAAAATTCGTGATTTGTTTATAAAAAATTCAGTATACTTAGCTTTTGAAAGATGTTATAATAGATACATGTCCTTTTCTGACATGATAAGCGGCATGACCGGATGGTTCCGGCCATGCCGCTGCACATACAAGGAAGTTTGCAATCAGGAATAATTGTCGGAATTTGAGGCCTGGATCTGAATAATACGAGATACTAAGGGGAAGCCAAATATGAAATTAGACAAGAAAACAATGCACAGCATTGAATTTCTGATTATTTTTGCCGTGACAGTAGTTGTAATCGGCATCCGAATTGAATCTGTATGGTCAGGAATTTTGAAGATACTTCAGCTGTTGATGCCGTTTCTTCTGGGCGCGGCACTGGCGTTTGCAATCAATGTCATGATGAGCTCTCTGGAACGCCATATTTTCATGAATAAATATACAAAAGAGAATAAGTTTCTGCAGAAGATAAAGAGACCGGTGAGTCTGGTACTGGCAATTTTTATATGGATTGCCATACTGGTTCTGATTGTTTCCTTTCTTATTCCGCAGTTAGGGGAAGCAACGGGAAAACTGATCCATAATATCCAGGTGGAGATTCCTCTTCTGGAAACCTATCTGGAAGAAGATCTTCTGAAAGATAATCCCCAGATGTGGAAAAAAATCCAGCCGTTTTTTGAGATGCAGCCGGATTGGGATCAGGTGATGAATACCGCGGTGAATTTTCTGAAGTCCGGTTATTCTGAGATGATGTCTCAGACTGTGAATGCGGTTACTTCCATAGCAGGTATGGTGATCAACACCATCACAGAAACCGTGATTGGTCTGGTATTCGCATGCTATCTGCTGATGAGCAAAGAAAAATACAGCAGACAGGCGAAAAAACTGATTCGTGCATTTCTTCCTGAGGCTGCAGTGCGCAGAATTCTGGAAATTTCTTCTCTTTGCTATACCACATTTTCCAGGTTTATTACCGGACAGTGTGTGGAAGCCTGTATACTGGGAAGTATCTTTTTTATCGTGCTGAGTATTGGAGGATTTCCCTATGCACTCCTGATTTCAGTGGTGATTGGTTTTACGGCACTGATTCCGGTATTTGGTGCATTTATCGGATGTGTCATCGGGGTTTTTCTGATTCTGACAGAGAGTCCTCTGCAGGCACTGATTTTTGTTGTTGTTTTCCTGGTGATTCAGCAGATCGAAGGAAATCTGATTTACCCAAGAGTGGTAGGAGGTTCGATCGGTCTTCCGGGAATCTGGACGCTGGCTGCGGTGACGATCGGCGGCAGTTTATTTGGCATCATCGGTATGCTGGTCTTTATTCCGCTTACGTCTGTCGTCTATCATTTGCTCCGACAGGAGATTGACCGCCGGCTGAAAAGAAAACAGAAAAAAGAAAATATAGATCGTCGAACAGACGGCCACATAAAAAAGGCAGCTGTTCCAAACCAAAACAGCCCAAGGAGACGATCGGAAAGGACAGACCATTTCGAAAAAAACAGTCAAAACACTTCAGACGCAAAATAGAAAGGAGAAAAACATATGGCATTTAACATGAAAGTAACACCGGAAATCGAAGCACTGACAGACATCTGCCTGGACAATTCCAAAATGGATGTCTCTCTCTACAGCAAATACGAGGTAAAACGCGGACTTCGTGATTTGAATGGTGTAGGGGTTCTGGCAGGTCTGACACAGATCTCAAATGTTGTTTCCTCTGAGATGATTGACGGTGTGAAGACACCCTGTGATGGCCGTCTGTATTATCGTGGTATTAATGTGGAAGATCTGACCAGGGGTTTTTTGAAAGAAAACCGTATGGGTTTTGAAGAGGTAGCCTATCTCCTTTTATTTGGAATGCTTCCGAGTAAGGAGGAGCTGGCCCATTTTGATGCGCTTCTGAAGCAGCAGCAGTCACTTCCGAAAAACTTTGTCCGTGACGTTGTCATGAAAGCCCCGAGCAAGGATATGATGAATACACTTTCCAGAAGTGTTCTGACCTTATATTCCTATGATACTCATGCAGACGATACCTCCCTTCCCAATGTACTTCGTCAGTGTATAACACTGATTTCTGTATTTCCGATGCTTTCGGTCTACGGGTATCAGGCATACAATCATTACATGAAGGGAAAGAGTCTATATATTCATAATCCATCCAAAAAACTTTCCACAGCAGAGAATATTCTCCGGATGCTCAGGCCAGATCAGAAATACACACCGCTGGAAGCTACAATTCTGGATCTGGCACTTGTACTTCACATGGAGCATGGCGGTGGAAATAACTCCACATTTACGACTCATGTGGTATCTTCTTCCGGAACAGATACCTATTCTGCAATCGCAGCTGCTCTTGGCTCACTAAAAGGACCGAAACATGGTGGGGCAAACATCAAAGTGGTTCGTATGTTTGACGATATGAAAGAACATGTCAAAGACTGGACGGACGAGGATGAGGTAGCAGATTATCTGAGAAAACTTCTGCATAAAGAAGCCTTTGATCAGAAGGGACTGATCTATGGCATGGGACATGCGGTTTATTCCATCTCGGATCCGAGAGCACGGATCTTTAAAGGATTTGTGGAACAGCTGGCAAAAGAAAAACACAGAGAGAAAGATTACAATCTTTACGCACTGGTGGAAGAGCTGGCGCCGAAGATTATTGCGGAGGAACGTCATATTTATAAAGGCGTGTCTGCAAATGTGGATTTCTACAGCGGTTTTGTTTACAGCATGCTGAATCTGCCCCTGGAACTGTATACTCCGATGTTTGCCTGTGCACGTATCGTTGGATGGAGTGCGCATAGAATGGAGGAACTGATTAATACGGACAAGATTATTCGTCCTGCATATCGGAATGTGAAAGAGGAAGTAGCGTATGTTCCGCTTGGCGAGCGCTAAGACAAGGAGCAGTAACCATGGAAAACGGAAAGAAAAGGGCAGTTACCCATCCGGGCAGGGGAATCCGAAGATTTTATCCCGATCTTCGCAGAAAAAGTGCATATACGATCGAATATGAAAAACTGTATAAGAAAGGATATCGCGGGGTGATTTTCGATATCGATAATACACTGGTACCTCATGGTGCGCCTGCGACAGAAGAAGCAATTCGTTTTTTTGAAAAGCTGCACACCATAGGGTATTCCACATGTCTGCTTTCGAACAATCAGAAGCCAAGAGTAGAGCCTTTTGCATCGGCTGTTGATTCGATTTATATTGAAGATGCTCACAAACCTTCGAGAAAGAATTACTGGAAGGCGTGCGAGCGGATGGGAACAACGAAAGATCAGACCCTGTTTGTAGGGGATCAGCTTTTCACGGATGTGTATGGGGCGAAAAGAGCCGGACTTCTGAACATTCTGGTAGAGCCGATTCATCCGAAAGAGGAGATACAGATTGTTTTAAAACGTTACCTTGAAAAGATTGTTCTGTATTTTTATGAGCGCGATCAGCGAAAAAGCAGGCTATGAAAAAAATAGTTGAAAAATCAGGGAAAATATTATATTATAAGATAAGCTTATGGTGCACATTTGTTGCATCGCTACATCTTAAGGAGGAATATCAGTATGATATCAGCAGGAGATTTTAGAAACGGCATTACCCTCGAGATTGATGGTCAGGTCGTTCAGATTCTTGAATTTCAGCATGTGAAGCCTGGTAAAGGAGCTGCATTTGTAAGAACGAAACTGAAAAACGTAATTAACGGCGGCGTGGTAGAGCGTACTTTCCGTCCGACCGAGAAATTCCCTCAGGCCCGTATTGACCGTGTCGATATGCAGTATCTGTACAGTGATGGGGATTTATATTATTTCATGAATGTTGACAACTATGAGCAGATTGCGCTGAATGAGGAGACCATCGGTGATGCTTTGAAGTTTGTCAAAGAGAATGAGATGGTTAAGGTTTGCTCTTATAATGGAAATGTTTTCGCTATCGAGCCTCCGCTGTTTGTAGAACTTGAGATTACAGACACGGAGCCTGGATTCAAGGGCGATACAGCACAGGGTGCATCCAAACCGGCGACTGTTGAGACTGGTGCGATGGTAAGTGTTCCGCTGTTTGTTAACCAGGGTGACAAGATTAAGATTGACACCAGAACCGGCGAGTATCTCTCCAGAGTATAAGAAGAGGAAATAATGGCTCTGCTGTTTTTGAAAGCTGCCGGATGATACCGGGAAGGATCCAGACCGAACCGGGGGAAGGTCATTTAGCAGTCTGATAAAATGATAAGTAATAAAAAGCCTGTCCAGGGACAGACGAATAGAAGTTCCGTCAAAAGAGGTCTTTTTTGTGTGCAGTATTTCTGCAGAACACAAAAAGCCAGACCAGCATTTTCCGGGACTTCTTTTTTGTCCTGTGAAAATAGATTAAAAACAGGAAAGGTGGCTTTTTATGAATTACAAAATGTTTCAGGAATTATTGCTTCGGGAGGTGCGAAAGATTGCGGGAGCCGGGTTTGAGGTAAGGCTGGAATCTGTTGAGAAACTGAACGGTGTAGTCCGGGATTCCATCCTGATCAGTAAAAAGAATGACAAATTTGCACCGACAATCTATCTGGAAGAATTTTATGAGAGGTATCGGATGGGTGTGTCCATCAGTCATCTGGCGGATCTGATTTTGTCACAGTATACACGCATAGGTGAAAAAACCACAGAACTGGGGACGGATTTTTTTACTGACTATGAGAAAGCGAAGTCTTCCATTTACTGTCAGCTGATACAGACGAAAAGCAACCGGAAATTTCTGGATGAGGCTCCGCATCAGAAGTTTCTGGACCTGGCGGAAGTTTATTATTATCGGGTTCGGGAGGAATCGCTTCCGGAATCCACGATTCTCTTAAGAGAAAAACACAGAGAAATGTGGGGAATTTCAAAGGAGGAACTGATGAGGACTGCGTGGGAGAATACATTGCGGGATTTGCCGCCGAAGATGAACAGTCTGATGAGTGTGATCTGGGAGCAACCAGGCACAGCGCGCTGTGGGGATGAGGAATTTGCAGACCGACTTGCATCTTCTTTCTATATTTTGAGCAATCAGGACAGTTATCTTGGAGCAATCTGCATTCGTTATCCCAAACTGCTCGCACAGATTGCCGACCAGTTTGGAACAGATTTATTTATCCTGCCAAGCAGTATCCATGAATGCATGCTTCTGCCTGCGGATGGAAGTTTTGAAAAGGAAGTGCTTTCCGCTATGGTTCGTGAAGTGAATCGGGAATTTGTGGATCCGCAGGAAATTCTTTCGGACAGGGCATACTATTATAGCCGCTGTCAGGGGAAAATTCTGATGTGATATATTGCGAGGAAGGTATTGTGGGATAGAACCGGGGAACAGTAACGGTTTGTTACAGTTCAGCCAGGTAGCTGACGCTGCCATAAGTTTTTCTAAAAAACATGCTGAAATTTTCATTTGCCTTGTATAGGTCAAAAGTGGATATCTTCTTTGCCCAAACATGAGTTATGAGGTCTCTTTTG
>JALEOU010000123.1 GCA_022766945.1 Fusicatenibacter sp. | reverse complement strand
TGCTTTCCACTGCCGAAATTGTTAAGTCTACCTGGAAAGGAGAACTCTTATGAAAGCAAATACTGCAAAAAAGGCCGGTCAAGTTCCCCTGAAAAAGCGGCTGCAGAAAGACTGGAGCATGAACAAATGGAAATACATCATGCTGATTCCGGTGCTTGTCTACCTTGCGCTTTTCTGCTATAAACCGATGTACGGTCTTGTGATTGCATTCAAAGATTACAAAATCACACGTGGAATTCAGGGCTCCAGCTGGTCTAATCCGTGGTACAAGTGGTTTGCCAATTTCTTTACCGATCCTTACTTTGGACGTCTGATTAAGAACACCTTCCTGATCAGCGGCCTGACGATCCTGTTCGGATTTCCGGCTCCGATTCTGCTGGCTCTTATGATCAATGAGGTAAAGAATTCCAAGTTCAAAAGAACGGTACAGACAATCACCTACATGCCATACTTTATTTCCATGGTTGTTCTCTGCGGACTTCTGAAAACCTTCTGTATGCAGGACGGTCTGTTCTCACAGATTGCAGGATTCTTTGGCGGAAGCGCTCAGAACTATCTGGCGAATCCGAAATATTTCCGAACCATCTATGTATTGTCGGATATCTGGTCCGGCATCGGATGGAACTCGATTATTTATCTGGCTGCGCTGTCCGGAATCGACCAGGAACAGTATGAAGCAGCCCGCGTGGATGGAGCAAACCGTCTGCAGCAGATGATTCATATCACACTGCCCGGTCTGGTACCGACAATCATGATTCTGTTTATCCTTCGAATGGGTAATATTCTGAACGTTGGTTATGAGAAGATCCTACTGCTGTACAATCCTTCCACTTATGAAACAGCGGATGTCATCTCGACTTATACCTACCGTCTGTCCTTCGGAGGCAGCGGGAATCCCATGTATTCCAAGTCAACGGCTATCGGTCTGTTTAACACGATGATCAATATCTGCTTCCTTCTGATCACGAACGCGATCAGCAAGAAAGCGACAGACTCCGGCTTATTCTGATAAGGAGGGAATCGTAATATGCAAGCAAAAGCAAAACGTCATAAAATGAAGACATCCACAGGAGATAAAGTCTTTACGCTGGTGAATACCCTGATTCTTGTTTTCCTGTGCATTGTAACGCTGTATCCGATCTGGTACGTGCTGTGTGCATCCCTGACTTCAAACTCCTATCTGGTATCACATCCGGGCATTATGCTGTGGCCGCATGAGATCACCTTCGGAGCGTACAAACTGGCGTTCTCACATCCGTTACTGCTCTCCGGATATAAAAATATCCTGATCGTGCTGGCGGTATCCCTGCCGCTGAATATCCTTCTGACGCTGTTTGCAGGATATTTCATGGCATCCAAAAAAGTTATGTTCAAGCCGGTCCTGCAGGGACTGATCATGTTTACCATGTTTTTCTCAGGAGGAATGATTCCGGCATATTTGAATGTCCGCAGTCTGGGACTGTACAATTCTCTGTGGGCTCTGATTCTGCCGGGCGCGTTAAGTGTTTATAACTCGATCATCTGTAAAACGGCGATCGAGGCAGTACCGGATTCCCTGAAGGAATCCGCCTACATCGATGGAGCCAATGATGTGATTATTCTGTTCCGTATCGTAGTGCCGCTGATTAAAGCAACGCTGGCCGTGCTGCTGCTTTATTACGGAGTAGGACACTGGAATGCATGGTTCAATGCATCCATTTATCTGAAAGATAATGAGAAGCTGCCGATCCAGAATATCATGAGAGCGATCCTGATCTCGAACTCCAACGTGCTGAATTCAGCAGCAGCGGAGAACGACCAGGTAAACCAGTTTGCAGAGGCAATCAAATACTCCACGATTATTCTGACAACGGTTCCGGTACTCTGTATTTATCCGTTTGTACAGAAGTACTTTGTAAAGGG
>JALEOU010000111.1 GCA_022766945.1 Fusicatenibacter sp. | reverse complement strand
GATTGATGTGGTATCTTTAACTAAGTGATACCCCCGTCTCCCATTTTGAAACAGCCTTATCACTCACACCCAACTTTTGGGCTAACTGCAGCTGTGTCATTTTCCTTTTTTCCCGCAGCTCTTTGATCACTGCTCCGGTTACATATTGATTCATTCTCTTCACCTCCATGCCAGCATTATAAAATACCACAAACATTTATACCACCTACGAAGTGTAGAGTTGATGAAAAGAGCACCAGCCATTCTAGTGGCTGATGCTCTTTTCCCGTTTTTCATTCGATGGGCAATTGGATTTCAGTTAACCAGTCCTCCACAGCATCCTTATTCCAGATGCCATCAATGTAACACTCTCTTGCAAGTCCGGCCACCTGATATCCATTTTCTTCCGCGTACTTCATAATATAAGCATATGCTTCCCCAATTCTGTCATAAGCACCTTTGTGATAAATACTTAAGACCCTGGTTTCCGGGATTTCACGAAACTTAATCCGATCATTTTCGATTCCCCTACTCATAACAGCCTCGTTGTGTCTGATCCGAATCTCTTTTTCCTTATATTCTCCATCCAGATACTCGCAGAATTCATATGCAGGTTCTGTACACTTCAGATCCGGATTCAACCGCATACATTCCTCCCCCAGTGACGGAATCCACTGCATTATTTCCTGGTAATTGTCCAGTACGGTTTCTGCATAATAAACAACTGCTGCCGGTATCCTTTTTTCTGTAATCTGATACTTCATCTCTTTCTCCTCCAAAATGTGATTGATAATCGAGAGCCTGACATCAATTTCTTCCCTCTGCGCAGACAGGGATTTCGCCTTCTCAGATAAGATCGTTCTCACATCTGCTCCGGAATCGATTGCCTTGATCTCATCGATCGACAATCCCAGCTGACGATACGCCTTTATTTTTGCGGCTGTCTCCAACTGACCGGTTTCATAAAAACGATATCCTGTCCATTCGTCAATGGATATAGGCACCAGCAGTTTTTCCTTTTCATAAAACCGTAATGCTTTTACCGTAAGATGTGAAAGTTTTGAAAACTCACCTATTTTCAGCATCTGATGTCCTCCTTTCTGTTTCCACTTCACACTTTACCTTATCCCCTAAGGGGAGAGTCAACAGCAGAAATCCTTTTTTCTCTGGCTTTCTGTTTTTAGTCAAAACAGAAAATATCTTCAAATTATTTGTCCAGCGCAATACACAGGATCAGCGCGCCGTTTCAATCGAACTAATCGTATTTCTCCATACGCCAAGTTATATTTCCAATTTGGAATGAGTTGCCCGACAAATAAATTATTCGTCTCGAATTTCTTTACGAATAATGAAATTTTTATTTCCGGTGTTATAATCGGTTTAAACAATCAAACGAAAGGAAGATCATGATGAACATTCTCGAAACAATAAAACAGCGTCACAGTGTGCGGCAGTATAAAGACAGAAAGATTGAACCCGAAAAGCTGGAACAATTGCTCAACGAACTTGATACCATAAACCGGGAAGCGCATCTTCATATTCAGATTCTCTTTGACGAGCCCAGGTGTTTTCAATCTCTGATGGCACATTATGGAAAGTTTTCCGGTGTGCAGAACTATATCGCACTGGTTGGAAAAAAATCGCCCGACCTCGAGGAAAAGTGCGGGTATTATGGGGAACGACTGGTTCTGCTTGCGCAGTCTCTTGGTTTGAATACCTGCTGGGTTGCAATGACCCATGGAAAAAGTGCAGCCCGAATTTTCAAAGGAGAGAAACAGACCTGTCTGATTGCTCTCGGATATGGTAAAACGCAGGGAGTCGCTCACAAGAGCAAAGCGATTGAAGAAGTCGTTGACCTGAACGGATCCATGCCGGAATGGTTTAAAACGGGAATTGAGTCCGTTTTGCTGGCACCTACAGCGATGAATCAACAGAAATTTTGCTTTACCTTATCCGGGGAAGAAGTTTCTGCTCATATAACCGGAGGTTTCCTTGCAAAAAAGAATTCAGGAAAATCAGGTGACTTTATCCGTGCCTTTCCAGGCGGAACAGGCTTATACACAAAAACAGATCTTGGCATTGTCAAATACCATTTTGAAGCTGTAACAGGAAAGAAGGTCCTTTGATGGATGTTTATATGGAAGCAAAAGCAGTCTCTCATAAAATTCAGGAATGCCAGAAGATACTGACAGCCATCGGGGATGAAACCCGTCAGCATCTTCTCATAGTCATGATGCAAATGGATGACTGCCGTGGTGTGCGCGTCGGTGAGATCACAGAGAAAACCAATCTGTCCCGACCTGCAGTATCGCATCATCTTCAGATCCTGAAAGATGCAGGTCTCATCAGCGTTCGCAAAGAGGGCACAAAGAATTACTACTATTTTGATTCGGACATGAAATCCATGAAAAAACTGATTGATGCACTTCAGGCAGCAGTTGACGTTGCTTCTCGTCTCCCTGAGCAGAAAAAAAGATGGAACTGTCTGAAGTAGAACTACATCAAAAAGGAAGTAAAACTATGGTCAAGAAAAAAGAAAACTATTCATTTACACTTTGCTGGTCCTATTGCTAAGCAGTGGATTATACAGCTGTATTCTGAAAAGCTCCTATGGTATAAACAGTGGTTCTGTCTTTGCGCTTGGACTCATGTGGGTTCCAGGAGTATCAGCATTAGTCACTAAATTGATCGTAGATCACTCTGTCAAAGGATTGGGATGGAAAATTCATAAAAAGATCCTTCCCTATCTGGGGATCGCATACATGATTCCCCTTATGATATGTATTCTGGTTTATGGTCTCGCGTGGATCACCGGCATTGGAACACTGGGCGAATATCAATTTTCGCAGATTCTTGTATTTGCCACTGCCGGCGTTCTCATTAACTGCTTTGCTGCATTGGGAGAAGAAATTGGTTGGCGAGGATTTTTGCTGACAGAATTAAGGCAGCTGGTACCGTTCCTCGCTCTGTTTTTTTATTATGACTATGGGATTTACGATTATAGCAAACGATCTATGTATCAGAGCCGGGAGCTTCTGGCCTGCAGTATTGCTTCATGCAAGCCATAATGTATTTGTACAGTCAATTTTTGACTCCATCACAGTGACCGGAAAGTATACGAAGTTTTTCACCTCTGAATTTGGAATAGGACTCGCAATTGTCTATCTGGGAATCGCAGTCGCAGGTGTAATCATTCTGCCTGCTTTTAAAAAAAGGACTACTCTTTAGCCTCTCCTTTAAAATTGGAAATTTCGGAATCTGTTGTTTCCTCCAACAACCGAACAGAACGAATCGGGTACAGGGAAAGAGCGATCAGCGCCAGCAGTACACCAACCGTCATGATTACAAAAGCGGACCCTCGCTTCCAGGCAGGCAAAGCAGCCCATACAGAAGTGGTTCAAATCCCCCTTGATCAGTTTATACAGATATTCTACAATATCCTTTCCCTGTATGATAGGCGAGTTCTTCGGCTGATTGTGTCAGTTCTTTAGGTATCGAAAATCCACCATGTTCTGGGATCCCCATACACGGTGGATATAATTATGTCACAGTAAAAATACCTATTCGGTCCGCAGAGCTTCCACAGGATCGCTTTTGGAGGCATCATGTGCGGGAATGATTCAACCAACGGTTGTCAGAACTACACTGATTACAATCAGCATCAGTGCGTATCTACCAGGTAAAAAACCATATATATCCTGAATTTGCGTTGCGTTATGCAGGAATACATTCAGTGGAACAGTCAGCAGATAAGCCAGCCCAACACCCATACAGCCGGAAACCAGACCAGTGATAAAGGTCTCCGCATTGAATATCCGGGAAATATTGTGTTTCGATGCACCCATAGCCCGCAGGATACCAATCTCTTTCCGGCGTTCCAACACGCTGATATATGTAATGACCCCAATCATGATCGAGGAAACCACCAGGGAAACGGCAACCGCTGCAATTAAAGCGCTGGTAATGATCGTTATGATCCGTGTCACGGTACTCATTACTGTTCCGAGTGTATCCGTATAAGAGATCGTATCACTCTTTTTTCCGAGCAGTTCCATGTTTTGGTTATATCGGTTCAGAACAGCAATCACGGCGTCCTTGCTTTCAAAATCATGGGGATAAATCTTTATGCTCTTGGGATGAGGCATCTCTGCATACCCAAGCTTCTTCAGATTTTTCGCTAACGTTACCTTCGAAAAGTTCGTTAAAGAAAGCAGGATATCTGACAGATCCTTAGTATCCAGTTTCATAGAAAATGCACCCAAAAACCGCTCAATGTCTATCGATACATAATCTTCTGCATGAAGGATTGCGGAAGCAAAACCGTTTGTGATGCTTGTGGATATGGCACTTTGTACCTGTACGGCTATCGACTCTGCAACTCCTTTCAACCGATTCTGGAATTAGGCGTTTGCGAAACGCCAAAACCCGCATAAATACGGGATGTTTTTTGTTACAAAATAAAATAACTCCTCACTGATTTGTGGTAAAATTGAGATGTCCAGTAACAATCCACCATATCCACCAGTAAAGGAGTTG
>JALEOU010000093.1 GCA_022766945.1 Fusicatenibacter sp. | reverse complement strand
TTTGCAACATGGTACAGGCTACAGGCAGACAACCGGGAGTGTATGCATCGGAATCCTGGTTTTACGATAACCTGATCTATGACGAGTTACGTCAGTATACTATATGGGCGGCTAAGTATGGAAATAATACCGGCGGTCTGTGCACAAAGATCACACTGCCTAAGCATGATCTGCACCAGTACACCAGTAAAGGTATTGTACCGGGCGTATCCGGTCATTGTGACGTGTCATTAGCATATTCCGATCTCGGGATTCCAAACGCTCCGGCACCGACAGCAGAAACTGTACATATGCAGCCAAATTACAGACCGGGCATTGCATATTTTGTACATTGCTCAAATCTCCGGGTAAGATCAACGCGCGAGATTAAAGACGGCAATGTTTTGTATAAGATCAGTAACACCGCGGTTCTGAACAGGGCAACAGCAAGAGACAGTGCAGGTCGCATCTGGATGAACATTTCTGGCACAAATCGCGAAGAGTGGGTATGTGCCGATGATGGCAAGAGAAGTTACATATATTAAGCAGGACAAGCCGGATGGAGAAAACCTTCCGGCTTTTTTGCGTTATAACAAAAGTTTAAAATATGGCTTACAGAAAAAAATATTAGTTGTGTGGTCCATGCCCACATTTTGCCCACAAACGAGTAAAATATGTTATTTTTGCATAGGATATCAAACGATATATAAAATGCCTACGACACCAGTAACCATGCTGCTTTTGGTAGCGATAAGATACATAAAATGATATGCAAATATATACTATGCAACAAAAGTAAGTCCATGCGGCTCCGGCAAGAAATACAAATACTGCTGTGGAAAAAATGCATAAAAAGGCTTTACATTTGAAGAGAATCGTACTAGAATAGCAGTGAAATAAGAAAAAGCGTTGAAGAGACGAGTAGATTGCCAGACGGCAGCAGAGAGAGATGCAAATGCTGCGAGCATCTTTGCCGGAAGCAGTTGAAGACCAGCTCCGAGCGACCCCAATCCGGTCCGGTGATTCCGTTACCATCGAATGAGAGATCTGAGGATCCTGTTTTGGCTGTCCGGGTGGCGGGCAAGTGACAGGATGACGGATAACCAGGGTGGAACCGCGTAGAACATACGTCCCTTGTATTATGTAATGTAATACAGGGGACTTTTTATTTGACCGAAATTTTTTCCGATTTCCAGTCAGATAAATACTCCGTTCGGGCGCGCAGGTGTGTGGTAAACGCACACGTTGTTCTTAAAAAATCACAATGGTGGAAAAGGAGAGAAAAGACATATGAAGATTTTAAAACAGATTTTTTCCAATCTGGATGAAGAAAAGGTGGTGAGCAAGCGGGAAATGCTTCTGACCGTGACCACCTGCACACTGGCGGGAATTCTGCTTGGAATACTGGTATCACCGAAAAAGCGGATGATGATCGGAAGCCACAATGGCTGTTATAATGGCAATTACCCGGTGGACGATATGGAAGATGACGCATATATGGATGATTTCTGGGATGAGGACGATGAGGATTGTCTGAGCTTCCGTTAGGGATCATACCTGATATATAATGAAAAGAATTACAAAAAGGAGACTTATCTATGAAGATCACATTAAAAGATGGTTCAAGCAAAGAGTACAGCGAAGCAAAGAGCGTTTATGATATCGCGAAGGATATCAGCGAAGGTCTTGCGCGTGTGGCATGCGCAGGAGAGGTAGACGGAGAAGTGGTGGATCTGCGTACCGTGATCGACCATGACTGTGCTTTAAATATACTGACACCGAATGACAAGGAAGGACTGCGCGTGATCCGCCATACCGCGTCCCATGTACTTGCAGAAGCAGTAAAGAGGTTGTTCCCGGATGCGAAGGTTACGATCGGCCCGTCCATCGATGAAGGGTTTTATTACGATTTTGATCATGCTCCGTTTTCCAGAGAAGATCTGGACAATCTGGAGAAAGAGATGAAGAAGATCATCAAGGAAGGCCATGAGCTCAGACGCTTCACTCTCCCGAGAGAAGAGGCAATCAAATTTATGGAGGAAAAGGGTGAGCCATATAAGGTGGAGCTGATTCAGGATCTTCCGGAGGATGCCGAGATTTCTTTCTACGATCAGGGCGGTTTTGTGGATCTGTGTGCAGGACCGCATCTGATGAATACGAAGGGAATTAAAGCGTTTAAGCTGATTTCCTCTTCCATGGCTTACTGGAGAGGTGATTCCTCCCGTGCACAGCTGCAGAGAATTTATGGAACTGCATTCAATAAAAAAGAAGAGCTGGCAGCATACCTGGAGCATCTGGAGGATATCAAAAAACGGGATCACAACAAGCTGGGTCGTGAGATGGAATTGTTTACTACTGTGGACGTGATCGGACAGGGTCTGCCGCTGCTTCTTCCAAATGGAACAAAAATGATTATGAAGCTGCAGCGCTGGATTGAGGATCTGGAAGACAAGGAGTGGGGATATGTCCGCACAAAGACACCATTGATGGCAAAGAGCGATCTGTATAAGATTTCCGGCCATTGGGATCACTATCAGGATGGTATGTTTGTGCTCGGGGATGAGGAAAAGGATAAAGAAGTATTCGCACTGCGTCCGATGACCTGCCCGTTCCAGTATTATTGCTATAAGAACAAACAGCATTCTTACCGGGAACTTCCGATTCGTTACGGCGAGACTTCTACTCTGTTCCGGAATGAAGATTCCGGTGAGATGCACGGTCTGACCCGTGTACGCCAGTTTACAATTTCCGAGGGCCATCTGGTTATTCGACCGGATCAGGCGGAGGAAGAACTGCAGAACTGTCTGAATCTGGCAAACTACGTGCTCTCTACTCTGGGACTTCAGGAGGATGTGACTTATCGTCTGTCCAAATGGGATCCGAATAACAGAGAAAAATATCTGGGAGATGAGGCGTATTGGGAGAAAACACAGGATGCGCTGCGTCAGATCCTGAAAAATGACAATCTTCCCTTTACTGAGGCTGATGGAGAGGCCGCTTTCTATGGACCGAAGATTGATATTCAGGCGAAGAATGTGTATGGCAAGGAAGATACGATGATTACCATTCAGCTGGACTGTGCGATTGCCGAGAACTTTGATATGTATTACATTGATCAGAATGGAGAAAAGATTCGTCCTTATATCATTCACAGAACATCTCTTGGATGTTATGAGAGAACACTGGCCTGGCTGATCGAAAAATATGCCGGAAAGTTCCCGACCTGGCTGTGTCCGGAACAGGTGCGTGTGCTGCCGATTTCGGATAAATATGCAGACTATGCAGAGAAAGTACGGAAAGAACTTGCGAGAAACGGGATTGATGTCACCGTGGATAACCGCAGTGAAAAGATTGGTTACAAGATTCGTGATACACGGATGGATAAAATCCCGTACATGCTGGTGGTAGGTGCCAGTGAAGCAGAACAGGGTCTGGTATCTGTAAGAAGCCGTTTTGAGGGAAATGAAGGGCCAAAGCCGCTTGAAGAGTTTATCGATCAGATCTGCAAAGAGATTCGTACCAAAGAGATTCGGGTGGAGCTGCCAGAGGATGAGAAAAAGAAATAAAAATTAAAAAAAGCGGTCAGAACGAAAAGAAAAACAAAAAACTTCATTTGGTGTTCTTACCCCCAATATAATAAGATTATCAAAACAAAAGACTGAGCGGCTGGCACAAAGAATGACTGCAGCAATGACAGGAACAGGACAAGATGGATGATCTGGTTTCCTCCGGCTCCTACAAGAAATACATGGACAATGACCAGAATATGAAACAGCTTTCAAACGAAAGAGAATATCGCTGCCTGATGTCTGAGAGAAAGATCAAAGAGGTGTATTCAAATGTCTGAATTTACAAAGTCATGTTTTACCGGAAGCGGGGTACCAAAGTATTTGCCATGGGAGACGGATCCGTTTGCATCCCACAATATCTCCCAAAAAGTTGGTTCTGTACTTTTAGATTGTATCAATATGCGAAGCGTTAAAAATCTGTCGAAGATGCAGAAATACGATCTGATGACGAAAGTATGCAGTTTCGTGAATTTGAATTTTGCAGAACTGACCAATAAATATCCGTTTGAAGCTTTCGACGGTCAGATGCGGTAGCTGATTAGTGACGTACCGAAAATCTATGAACCGTAGGATCTTAGCACGGTCTGAAAAGAAATCAGAATGACACAAAAACACAGGTTTGCCTTTATATGACAATCCTGTGTTTTTGTGCAGTATTTATAAAAAAGTTTGATTTCCAGGGGCTAAAATGATAGAATAAAATACTGTAGGGCAGGGGCGCTGCACGGAAAATGGAGGAGGAAGATAAATGCCAGTTTTTTTCAGCGCATGAAACTGAATCAGAAATTCGTTGTAGATACGCTGTTTTGAATAGGCATTCCGGTGCTGCTTCTGACGATTTTCCTGTATTGGAGTATGAGGAAAAATACAATTGACCGGGAAATCGGCTGTGGTAACGGTTCGGGAAGAACTGCAGCATGTTGAAAACTATGTGAAACTGATGAATTTAAGATATGATTTTACCATTACACTTTCTGTGCGGGTTTCTGCACTTCTCTGTGAGCAGGAGATTCCAAAAATGTTGCTGTACCCGATCGTGGAGAATGCGATTGTTCACGGGATAGAAGAGATGGATGAGGATGCAGTTATTTCCATAAAAGGAATGGAAAGGGAGATAGCTTTGATATAGAAATCACAGATACCGGAAAGGGAATGAGCGAAGAAAGGTGAAAACAGCTTCAGAGAAAGATGGAATATCATTTGGATGTAGAGGAAAGGGGGAAACAGGGCATTGGGCTGAAACATGTAACGGAAATTAAGAGGGGCATGTCGGTTAATGAAAAGACGGTTGATTGTGAAAGTTGAGATGGCAGACATCCGTGCTCGAGATTCCGGGTGCTTATCAGGAAGCAATGAAGGCGCGCAAAGTAGCTTGTATACGTGAAAAACCATGCGAAGAATATCAGGAATATGTTTTTGGAGAAAAGCCGGAACTGGAGGAGTTTCCGCGGATCAGAATAACGGAAAAATCAAAGAGGTGAAACGCCTGCTTTCTGAGACGGATGAAAAAATATCGGAAATCGGGCGGCAGGTAGGCTATGAAAATGACAAACACTTTATGAAGACATTTAAAAGTGTCTGCGGGATTTCGTATTCGGAATATCGCAAGGCGAAGAGCTGTGTGAAACAAGAGTAAACAGATGAGGAGAATTGTTATGAGTCAAAATTGTCAGGAAACAGAACAATATACAAAGGGTGGCAAAATCAGGCTGCTGATCCGATACTATAAGCCGTACAAAGGCCTGTTTTTTTCAGACCTGTTTTTTGCAATCATCGGAGCAGCCATCACATTGGTGCTGCCCCTGATTGTCCGCTATATTACCGGCACTGTGGTACAAAAGCCCCTGGACGAAGCAACGGGAGAAATTTTCCGTCTGGGCATTCTGATGATTGTGCTGGTAGTGCTGGAGATGGGATGTAATTTCTATATTGCTTACTTCGGACATATGATGGGCGCCAAAATTGAGCATGACATGAGAAATGAGATTTTCGGACATTATCAGAAGCTCTCTTTCGCATTTTTCGATAATCAGAAGGTAGGACATCTGCTTTCCAGGATTACCAGTGATCTTTTCGATATCAGTGAGCTTTTGCATCATGGACCGGAAGATATTGTGATTTCTGCTATTAAACTTTTTGGCGCCATGGCGATTCTGTTTGCGGTGAATCCGATGCTCGCCTGTGTTCCACTTGTCGTGATTCTGATCATGCTGATCTATGCGCTTTTGATGAATAAAAAGATGAAAAAGGCATTTAAGGAGAATCGACGCCGAATCGCCGATATCAACAGTCAGATTGAGGACAGCCTGTCCGGAATCCGCGTAGTGAAGTCTTTTGGAAATGAAAACGAGGAAATGCGGAAATTCAGCGCCGGAAATGATCGGTTCGTGGATTCCAAAAGAGTGAGTTACAAATATATGGGAATTTACAATTCCGGAATGGGAGCCTTTTCCACACTGATTACGGTTGCCTCTCTGATCGTAGGAGCTTTTCTTATGACGACGGGGGAACTTGTTGCAGCAGATCTGGTTACCTTCCTTCTTTATATCAGTAACTGTACGGACCCGGTGAAAAAGCTTGTGAATTTCACGGAGCAGTTTCAGAACGGATATACCGGATATGAGCGTTTCCTGGAAATCATGAGCATTGCACCGGATATTGAGGACAAACCGGATGCGCTCCCATTAAGAAATGTCAAAGGTGATGTTCGCTTTGAGGATGTTTCGTTCCACTATGAGTCAACGAAGGAAAATGTACTCTCCCATGTAAGCCTGCAGGTTCCGGCCGGAGATTATGTGGCGCTGGTTGGAAGCTCCGGTGCGGGAAAGACAACCTTATGTTCGCTGATTCCGCGGTTTTATGATGTCAGCAGCGGAGCGATGTATCTGGACGGAAAAGACATCCGTGATGTGAAGCTGAAGGATCTTCGGGATCACATCGGAATTGTCCAACAGGATGTGTACCTCTTTGCAGGGACGATTATTGAAAATATCCGTTACGGTCGGCCGGATGCGACTGATGAGGAAGTGATTCGCGCGGCAAAAGCGGCGAACGCACATGACTTTATCATGGAACTGTCTGACGGATACGATACAGATATCGGACAGAGAGGTGTAAAACTTTCCGGAGGACAAAAACAGCGGCTTTCAATCGCGCGTGTGTTCCTGAAGAATCCGCCGATTCTGATTTTCGATGAGGCGACATCAGCGCTGGATAATGAGAGTGAAAAGGTGGTGCAGGCCTCCCTTGAGAAGCTGGCGAAGGACAGGACAACGTTTGTTATCGCTCATCGTCTTTCCACAATCCGAAACGCAAAGAGGATTCTGGTGCTGAACGAGGATGGAATTGCGGAAGAAGGTACTCACAGAGAACTGCTGGAAAAAGGCGGTATTTATGCGCATTTATATGAAATGCAGTTTTGACGGTTTTTTAAAACCGTAAGAGAAGGAGGTCCCAATGGCGGCATTTGAACGTATCTGTTCCGGACTTGCGGGTCTGGATACCATTCTGGATCATATTCGACTGGGGGACAATGTGGTATGGCAGGTATCCTCCATGGACGAATATCAGTTTTTTGTTCAGCCTTTCTGGCAGCAGGCAGTAAAGGATAAAAGAAATATTCTCTATATGCATTTTACCGGTCATCCGCGCCTGATTGCCGAAAATACGCCTGGGATCCGCTGCTATGAATTTGATCCGAGAGCAGGATTTGAGAGCTTTACAGTCAGTGTCAGAAAGAGAATCACGGAAGAGGGAAAAGACGCTTTCTATGTCTTTGACTGTCTCTCTGATCTGCAGGTGGCCTGGGCCACTGACCTTATGATGGGGAATTTCTTTCAGGTGACCTGTCCTTATCTGTTTGAACTGGATACAGTAGCATATTTTCCGGTTTTAAGAGGACGCCATTCTTTTGAGGCGATTGCACGAATCCGCGAAACAACACAGCTGTTTCTGGATGTTTATAAAGACGGAAAAGAATTGTTTATAAATCCGCTGAAAGTCTGGAACCGATATTCATCCAGTATGTTTTTACCGCATCATTATGAGAGTACATCCGGTGATTTTCTGGCAGTGAAAGGCGGTTATGAGATCAGCCGTTTCTACACGCTGGTAGACAAGTATGCCAACATCACAGAAAACCAGAATCTGGACAGCTGGGAACGTCTGGTCAACCGGGCGAAAATGCAGTATCAGGCAGACGGTACTTTCACAAAGGAGACAGAACAGATCTTTTCTCATAATATGATGTCCCGTGATCCCCGGATACTGGAACTTCTGGAAAAATATTTTGCTCCGGATGATTATTTTCAGGTGTACAGCCGAATGGTGGGCAGCGGCGGGATTGGCGGAAAAGCGTGCGGAATGCTCCTTGCGCGAAAGGTGATTCAAAAGGATGCAAAAAGCGCTGCGGAGTGGATGGAGCCTCACGATTCTTTCTATATTGGTTCGGACGTATTTTATACGTTTATTGTACATAACCATTTCTGGAGTCTGCGCATGAAACAGAAAAAACCGGAGGGGTATTTTGAGATGGCTCCGGCTATGGCGGAAGCATTTCAAAAGGGAGTATTTCCGCAGACGATCCGGGAGCAGTTTGTCCGGATGCTGGAGTATTTTGGACAGTGTCCGATTATCCTTCGGTCCAGTTCCCTGCAGGAGGATGGCTTTGGCAATGCTTTCGCGGGAAAATATGAGTCAGTATTCTGCATAAACAGCGGATCCATGGAAGAGAGACTGGAAGCAGTGGAAAATGCGGTGCGTACTGTTTATGCCAGCACGATGGACCGATCTGCCTTGGAATACCGCAGACAAAGAGGACTGGAGCAGCAGGACGAACAGATGGCAGTTCTTGTTCAGAGGGTCTCCGGAAATACCTACGATGATTTCTTTATGCCCAATGCTGCAGGTGTGGGCTATTCCTACAGTTCTTATCGATGGAGTAATGAAATTGATCCGTCGAAGGGCATGCTGCGGCTTGTTATGGGACTTGGTACCCGGGCTGTTGACCGGACGGAAGGAGATTACCCAAGAATTGTGAGTCTGGATCGGCCGGAAGTTTCGACGCTGACAGACATTCGTGAAAAACATCGTTTTTCTCAGGGATATGTGGATGTGATGGATTACAGAACAAGAAAGCAGGATACCCGTCCATTAAAAGAAATTCTTCCCGCGATGGAACCCTGGTATAAAAAGATGGTTCTGGAGCATGACTATGAAGTGGAGACCATGTACCGGGAACGGGGTCAGCGAAGAGATGTACTGTTTGCAAGCTGTGAAGGTCTGGTAAAAAATAAAGAATTTATTCAGTGTATGAAAGAGGTCCTTCATACACTGCAAAATGCTTATTCTTATCCGGTGGATATTGAATTCACAGTCAACGGAAACAAGGAAGGAAAATTTGTTTTCAACCTTCTGCAGTGCCGCCCGCTTCAGGTGGGCATTGACCAGGGAGAGGTGGAAGAGCCTGATTTTGAGCCGGAAGAAGTATTGCTGGATGTGGAGAATTCTGCCATGGGCGGGTCCAGAAGGGAGAATTACCAGATAGTGGTATGGGTGGAACCGGAAGCATATTACCGTTATCCGTATAAGGAGAAACCAAAGGTTGCCTATATGGTGGGGGAACTGAACCGACATTTTGCTTCTCACGAACCGGACAGCAGGACGATTCTGTTTGTTCCGGGACGAATCGGCACATCCTCTCCGGATCTGGGGGTTCCGGTGGCATTTGCAGATATCCATCATTTTTCCGCGGTCTGTGAAGTGTCGGATCGTTCTGCCGGTTCCATGCCGGAATTATCCTACGGAAGTCATATGTTCCAGGATCTGGTAGAAGCCGGAATTTTCTATATGGCGGTCTTTGGCAACGAATGGACGAAAGTATTCCGGAAAGATTATTTCAAAAATGAGGAGAACCTTCTGACGAAGATCTTTCCGAAATTTCCGGAACTGGAGCACATCGTAAAAGTGTATCGCCTGGAAGGGAATGGGCTTACCCTGTATTCGGATCTGCGAAATGAAAAAACCGTTTTTGGAAAAGTAAAGAATTTTTTATAGTGTACAGACGAATTCTGAATATGTGAAAGAAACAAAAAAAGTGTCATACATGGGATGGCACTTTTTTTGTTTCCTCATAATTTATTATGAGAATCCGTTTTAAAGAAAGGAAGTAGCGATGGACTACAGTCGTATGAATCGAAACAGCCCTCAGATGCCGGGACAGCAGACAATGATGCGCCACGGATTGATGCCTGAGTGCAGGATGTCGAACGGCTCTGTTTTGGCTGCAAGAATGGTTCCGGCCATGGCTTATGTACCGATGCAGCAGTTTGAACAAACCTATGATCTCGCTGTCGGTTTCCAGATGGGAACTCTTTTCCCGGAATTATGCAAACCGTTTTGCGGGAAAGGAGGCAAGGGATGCAGATGAAAGGACAGTGTCAGTCAAAAGAAAGCCTTTTGTCCTGGATCGATCAGGTAAGCTTTGCGGTGGTTGAGATGAACCTGTATCTCGATTCTCATCCGGATGACGAGGACGCAATCGCATTTTTCCGTGAAAAATCAGCACAGAGAAATGCAGCTATGAAACTCTATGCGCAAAACTACGGACCTCTGACGATTGATACCGCCAATGATCGAATGAGCCGTTCCTGGGACTGGGTGATGCAGCCGTGGCCGTGGGAACCGATGAGGAAAGGAGGACGCCAGAAATAAGATGTGGAATTATGAAAAACGACTGGAATATCCGGTGAATATCACGACACCAAACGCAAAAATTGCACAGATCATTTTAACACAATATGGTGGTCCCGACGGCGAAATGGGGGCCTCCATGCGTTACCTTTCCCAACGATTCACGGCACCGAACAGAATCACCATGGGTGTTCTCAACGATGTGGGCACGGAGGAACTTGCACATTTGGAGATCGTTGCTACAATTGTTCATCAGCTCACCTGTAATCTGAGCATGGAGGAAATCCGGGAATCCGGTTTTGCCAATTATTATGTGGATCATACGGTTGGTATCTGGCCGCAGGCAGCGGGCGGTATTCCATTTAATGCATGTGAATTTCAGTCAAAGGGAGATCCGATCACAGATCTGTTTGAAGACCTGGCGGCAGAACAGAAAGCCCGCTCCACCTATGATAACATCCTGCGTCTGGTAAAGGACCCGGAAGTCGCTGATCCCATACGATTCTTAAGAGCAAGAGAAGTGGTGCATTTCCAGCGCTTTGGTGAAGCAAAACGTGAAGTGTCAAACACTCATAAATCACAAACAAACCGATGTATAACGAGCTGTCACAAAAATAATACATACCCCGAATAAACCGTAAATAAGTTAGTTACAGATGCTATATACTTACCTTGAAATAAAATAGCAGAAATGCAGAAAGAGGTAAATTATGAAAAACATCTATTACGAAAAATTACAGAAAGAACTTCAGCACTATGTGGAT
>JALEOU010000091.1 GCA_022766945.1 Fusicatenibacter sp. | reverse complement strand
CCGAAACGGTGATATAGTCCTCAATACGCTTATTACGGAATTTATCGCCCTCTGCGTCAAACACCACATGACGGGAAAAGTGCCTGAATCTAAGGATTTCTACAAGGTTTCTTTTTGTAGCAACACTATTGTCTCGACGTGCACCGTCCCCGGAAACAAATCCACCAGACAGACCTTCTCCACCCGGTATCCTGCTTCGATCAATACCTCCAGATCCCTTGCCAGACTAGTCGGTTTACAGGAAATATAGACCATTTTATCCACACCATACTGGATAATCTTCGGCAATGCCTTCGGATGAATGCCGTCTCTTGGCGGATCCAATACGATAAAATCCGGCTTTTTTGTAATACTATCAATGACTTTCAGCACATCACCCGCAAGAAACCGGCAATTTTTCAATCCGTTGGCCGCTGCATTTTCTTTGGCTGCCTCCACCGCTTCCTCCACAATTTCCACACCGATCACCTTTCTAGCCACCGGTGCCAGAATCTGTGCAATCGTTCCTGTGCCGCTGTAGAGATCGAAGATCGTCTTATCCTTTGTTTCCCCGACATAATCCCGCACAGTGCTGTAGAGTACCTCCGCCCCAAGGGAATTGGTCTGAAAGAAAGAAAATGGAGTAATCTTAAAATTCAGTCCCAGAAGGGATTCATAGAAATAGTCCTGCCCGAAAAGGACTCTTGTCTCATCACTCTGAACTACATCAGCCAGAGAATCATTGACGATCTGCAAAAATCCCACAATCCGCCCCTCCAGAGGCAATTCCAGCACTTTGGATACCAATGGCATCAGATTATGTTCTTCCTGGCTGGTGGTGACCAGATTCACCAGAATCTCACCTGTCTTTTCCGCACGTCGTATCAACAAGTGACGTAAGTATCCCTCATGATTCAGTTTGTGATAATACCTCACACCCTTTTCCGAAAAATAAGTCAGCACACACCGAAGAATTGCGGTGAAATCCGGGTGAACGATCCGACAGTCACCGGCAGTCAGCACATCATAGGTACTTCCTTTTTTGTGCAGTCCAAGAGAAAGCGGTCCGTCTTTGTACTCATCTCCGAAAGAAAACTCCATCTTATTCCGATATTCTGTTTCTCTCGGACTTCCTTTGATTCCTTCAAACACATATTCCGGATTTCCGTTTTCATCTGTCTGCCCGGAAGTTTTCAGCGCCGTATCCAGCAGTTCTCTGACCTGCCGTTCTTTCATCACAAGCTGATCGGCATACTCCATGGTCTGATACATACATCCACCGCAGGATGGAAAAATGCTGCACAAGGGTGGACGTTTTTCCAGAGGAGAGGTTTCCAATACTTCCATCAGCCTTCCTTCTGCTTTATTCTTTCTCTTTTTATTGATCAGAAAGCGGATCTTCTGTCCTGGTATGGCATTTTTGACAGTCACAGTCTCGCCCTCTACACAGACTCTGCCTTTATTCGGAAAATCTATTTTTTCCACAATGTCTTCATAAATCTCGCCTTTTTTCATTCCTTTTCTCCAATCTCAACTCTGTCCGGAAGCTTCCGGCAGTGATATTCCAAACTATTTTTCTCTTTCTGTCGTTAATCTATGCATCTCAAGATAGTAGGCACTGACCAGAATCACTGCCGCTCCGGTCCACGCCATGATTTCCGCATAGAAGATTCCGTTCTGACCAATCAGGCGGGGCAGCAGCAGTGCTGCTGTCACACGCATGGTAAATTCCGCAATTCCGGATACCATCGGTGTTACCGTATCTCCCAGCCCCTGCAGGGCGCAGCGGTAAATATGGAGTGCATAGAGGATTACAAGAAAATAACTCATCACTTTCAGGTAATGATATGCGATATCCAGTACCTGTTCTGTCTGGGAGGGATCGCCGGACACAAACAGACCAAGAATCGGCCTTCCCAGTACCAGCATCAGGATCGAGACAACAATCGAGGTACCAAAAGCCATCACAGCAGCACTTTTCATCCCTTGCTGTATCCGGTCCAGTTTCCCTGCACCTAGATTCTGACCGGTATACGTTGTCATCGCATAACCAAAAGAAATTGCTGCCATTTCAAGCAATCCATACAGTTTGTTTGTCGCGGTAAACCCTGCCACAAACAGAAAACCAAACTGATTGATCACCGACTGTACCACCATACCACCGACACTGATTACAATATTCTGAAACATGACAGGCATACCAAGTTTCAGCAGCTGGATTGCCATGTGCTTTTCCGGGTAAAAATCCTCACTGCTTAATCTCAGTATATCAATACGTTTCATCACTGCCAGACAGTAAAGCAAAGAAACTGTCTGGGCAGCCACCGTCGCCACTGCTGCTCCGGCGATCCCCCATCGGAACACCAGCACAAACAGCAGATCCAGTCCAATATTGATCAGCGCCGCCAGGATCATCGCATAAAGCGGTGATTTGCTGTCACCAAGCGCCCTGAGGATGGAAGCAGCCAGATTATAAAAAAGCATCACAGGAAGGCCTGCAAACATAATTCTCAGATATAGTACCGCACCCTGGTAAATATCTTCCGGTGTATTCATCCAGTCCAGACATACAGTAGTAAATCCTTCTGCCGCCAACACAAAGATAACGGAGGCAATGGCTGTCAGAGTAATCGAAACCCCCACCGTTTTCTTCAGACGCTCCACATCTCCGGCTCCATAATTTTGAGACAACAGGATTGCAAAGCCCTGCGTAAGACCTGTTGCCAATCCAAGGAAAAGCCAGTTCAGCCAGTCTGCCGCACCAAGGGATGCCAGTGCGCCGACACCCACGCCCTGTCCGACAATGATCGTATCCACCATAGAATACATCTGTTGAAAAAGATTACCCACCATAAGTGGAATTGCAAAGAAAAACAGCAATTTTGCCGGATTCCCGCTGGTCATATCTTTGATTGTCCCGGTTGCCTTCATAGATTTCCTACCCTTCTCCTTCGTCCTGTTTCCTTCTGTTCCTACGGATGGCTGCCTCTGCTTCCGATCCAAAAAAAGCTCCGGCACGAGAATATTCTGCACCGGAGCCTTTATTCGTTTTCTTACTTCTCTTCATCCTCATCTTCGAAGTAATCATCGAAATCATCATCAAAATCATCTTCGAAATCTTCCAGATAATCCGGGGTCACTATACGATATACAGCATAAGCAATTCCGGCAACCGCTGCCACTGCACCGACAATTGCCAGAACCCACAAAAGGACGTTCTTGGGACTTTCGCTTTCTCTTTCTCTCTTTCTCAGGATTTCCAGCACTTCATCAATCTTATTCATATACGCCACCAACCTTTACTATTAATTTGTTGCAGTGCTACCCCCAATTTTCTTGCTTAAGTAAGCCGCTGCGCTCAATATCAACCTCTGATCACCGTCCGCGTCAAAAGCCTTGCACCCGACTTCTGCAGACAGCTGTCAGTCAAGTTACAAATAGTATACCATAAGCTTTGTAATTTTACCACAATTTCTGTGAATTTTATCTCTCTTTCGGTTACTCAGGACCGGCGTTTTTCAAGGGTCTGCTTTCGAGATTCTATTTTTGCACAGCTGTTTCTTGTGACCTCTGAACAGTAATACTGTGTGTTACTTCAGATCCCTCAGGATTTTATGAAACTGTCCTCCGCATCGTTCGATCTCTCCTAGAACCAGATCAATTCCCTCCGCAGTTGTGTGCCAGTTTTCTCTGCTCACTTCTGCATCACTTGGACATATGAGCAGCTCAGCATCCGGATAAACCAGCTGATAATACATCTGACATCTTCTTGCATGGTGACTTTTGCAGCAGATGATGGCCTGATGAATCTCGAGTCCTTTTTCATCGGTTACCTTTTTCGACATCAGCGCATTTTCATAGGTATAAGTTGCCTGTTCTTCCCTGAGAATCACTTCATCCGGCACTCCCTCAGAGCGGAGCACTTCATGGAGAAACTCCCATTCCGTTCTGTAATTATTGCTGAAACGTTCCTGCATAGCCATAACCCCGGAAAAATGGCCAACGAGTGTGCTGTAACGGCCAGACGGAAGGATCCACTTTGCATATCCTTCTTTCCAGAGTTTTGCCGCCTCCAGTGCCATTTGCGGAAAGCCGTTTCCCGGGATAAAAATAATATCGGCCTCTTTTGGCTCATGTTCCACAAAAATGAAGTCCGTAAAGTTATTTAAAAACCGATCGTACATTCTCTGACACTCCTTCTTTGGGGATACGAATTCATCCAAGAGCAGTAAAACAAAAAGCCCGAAAACCTGATAAATAATAGGTTTTTCGGACTCTGCCAAGTAGCGAGAGGGGGATTCGAACCCTCGACACTGCGGGTATGAACCGCATGCTCTAGCCAACTGAGCTATCTCGCCATGTATACAATTCGCACAATTCCATAAGTATGGGGCCTATAGGGCTCGAACCTATGACCCTCTGCTTGTAAGGCAGATGCTCTCCCAGCTGAGCTAAGACCCCATATTGTGTGTTGTCTTCGGTGTTTTTATCTGTATCACCAACCGACTTCGTAAGTATACCATCAACCGACACAATTTGTCAACAGCAAATTTGAAAAAAATTCAAAAAATTTTCTACAATAGAAACAACAGATAATATACCCGTTCTGATCAGGACTATTTCTGCAGTCTGTCATGTCTTTTCACTCTCTGTTCTTTTCTGCAGCTGCGCTGCTTCGCCCATTGTTTCAGATATTCCTCCTGCTCCAGATCTTCCAGTTCTTTTTCTTTGCTGCCAACGCTGCAAAGAGACCACAGAACAAGAAGCATTACACTTACAATTCCAATGATAGCACAAATCATCCCCTACTCTCCTTCCGAAACTGTTACTATTCCAATATTCGCCAAATCACCTCGGACAGCATCCCCAGTTTTCCTCCTGTCCCCAAAAGCCGCTCCCCATAAAAAGATGCTATGTTTATTCTGACCGGATTCTTTCCTTCTATACATGCTGTATCTGATTTGACGATAATTCACCTATTTGCCAAAAAACACACATAATCCTAAGAGAAACGAAATAGGATGAAAAATAATCACAATTCTCTTTTGCGGAGGCAGGAACATTGAATTTGACAACACAGCCCCTTTCCTTTGTCAGCTTACAGAAACGATCCGATCCGGATGCTTTTGCATGGATTCGCGGTCTGGAGCGCTATCCCAATCTCTACGGAATGCTCAAATGCTATCAGACCCCTTACGGCGGTATCCTCTTTGAGGCGGAGGTGATGGGACTTCCCGAAGAGACGGGCGGTTTCTCCAATGGATTTCACGGCTTTCACATTCATGAAAACGGCGATTGCTCCGATGATTTTTCCGCATCAGGCATGCATTATAACCCGGGAAACACCAGCCATCCCTATCACGCAGGAGATCTCCCTCCCCTTCTTGCCAATCAGGGATATGCCTGGATGGCTTTTTACGATAACCGTGCCCAACTGGATGATCTTATAGGAAAATCGATTATCATCCACGCCAAACGGGATGACTTTACCACACAGCCCTCCGGTGATTCCGGTGAAAAAATCGCCTGCGGAGTGATCGGTCCTATGCAGCCCTAATAACGAATGAGTAAGATCTCTATTACCATTTTATACCTTGACCGCTCTTTTCATTCATCTTTTATGGAAACACAAAAAAGGTCCTATGGACCTTTTCCTCTCAAAAAGAGCAGCAAAAATTCTGCGCCGCTGCAGTTCTAAAATGGAACTGCAGCGGCGCAGAAAATCCGTATGGTTTCTTCGTTCTTTCACCAGGGCAATGATGCTTTACGCTTCATCGATTGCCTTGCCGATATCATGCCGATAATATTTATTATCGAATTCCACCCAGTCAACCGCCTGATAAGCATTGGCTCTTGCTTCTTTCAGGCTGTTTCCAAGCGCAGTAATACCAAGAACACGTCCTCCGTTTGTGACGATCTCTCCGTCTTTGAATTTCGTTCCG
The DNA here is from genome assembly GCA_022766945.1 of Fusicatenibacter sp. Classification (GTDB taxonomy): domain Bacteria; phylum Bacillota; class Clostridia; order Lachnospirales; family Lachnospiraceae; genus Fusicatenibacter. Next base: position 45,050 of record JALEOU010000091.1, on the reverse strand, counting down.
GCATGGAAACAGTAATAGCCTTCATGCTCACGGAAAGTCTCCAATCCTTTGATCGGGAATCCCTTCTCATAAGCTACCGGATAACCGTTCGAAGCCAGGACAACGCATACACAGGCATTGTCCGCAAACTGCAGATCTACCTGATCCAGCGTTCCGTCGATACATGCCTCAAAGACATCAATGATGTCCGTCTTCATTCTCGGCAGCACAACCTGAGCTTCCGGATCACCAAACCGCGCGTTATACTCCAGTACCTTTGGACCATCCGTAGTCAGCATCAGTCCAAAGAAAATCACTCCTTTAAAAGGACGCCCCTCTGCAGCCATTGCATCTACAGTTGGCTGGTAAATATATTTCTGGCAGAATTCGTCAATCTCTCTGGTATAAAACGGACTCGGAGAGAAATTGCCCATTCCTCCGGTATTCAGTCCGGTATCTCCATCGCCTGCACGTTTGTGATCCTGAGCAGAACTCATGGTTTTAATTGTCTTTCCATCCACAAAGGAGAGAACCGATACCTCGCGTCCGGTCATGAATTCCTCGATTACCATTTCATTTCCTGCACTGCCGAATTTCTTATCAAGCATGATGGTTTTGACGCCATCCGCAGCTTCCTCCAGGGTGTTGCAAATCAGAACACCCTTTCCAAGTGCCAGTCCATCCGCTTTCAGAACGATGGGGAATTTCGCCGTTTTCAGATATTCCAATGCTGCATCCGGATCGCTGAAGGTCTCATACGCAGCCGTTGGAATCTGATATTTTTTCATCAGATCTTTGGAAAAGGCTTTGGAGCCTTCCAGGATCGCCGCATTTTTTCTTGGTCCAAATACACGCAGCCCTGCTGCCTCAAACGCATCCACAACACCGCCAACCAGCGGATCATCCATACCAATCACAGTCAGATCAATTTCTTTTTCCTTTGCAAATGCAACAAGAGCGTCAAAATCCATCGCTCCGATATTCACACACTCTGCATATTCTGCGATTCCTGCATTGCCAGGTGCACAGTAGATCTTATCTACCTTCGGGCTCTGTGCTACTTTCCAGGCGATCGCATGCTCTCTTCCGCCGCTGCCAACAATCAGTACTTTCATAGGTCTTTACTCCTTTATCCTCACGTGTCCGTCTTCCACCGTAACTTTTCCGTTTGCAATCAGATCAATGGCCTTTGGCATAATAATCCACTCTGCTTCTTCCATTACACGCTGCTGCAAAATCTTTGGGGTATCCCCTTCCTTCACTTCCACAGCTTTCTGCAGAATAATCGGGCCGGTATCGGTTCCCCCATCCACGAAGTGTACCGTTGCACCGGTTACCTTGACTCCTCTTTCCAGAACACCCTCATGAACCTTCAGTCCATAGTAACCTGTTCCGCAGAAGGAAGGAATCAGGGCCGGATGGATATTGATGATCCGGTTCGGATATGCATCTACAATCATCTGCGGAATCACTACCAGGCAGCCTGCCAGAACAACCAGATCCACTTCATGAGACTGCAGGCAGGCTAACAATGCCCGGTTAAATTCCTCTCTTGTATCATAGTTCTTCGGGGAGATACAGATGGCTTCAATGCCTTTCTTCTTGGCCCGCTCCAGCGCATAAGCCCCTGCATTATTGCTGATCACAACAGAAATGGATGCATTGGTAATTTTCCCGTCATCCATGGCATCCATAATGGCCTGGAGGTTTGTACCGCCTCCGGAAACCAGCACTGCCAGTTTTAGCATAACACAACTCCTTTTTCTCCGGCCTCAATATGACCGATTACATACGGGGTCTCTCCGGCTGCTTTGATTGCCTTGAGAGCAGTATCCACATCTTCCGGATTCACTGCAAGTACCATACCGATACCCATATTGTATGTATTGTACATCATGTGTTCCTCGATATTTCCTTTTTCTGCCATCAGACGGAAGATCGGCGGAACTGTATAGCTGTCTTTCTGAATCACTGCCACGGTATTATCCTTGAGCATACGCGGTACGTTCTCGTAGAAACCACCGCCTGTGATATGGCTGCAGGCTTTCACTTTCACACCGGCCTCACGGATCTGACGGAGCGCTTTCACATAAATCTTGGTGGGAGCAAGCAGAGCCTCTCCAAGTGTTGTTCCCAGCTCTTCGTAATAGGTATTCAGGGAATCCCTGTTCATGTCAAATACCTTGCGCACCAGAGAAAATCCGTTGCTGTGTACACCGGAAGATGCCATACCGATCAACACATCTCCGGGCTCCAGATCTTTGCCGGTAATCAGATCTTTTTCATCCACCACACCTACTGCAAATCCTGCCAGATCATATTCATCCTCCGGATAAAAGCCAGGCATCTCTGCTGTTTCTCCGCCGATCAGCGCTGCATCTGACTGAATACATCCCTCTGCAACACCTTTTACAATATCAGCGATTTTCTCCGGAACATTCTTTCCGCAGGCAATATAGTCCAGGAAAAACAGTGGCTCGCCGCCTGCACATGCGATGTCGTTTACACACATAGCTACGCAGTCAATACCAACTGTATCATGCTTGTCCATGATAAAAGCCAGTTTCAGCTTAGTTCCCACGCCGTCCGTTCCGGATACCAGCGTTGGTTTCTCCATGTCTTTGAATTTTTCCATGGAGAATGCTCCTGAAAAACCGCCGAGATTAGTCAGTACTTCCGGGCGCATTGTTTTCTTAACGTGCTCTTTCATCAGTTCCACGGATTTGTATCCGGCTTCAATATCCACACCTGCATTCTTGTAATCCATAATATCCTCCTGTAAATTCCTTCTTGATCTGGCTGTTTATTTATTATAATTCCGGTATCCTGTTTCCTGAAGTTTCTCGTCTTTTGCAACAACCTGCTCTTTCATTTCTTCCTGATATGCTTTCAGTTTGTTCAGCAGCTCCGGATCGGAAGTTGCCAGAATCTTCACTGCCAGAAGACCGGCATTTGCTCCGCCGTTAATCGCTACCGTTGCAACCGGGATACCGCTTGGCATCTGTACGATAGAATAAAGGGAATCTCTTCCTCCCAGGGAAGTCGTATGCATGGGAATTCCAATGACCGGCATCGGAAACAGTGCTGCACACATACCCGGCAGATGAGCTGCCATGCCTGCGCCTGCGATGATTACCTTGAAACCTTTTTCTTCTGCTGTCCTGGCATACTCAAAGAATACGTCCGGCTCCCGATGTGCGGAGATGATTCTCATCTCATATTCGATTCCAAACTTCTCCAAAATGTCGGCTGCCTTGCTCATAACCGGCATATCAGAATCACTGCCCATCACAATTCCTACTTTCGCCATGTCTTTTCTCCTTTTCTCATAAACGTTAATAAGCATCACTTATTAATTTTTCTTATCAATCGCAGGGAATCGTTTAATTCTGCTTATAACCATAATACTAAGCACCCTGTGTATTGTCAACCCAAAACAGCGGATTCTCTGCAAATTCTGTTATTTCTGATCAAAAGGCTCATTCAGTGCTTCCGTCCCCGGCAAAACAAAGCGTCCGTCCCGGATCAGACAGATCGTTGTTCCGTCCGCCTTTTCCACACAGATGGAGCCAAGTTCATGGTAGGGAATGGTGATGTCTGTATGACAGCCAAAATATGCTTTTCCAGGATCCTCTTTTCTTTTGATGGATACCTCATTATCTCTGGCAATGATCTCTTTTCCGTCCGGATTGTAAACAGCAGTGTCCTCCGACCAGGAGTAGCAGGTATCACCCACAGCAAAATGCGGGCCCATCTTTTCCGCAATCAGAATCGGCAGTTTTGCTCCAATCCCGTATTTTTGAGCCATCATATAGGCAGTCGTGTTTGTTCCGATTGCAAACTCTCCAATCGGCAGTGTTTTATGGTGGAACAGCAGATTTTCCTCCATATAAGTATGGTTATCTTCTTCCTTCTCGAAATTTTTGCAGGAATAGTCGGCGATCATTCCGTCCTTCAGTTCAATCACAAGATCTTTGTAATTCAGCTCATTTAAATACACCGATGATACATGCAGTGTTCCCGTTGTTCCCTCAAGCACAGGGCTTGTAAATACTTCACCCACCGGAATATTGACATCTGCAACGCAGTTTTCAAAATTGGTCTGGGTATTGGGGTCTGCAAGCGGATGCAGCATGATCCGAAGATCTGTGCGGTTCTCTCCCTTTCCAAGTATATGAACCGAAACACCCTGATCCAGCGCATCGATCAGGTGCTGCTGAATCTTCTGATATTTCTCATAATCCAGTGTATTGATTTTCACGGTCTCACGAAAAATCTCCGGATAGTTCTCTCCAATCTCCGGCAGCGGATAGGAAATAATGGTAAAGCTCCGCTCCTCACCAATGATATAGCGATTGGTAATCTGTCCGGATTCATTGCTGTAGTGCACTTTCAGCTTTTGCTGTTTGGGTGAAAGGTGAACCGCCTGCTTTTTGCTTTCCGGCTCAAAAGGTATTTCTCCGAATGTCTCGATAACCGCAGGACCAGCATGGGTATTTGCCAGATATTTATGATTATCAAATACTACCTGCATCGCACGCAGTCTTCTCTGTACAAGATCTTCATCCAGGTACAATCCCTCATCGTTCTTGTGATCATAGTCATACTGTTTATTTGGAATCGTTCCGGAATATCCGGTCCTTTTGCCCCGATAAATCACCGGAGAGAGGCCCATCCTGCCAAACTGCTCCACAGCAGCTCTCACCATGCGCTCCAATCCCAGATGATAACGGATATTGACTGTCTTTTTCTTTGAAAGATCCTTGCGTCCCAGTTCAAATCCCTTGCGGAAGCCTTCCGTATAGGTTCTCGCCATGGCATCAATCTCCTGCTGGGAAAAAGTGTTCAGAAACCTTGCCGTCTCCAGTTCATTCTCTGTGATATACTCTCCGTAACGGTACAGATACCTCAGGTCAGAAAGATCGGAATCCATGATAATCCGTACTGCAAAATCCAGACCCGGATCTACCATTTCACGGATGCGCTCTTCCATCATCTCATCACAGTAATCGCTGACATACCAGTAAATCGACTCCTTCACGTATTCCTTGGACGGAAGTTCCTCTTCCTCAAACATATTATAGAGTTCCAGATACAGCTCCAGAATCACCACGATGTCAAACATGCGGTTTTCATACTGGAAGATCACCAGTTTTTGCAGTTCCGTATATAAAAAGCCGAGCAGCTGCCCATAGCCATCACCCAGCATTGCGCACGCGTAAGTTGGATTGCCATAGGACTTCTCATAATTTTCCGGGAAGAGATCCTCATACGGTTCCCGGTTCAGTATTGCAAGCTCTTCCATAGAAGCGGTTTCCAGAAATCCTTCCCGAATCCGTTTCCCGATTTCATCTGTTTTCAAAATATAGGCAGCCATCTTTCCAAAGAAATCCCGATAAGGTTCCGGAACACTTTTTTCTGAGGGAATTTGACGGATACGCTCCATAGCAAGGTCATACCTTTCCTTCTGTAGGGATTTCTCCTCAATTCTTTCCTCTGTTCTGTTGTCTGTCATAGTATCTGTCATCCTTTCCAAATTTGTGTGTTGTCATGGAATACCTGATACAGTATTTCCAAATGGATTCGCGATAGTCAGTCACGGTCGTCAATCAGATTTCCTATCCGGACATTTTTCTCCAGCAGCTCTGCCATATAAGACCAGATTTCCTCAGATCCCGAAGCCGTCTTTTCATTCCGCTTCAGGGTCTGTGAAATGCGCACACTGTGGCGTCTCCAGTCATTTCCGCCATTGATATCATTGAGCATCAGAGGCTGAAAATTATCCATCACATGTGCAAACCGTGCCTCCGGTGTCTCGCACTCTTCAAATTCCCGCCACAGCGCCATCAGTTCCTGTCCCTGATCTGCCGGAAGCAGTCCATAGATACGATCTGCAGCTTTCTTTTCACGCTCCTCTTTTGTCTGATTTCCCTCATCATCATACGCATACGTGTCACCCGCATCGATTTCCACAATGTCATGGGTCAGAATCATCATCATTGTTCTGGCAATATCAACAGGCTCATTTGCGTATTCACGGAGAAGATATGCCATAATCGCCATATGCCAGGCATGTTCTGCGTCATCTTCCGCTCTTGCGTATCCGCGGATATGCGTTTGCCGCTGAATCTGTTTTTCCTTGTCAATTTCCAGTATAAAATCCATCTGTTGCCCGAATCTTTCCCGATCCATTTTTTCTTACCTCTTTTCTCATCATTTCCGCATTGTTTTTCTTTCCGATCAGATTCCCACAAGCAAAAGAGAAAGCCAGATCAGAAAAACTCCTCCACAGGAAATGGATCCCGCTGCCGAAAGTCTGTGGCTGACCTGATCCTCCTGAAAACTTTTCATACCCACATAAAATCCATAGGCTGAAAGCAGGATTGCAAAGATACCGATCGCACCGAGAATCATACCTCCGTTCCCCCGAAACGCGAAGGATATCACAGCATCCAGAAGGAACAGGAAAAAGGAACATCCCGCCATCCAGAGTGCATCTTTTCCGCCCCTTGACTGTTTTCGGATAAAATTGTAATTATATCTTTTTCTTGCCATATCGAAGTCTCCTGATTTTATAACAAATCCAATATATCCAGTAACCAAGCATAGCTCCCAGTGTATTCAGGAGCAAATCATCCACATCAAAACAGCCGACCTTGCCCAACAGCTGAATCAGTTCTACTCCCAGGCTGAAAGAAAATCCAAGCACCACCACCACAGGAAATGTTTTTCTCTTCCTGCTGATAATCGGAATCATAAAGCCAAACGGCATAAAACCGATCACATTTCCCGCCAGATTCAGAAATGCGGCCAGGAATCCCACGCTGTGACGATGGACCCAAAATCTTCTGATCTCCTGAAACAGCACCAGATTATACCGGTATTCGCGGTCAAAAAAATCTTTTCTTCCATATCCTTCCGCGAAAAACAGAAAATAAACCAGTGCCAGTAAATATATCACAAACAGAACCCTGACATCTCTTCTGATTCTGTTCTTTTTTTCCTGTTTCAATGTTTACTCCTTCTCTGCCTTTTTAGGACACCGGTCACGTCAAACGCCGGAATATCTTTTCGGACACTCCGGCGTTGACAAAACTGGACCCTTGGTCGGTCTTAAAACGTGATTTCTCCACGTTTTCCCAACAGTCTGGCTCCATTTATGATCATCATAATTCCTGTGGCTGCACCAACAACAAGCACTATAACGCCCATTGCAATACTGCTGCCTCCGATATTTCCCATCATCATATAAATCTTTTCATTCATGCTGCAGCACTCCTTTGCTTCCCATTCTTTGCTGAGTTTTTCAACAAATAAATCGTGCTCTGCTTCTTCTTTCATTACTTTACACCGTACTCTTCATAATATGCATCAATAGCTTTTTTCATCTCATCATCAATAATGACTTTTCCCTGGCAGGGACGGTTGTACAGATATTCAATCACCTCCGCCATGGTTACGATCGCATTGGCAGGAAAACCGTAGGTTTCCTGAATCTCTTCGAGAGCACTCTTTGTTCCCTTGCCGCGCTCCATACGATTCAATGACACCATCAGTCCTTTGATCTGCACATCTCCCTGTGCCTGAATAATCGGGAATGTCTCTTCAATGGACTTTCCGGATGTGGTAACATCCTCAATAATCACAACACGGTCACCGTCTTTGATCTTGCTTCCCAGCAAAATACCGGTATCTCCATGATCCTTTGCTTCCTTACGATTGGAGCAGTAACGAATCTCCACACCGTACAGATCATGAATGGCCATTGTTGTGGCAACACTTAAAGGAATTCCCTTATATGCCGGTCCGAAAAGAACATCAAAGTCCAGACCATAATTATCATGAATTGCTTTCGCATAATATTCACCCAGCTTTTTCAGCTGTCCTCCGGTGACATAAGCGCCCGCATTCATAAAAAATGGAGACTTTCTGCCGCTTTTCAGGGTGAATTCTCCAAATTTCAGGACCTGGCTCTCCACCATAAACTCAATAAATTCCTGCTTGTACCGTTCCATTCTACAGAACCTCCTGTGACTCATATTCGCTGTACTGTTCAAACATATACCATGAAAGTCCCAGGCAGCAGCCGTAAAGCAAATGAACTCACAGATTCTCTTCTGACTGTCGCAGACTCTCATATCTTTTAAATTCTAACATAACTTGAGGGCATTTTCAATACTTCCCACATTCAGAATATTTTTCGCCAGATCTTCCCGATAATCGGCAGCCGTCGGACACAGGCTGTTACAGACACACCCAAAGCTCTCTTTGTTACCAGTACAGTGAATGTAACGTCCTCTCCCCAGATACATGGCAATATGCCCTGGAAAATACAGCAAATCTCCTTTTTTGATCTGTTCTGGTTCAATCGGCTGCACCGGATAATCCGGTCTTAACTTTGCATCGCGATAAATCAGAATGCCGTTCATCTGATAGCACAGGAAAGTCAATCCGGAGCAGTCCAGACCGGAGGACGATTTTCCGCCCCAGCGGTACTGTGTGCCGAGATAACTTTTCGCACAGTCCACAAGGGCATCCCGGAACGCCTTTTCGGATCCCCATTTTCTCAGTGACTGGCGCAGAAAATAATCTTTACGATCACTTGCATAGAGATATCCGTCATCGTCCAACCGCCGGGACAGACCGACTTCCATCAGATACCCTCTTGCCCCATCGGCTGTTTCCACCAGGCAGTAACCATGCTCTGCTTCTGAAACTCTTGTCACAAAACTGCCTTTTCCCAGTGTCTGCAGGATTCTTCCCTGTACCTTAGGTGTTTCCATCATGTCAGCGAACGCTTTTCTGATCACACAAAGGGAGCCGCCAAGATCCCTGTTACACAACTCCTCCTCCGATGCAGATCGAACTGTATTCCCATCAAGATATCCCTCATAGCCATAGTGTGTGAGTACCCGAAGGGAAGCCCTTCCATCCGCCGTACACCGTTTTTCCAGAATTTCCACCGCCCATCCCATCAAAACCTCGTCCGTCACCACTTTATGATCTTCCGTATAAAGAAAAGCACTTGCCTGACACACAATCCCATATTCTCTCATTGCAGTCTCCTTTCTTTTACTGATCCACAGCAAGATTGGCAGTTTATACCGTTTTTTACAGATTCCGCTTCTCCTTAAAACTACCAAATCCTATGCTTTTGGAATGTAAAAAAAGAACAAAGAAGCTTCGGAGGGCAGTCTAAAAACCACTCCCGAAATTCCTTTGTTCTCTTTATGGCAGGTAATCAGTGAACCGCACCGATCAGTTCACAGAGATTCTCTACCTGATGTCTTCTCATATAATCCTCAATACCTTTTACCGTCTCTGCCGTCGCATAGGGGTTGAAGAAATTCGCAGTTCCGATAGATACGGCAGTTGCTCCGGCCAGGATAAATTCCAGTGCATCCTCCGCACAGGTGATTCCTCCCATACCGATGATCGGTACTTTCACCGCCTGGGCCACCTGGTAAACCATACGAACAGCAATTGGTTTCACTGCCGGGCCTGACATGCCTCCGGTTTTGTTGGCAATTGCAAAGGTTTGCCGTTCAATATTAATCTTCATACCGGTCAGCGTATTGATCAGAGACAGAACATCCGCACCGCCGCTCTCAGCCGCCCGCGCCATCTCCGTGATGTCGGTCACATTGGGGCTGAGCTTCATAATGACAGGCTGCTTTGCGTATTTTTTCACTTCTTTTGTGATAGCTTCCACTGCCTTTGGATCCTGTCCAAAAGCAATCCCGCCCTCTTTGACATTAGGGCAGGAGATATTGATTTCCAGAAGATCCACCGGCTCCTGGGACAATCTTTCCACCACTTCACAGTAATCCTCTGTGGTTTTTCCACAGACATTGACGATGATTTTTGTGTCAAATTGTTTCAGAAACGGAATATCCCTCCGGCAAAACACATCGATCCCCGGATTCTGAAGGCCGATTGCATTGAGCATCCCTCCATACACCTCCGCAATCCGCGGTGTAGGATTTCCCGGCCAGGGAACATTCGCAACGCCTTTGGTCACAACCGCTCCCAGTCCGTTCAGATCCACAAACTCGCTGTACTCTTCTCCGGATCCAAAGGTGCCTGAAGCAGTCATCACAGGGTTTTTCAGTTCCACCCCTGCAAGATTCACACTTGTTTTCATTTGCATTTCCTCCAAACACATGCTACAGTTCTATCTCTGTGCTTTTGAATACCGGACCATCCTTACAGATCCGTTTATTGTGAACATGAGAGTGATCATCCACCTCTGTGGATTTGCACACACATGCAAGGCAGGCGCCAACACCGCAGGCCATTTTTTCCTCCATAGATATCCAGCAGGGAATTCCCTTCTCCAGTCCATAGGCTTTGATCGCGCGGAGCATGGGTGCAGGGCCGCAGGCAAAGATGGCATCCGCATCCAGCGCATAGGTGTGTACTGCATCCATCACATTTCCTTTCACCCCGGCACTGCCGTCTTCTGTTGCAACATACAGCTCACCTGCTTTGGAAAACTCCTCGGTCAAAAACAACTCATCCCGATAACCACAGACAATCAACTTTTCTCCTGTAAGTTCTCTGGCTGTTTCCAGCATCGGCGGTACACCGATTCCTCCGCCCATGAGCATTACACGCTTTCCTTTCACTTCCTCCAGTGGAAACCCATTTCCCAGAGGGCCCAGAACCTCAATCCGATCCCCGGATGCTAAATGGGAAAACTCTTCCGTTCCCGCACCGGCCACCCGGTATACAATCCGCAGTCTGCCCTGTACTCTGTCAATCTCACACAGAGAAATCGGACGCGGAAGCAGACGGCTTCCATCCCTGGAAAACAAAGAAATAAACTGTCCTGCCTTCGCCTCACCGGCGATCATTTCCGCAGCTATCCACATACTGTAAATGCCTTTTGCTATGCATTCCTGACTCACTACGGTACAGCATTCTTTTCTCTTCATAGTTTCAAGCTCCTTTATCAGTAATCGCGGCATCCATCTCTACTCCGCGAAATATTTTACAACTGCTGATCAGCCTTTTGCCTGCAAAAGCGCACTGCTGATATCTTCCACCATATCCAAAACAGCCTGACGGGAAGCATCTGCAAAGTTTTCTGCACCAAACGCCGCATATTTTTCCTGTTTGTAAGCAGCAATAATGCCCCGGGAGGAATTTACGATCGCGCCAAGTCCATCCTCGTTGAAGAAGTGCACCAGATCCTTTCCTTTTCCGCCCTGCGCTCCGTAGCCTGGTACCAGAATGTAGGCTTTCGGCATAATTTTCCGCAAAACTTTACCCATCTCAGGATAGGTCGCACCCACAACAGCACCCACATAGCTGTACGAATCTCCCATATGTTCTTCACCCCAGGCTGCTACCTGCTCTCCGACCCACTCGTACAGCGGACGGCCATCGATCATACGGTCCTGGAATTCCCCGCTGGACGGATTGGATGTTTTCACCAGTACGAAAATACCCTTCTTCTCCTCGCGGCATACTTTGATAAACGGTTTCACACCATCAGAACCAAGGTAAGGATTCACCGTTGCAAAATCCTCATGGAAGCCGGCATAAGTTTTGCTTCCTATCTGTACATGACCCAGGTGACCTACCGCATAAGCCTCGGAAGTAGAACCGATATCACCTCTCTTGACATCGCCGATCACCACAAGTCCTTTTTCCTGGCAGTAGGAAACCGTCTTTTCATAAGCAGCCATGCCCGGTACCCCGAACTGCTCATACATCGCAACCTGCGGCTTCACTGCCGGAATCAGATCACAGGTAGCGTCCACGATTGCCTTATTGAACTGCCAGATCGCCTCTGCAGCACCTTCCAGAGTTTCTCCGTATTCCGCAAATGCCTTTTTCTGCACCTGCTCCGGAACATAAGAAAGCATCGGGTCCAGACCTACAACGATGGGGGCATTTGTTCTTTCTATATTTTTAATTAGTCTCTGAATCATCTCCGTAATCTCCTCTTTCTCTTTTCATAACATTCTTGCGCTCCCAGGTCAGACTTCGTATCCGCCTGGTGCAGTGTATAGCCAAAATTCTCAACATGCAGCATGAAAAAACACTCATTACGCCTGATATACGATTTTTCCATCGCAGATGGTTGTCATTACCTTCCCTTTCACCTTCTTGCCGCCAAACGGGGTATTCTTTCCCTTGGATACAAACGTCTTCGGATCAATCACATACTCTGCATCTGGATCAATCACCACGACATCAGCACATTTTCCCATTGCCAGAGAACCTTTATCCTCCAGATGCAGGATTTTAGCCGGATTGTAGCTCATCTTTTCCGCCATTTGCATCGGTGTCAGTATTCCCTTATCCACAAGTTCCGTGATCGTAAGGGCTACACTGGTCTCAAGTCCTACGATTCCAAAGGGTGCTTTGCGGAAGGTGTTCTGTTTTTCCTCATGAGAATGAGGCGCGTGATCTGTACTGATCACATCAAAAACATCCTCTTTGAGTCCCTGCCGCAGAGCCTCCACATCCTCTTTGGTGCGCAGCGGAGGGTTCATCTTGTAGTTTGTATCTCCTTTCACAATGTCATCACTGGACAGCGTAAAGTGATGCGGGCATACCTCCGCAGATAAAGAGACACCTGCCTTTCTGGCATCCCGGATCATCTCCACACATTCTTTCGTCGAACAATGACACAGATGCAGATGCGCTCCCGTTTCCGCCGCAAGTACAATATCTCTTGCCACGATTGTATTTTCCACGGAATTGGTGATACCCGGCAGTCTCCATGCTCTGGAATGTTCATCCTCGTTCATGCAGCCGCCATTTACCAGATTAATATCTTCACAGTGCGCCAGCACCGGGATCTTTCTGCGGGCCGCTATCTCCATTGCTTCTTTATAAAGGAGCGCATTCATAACAGATTTTCCGTCTTCGCTGATTGCCGGAATTCCGGCATCCACCATACCATCAATCTCTGCAAGCTCTTCCCCTTTCTGTCCTCTGGTGACAGCTCCTGCCTGAAGTACATGGATGGGAGAAAACTGTTTTGCTTTAATCGTGACATAATTGACTCTGTCCGGGCTGTCAATGACCGGCTTGGTATTCGGCATCGCAACAACCGTAGTCACACCGCCCTTTGCGGCAGCTTTGGAACCACTCTGGATATCCTCTTTATAAGTTAATCCCGGATCTCTGAAATGCACATGCATATCAATCAAACCCGGCATAACATAACAGCCTGCAGCATCAATTACCTGGTCCGTTTTTTCCTCAATCGATTTCTCCACACGGGCAATCAAGCCGTTCTCGATCAGTACGTCACACACTTCATTTCTTCTCGTATCCGGATCGATTACCTGTCCGTTTTTTATCAAGATACTCATCTCTTTATGTCTGCCTGATCCTTTCTTATATTTCTTTTTCCTGTTTCACAGGGTGCTTTTCCTGCTTGGGCCTATCTTTTATCATACACGAATTCTTTGATGAAATAAAGAGTTTTTTCTTGACTTTTACTATTTTGAAGCTTATAATGAGTTTAATTAAGAAAATGTTGAGATGTAATACGAAATCACTGGCTATTAGAGATTATATTTTTAGCATTCACCTTCAATATAGTCTGTAATAGCTGGTGAATTTTTTTTCTAATCTTCACTCGCTTATGGGGAGCAAAAGCTATCCCGCATCACGCTTATTTTATTTATGGAGGTAACGTTACAATGAACAAGGGAACAGTGAAATGGTTTAACGCAGAGAAGGGCTATGGTTTCATCACTGGCGAAGACGGAAATGATGTATTCGTTCATTTCTCAGCGATCCAGGGTGAAGGCTTCAAGACTCTTGATGAGGGTCAGGCCGTTACCTATGACCTGACTGAGGGTGCTCGCGGTATGCAGGCTTCCAACGTAGTTAAGTGCTAAAACCTACCAATGATCCGAAAATACGCCGGAGGACAGATTTTCATCTGTCCTCCGGCGTATTTTTATGGTTTCTGTCGGCACTTACTTTCTGATCACTCTTCCTCTGCTGAAGTATCCCCGGAAGTGACATCATTTAAAAAATTCTGGATCTCCGTTACATTCATCACCGTAGTCTCTGCTGTCTGATTGCTTTCTTTCTCTGCCTGTGCATTTTTATAAACAGCTAAAGAAAACCAACCGATCAGCAGTACAAGCACCAGAGCTGCTGCTGAGATTTCCAGACGCAGCATCCACTTCTCACGTCTCATAATCTTCTGACGGTTTGCCTTTTCTTTCTTATAACGGTCAACTTTTTCCTGGCTCATGGCAATTCTCCTTTCTGTTTCAAACAGATACAAAGAATTATACTACAAATCTGCCCGAAAAGAAAGTCCTTTTTACAGAACGACAATAATTCCGCCGTCATTTGCGTACATACTGCTGACTCCTCGTGTATCCAGCACAAAGATGTCTTTTACCGGTATTTTTTCCATCAGTGCTTCCTTTACAATCTCTGCACGTTCCGGACAATTACAATGAGAGATAGCCAGTGTTTTCTCTTCTGCCTGTTCCGCCTCTGCCGCGATATAGTCCACCATTTTCATCAGCGCTTTATTGATTCCGCGGGCCTGATCCAGCTGCATAATCGTTCCATCCGGTGTTGCTCCCATCACCGGTTTAATCTTCAGCGCGGATGCAACAAGTGCTTTCACCTTTGACAGACGGCCATTCTTTCGGAGCGTCTCCAGATTTTCCAGCACAAAGTAAGTGTGCTGTCCTGCAATGTATGCCTCTACAGTCTCTACCAGCTGCTCAAACTCCATTCCCTGTGCCTCACATTCCAGGATCTTCTTTGCAATCAGAGTTTCACCGATGGATGCACTTCTTGAATTGAATACATAAATCTTTTTGCTCTCATCCTCTTCCAATGCAAGATTCTTTCCCAGCATCGCGCTGTTATAGGACCCGCTCAGTTCTGCCGAGAGTGTCACGGCATAGCAGCGCTCACCGCCTTCCTGAAAAGCTTTCTGGAAATATTCCGGAGACGGACATGCTGATTTCGGACAATCCGGGCAGTCAGCTACTTTCTTCAAAAATGATTTCTGGTCAAAGGTTTCATCATCGAGGATCGTCTCTCCTCCGACTTCCAATGTCAAAGGGGCCACTACAACTCTTGGATCCTTCTGCATCTCCTCTGTCAGCTCACAGCAGCTGTCTACCACAATTCGAAAACTCATATAAATACCTCCATATCATTATGCTTTGCAGGAAAGCTTGTATTTTTCAGCTCTGGTTTAAGCCCTTGACAAGACCGCTTGTCAAGTTTTCCGTCATTTTATCATGTAGTTTTAATTACTAGATACTATCATAACACATTCTTATCTGATTTGCAAAACTTTTTTCATTGTCTTTTTTTACTGTTTTGAGTTATACTATATAATGAATTTTTACAGTCATAAGCAAACATAACGGAGCAAACAGCAGGAGGAAAACTATGCGCTATCAATTAAACGGAACCTTAATTCCTCTGTCTTGTCATGCAAAAATCCAGGATCAACCTCTTATTGAGCTGATCACTCCGAAGGAGGCATCCGCAGCTTTGACGGATGTTCCAGGCTTTCGGATTCTCAATCGTTCTCTTGGAGCAGAATCGATTCAGTATTGCAAAGCGGAGCCCCTTTCTGAATGTACTCTCGGTACGTTCGTTGTTCCCGACAAAACAGATCCTCTTCATGACAGTCTGAAGATCGCGTACTATCTGCAGAAAAACCGGCTGATCTTTATCGCGGAAGAAGAACAGCTCGCAAAGCTGACCCTCCTTCTGTTTCCGGAAGATCCTCTGGATACCTCAGATCTTTTTCATTTTTTCTTTTCCTTCGTGGAATCGCTGATACAGAATGATATGGTCTTTCTTCAGAATTTTGAAAAGCGCCTCTCTGTAATGGAAGATTCACTGATGGATACGCTTCCGCGGGAACTGAAAACAACGGTACTTACAGGAAGAAGAGAACTTCTGGTCTTTCATTCCTATTATCAGCAGATGATGGATCTGTGTGAAATTTTCTCTGAAAATGAAAACGGGCTGTTTCCTTCGGATTTTTGCAGTCATTTTAACCGTCTTGCCGGTCGTGTGGGAAGACTCTATGACCATACTCAAATGCTTCGGGAATATGCGCTTCAGATCCGTGAGATGCATCAGGAGCAGATCGATGTCCGCCAAAATGAAACCATGCGGATCCTGACGGTCGTGTCTACTATCTTCTTTCCCCTGTCTCTGATTGCAGGCTGGTATGGAATGAATTTTGTAAATATGCCGGAGCTGAAATCTTCCTATGCTTATTTTATCCTGATCGGTGTCTGTGCTTTGATTGTTGCCCTGGAAATCTGGTATTTTAAGAAGAAAGGCTGGTTTTAACCTGATATGATTGTACTGCAGATCACGCAACTGAAAAACTTTATGAACCGGCTTCTGTGTACCGAAACTTTTGACCGATTCCCGGTATCGGAAGTATCCATCACAACCTTTACAACTTTCTCCATCGATGGAACATTTCACATGGATTTTTTTGACACCGAAACAGCCCAGGAACTCTCAAAATGGGGACGAACACAGCTTCTCTGGCTGGACATCAAGAAATTCTGTTATTTTGTAATAAGGGGAAAACAAACTCCGCTTCAATTTAAAATTGTCTTCCAGTTGCCCCAGAAGAACTGTGAAAAACTGATTCTGGATCATGCGCTCCCTTTTGAAGCAGATCAGATTTTCGGCCTGTTCCTTAATTTTCAATACAATGGAGAAAAACTGCTTTTGACCACCGGTACCTCATTGAAAGTATTCACCATGGATAAATCTTTAGATCATGCTTTTGATGATGCCGTGAAAAACTTTCTCCTGAAACAGGAAATATCTTTTGAAGAATTATAATACATACACGGAACCCACTACCGCAGCTTTTTGCTGAGATACAAAATCAGATCATCATCATTGCAGTATATCTGATATGGCTCCGCAATCCGATCTCCGTACCATACGCCGGAACCATCCGGCAGATATCCTCTTTTATAGTACATTCTCTGGGCACTGCCGTATCCCTTGTGCAGTCCGACAGCGAGATATACCGTATCGGCATATTCTCCTGCGATTTTTTCTGCCAGATCCATAAGTCGTGAACCAATTCCACGACAGCGATATTTCTCAAGAACACCAAAATCCACAATTTCGCAGTAGCCCATATTTGCAAACGGACCGCAGGCTGCATCTTTGTAAACATTGATATAGCCTGCCACATTTCCCTTGTATTCGGCTACAAGACCGATGGACTTTCCGCTGGCCTGGTCCGCCAGGCGCATCCGGTATTTTTCTTCCGTCTGATGCCATCCCTGTGCAATTTCTTCTGCGCAGATAATGGCAGCATCCGGCTCTTCTATATTCCTGATCAGAATATCATCCTTATCTTCGTAAATCATCCTCGTCTCATCCTTTCTTGACTTGCTTCCCGCCTGTAGATATAATAATGTTTAACCTAATCATACCACAGGAGATTTTGAAAATGAATGCTGATTTTCACAAAAGTGTCAGAATGCGCCTTTACAACTCCCTGCCATCAGGCTCTCTCATGGCCATTTTTTCCGGCATGGAGGTTCGCAAGACCAATGATGAGTTTTATCCCTTCTTTGCTGACCGCAATTTTGTCTATCTCACCGGTCTGGAATGCAAGGAAGCCATACTTCTTGCCATCAAAGATTCCGGGAATGCCGTTTCCGAACGCCTGTATCTTCTGCCTCCGGATCCTATGGCGGAACGCTGGACGGGAAAACGTATCCGTCCGTCTCAGGCACAATCCCTCTCCGGAATTAGCGATGTTCGTTATGTAACTGCTTTTGCAGCAGATCTGCATCGTCTCTGCACAAGCGGGAATTACGGTTATCTCTATCTGGATCTCTATCGCTGTGATCCCTCTGACCGGGACACTCCGGCACAGATCTGTCAGCAAAAAGCCCAAAAGGAATATCCTTATCTCTCCATCGGCAATGCCAATGCGCTGATCCGCGCTCTCCGCACGATCAAACAGCCCTGTGAGATTGCGGCTCTTCGTGAAGCTGAAAAAATCACACGGGAAGGCATCCTTGCGATGATGCGTGCCTCACATCCAGGTATGTATGAATATCAGTACAAAGCGGAATTTGACCGGGCAATTGGTCAGTTTGGCCCCAAAGGCCCCGGCTTCCCCTCGATTATTTCGGCAGGTAAAAACAATTTCTGCATCCACTATTACGAATATACCGGTCAGGCCCAGGACGGTGATATGGTACTCAATGATGTAGGCGCTCAGTACGATAATCTGATCACGGACGTCTCCAGAGGCTGGCCTTGCAACGGCCGCTTCAGTGACCGCCAGAAGCTTCTCTTTGACTGTGCCCTGGCCACTTCCGACTACATGTTTTCCATCATTCGACCGGGTATGAAAATGGCCGATGTGGACGCCACCATCCGGCGCTATAATTTTGAACGGCTCCGGGATGCCGGTGTGCTCGATTCTTACGATCAGATCGGAACCTATATGTGGCATGGAGGTGCTCATCATATCGGTTTCGATGTCCATGATGCGATTCTTCAGCCGGAAACCATCGCACCCGGTATGGTATTTTGTATTGACGTGGGTATTTATCACGAAGAATGGGGCATTGGCTTCCGGCTGGAAGACAACTGCCTGGTGACAGAAAACGGCTGTGAAAATCTTTCGGCGGAAATTCCAAGGACGGTGGAAGATATTGAAGCTTTCATGGGAAAGAGGTAGCTGACGGATGGATACCTTATTGATGTGGATCCTGGCCTTTGGTGCCCTGATCGGCGGAATCGACCGGATTGCCGGGAATCGATTTGGACTCGGAAAACGCTTTGAGGAAGGATTTGCACTGCTTGGACCGACTGCCCTTTCCATGGCCGGTATCATCTGCCTGACACCGCTGCTCTCAAAAGCTCTCACTTTTGCTGTCGTACCGTTGTGCACCCGAATCGGTCTGGATCCTGCCATGCTGGGAGGTATTCTGGCAATTGATATGGGCGGCTATCAGCTCTCTGTTTCGCTCTCTCATTCGGCAGAACTTGGCAGATATGCAGGCCTTGTCGTGGCTGCTACCTTTGGATGCACCATTACCTTTACCATACCGGTCGGAATGGGAATGCTGGAAGATGGTGACCGCACCTGGTTCTCGCGCGGAATGCTGATTGGCCTTGGTGCTCTCCCGGTGGGACTCCTGGTAGGAGGCCTGTTCTGTACTCTTTCGGTAACAACGCTCCTCCTACAGAGTCTTCCCTTTTTTCTCCTGTGTCTTCTTCTGATGGCAGGGATTCAAAGGTTTCCGAATCAGACAATCCGATGCTTCTCCGCCTTTGCCGACCTGCTCCGGATACTGACCACCATCGGGCTGATCGCCGGTGCATTCTGCTATATGACCGGTGTTTCTCTTATTCCCGGACTGACTCCTCTGGAGGATGCCATGACAGTCGTATCTTCTATCGGAATTGTCCTCCTTGGCAGCCTTCCCACTGCGGAACTTCTGCAGCGGATCCTTCGGCGGCCACTATCCTGGATCGGAGATAAAACCGGTATCAACAGCGCAAGTTCAGCAGGACTTCTCATCGGATTTGTCAGTCCGGTTCCGGTCCTTGCAATGCTAAAGGATATGGATTCAAAAGGAAAAGTCGTAAACGCAGCCTGTCTGGTCTGCTCCACTTCCGCTCTGGCTGCACATATGGGGTTCACCTTTGGCGTAGACCCTGATTTTGCGGCACCGCTTCTTATCACGAAGCTGATCGGCGGAATTGCGGGAGCTGCAGCTGCACTTATTTTTACCCGTAACGATACAGCAGAAAACGGAATCGATTTTCGTTCACTCTAAAAGACGGCCTGCCACTGGCAGACCGTCTTTTACTGATCTCAAGAAAGAATCGTTCTGATACAGGAATCAAGATACTCCCACTCTTCCTTTTTTGACTGAGGATGATCATGTCCAACAAGATAGATATCCGCGTCAAAGCTTTTTAAAAACCGATCCATCTCCCGAAGCCGATCCGGATCATAATCTCCATGGTTTTCATACACGTCTTCACAGTCTGCATCCCCAATCACCAGCGCCCGATCCTTCGGAATATAGATATACAAGGCATCTCTGGAATGAGTCGAATCTCTTGGATATAGTTCACAGCAAACATCTCCAAGATCAATGGTAAGATCTGTATCAATTTCGTGTTCAGCCGCTACGACCTGAATTTTTTCAGGATCCTGATACTCTTTTTGAATACACTCATTGCAGAACGGGATATCTTCCCCTGTCTGCTCTCTCCTTAGCATCTCTTCTTTTGTCCACTTCCATTCCCTGACTGCTCTTAGCTTGGCATTCGTCTTTGTCGAAGCAAGTGTTGTTCCCACAACAGCTGTCATACCAAAGGTATGGTCCCAATGCCAATGGGTGAGCACGGTAATATCCGGAAGCGGAAGCCCTTCTTCTTTCAGTTCCCTGTAAAATTTATGCACATGCTCCGGAGAATTCCCGGCATCTACTGCCATATTCTTCCCGGATCCGTGAATATAGTAGAGAAATGGACGATCTGTCTCCTCTTCCCCTTCCATGTAGTAAATATGCTCCGTTGCTCTCTTCATAGCTTCCTTTCCCAGTAACAGCGCTGTCCTTTCTTATGTATGATCAATTATACTTCCCCGGTGCTTCTCCTGTAAAGCACAAAACACACCCACTTTACAAAAAGTTTAGAAATGGCAAAAATCCCCATAAATACAGGCTTTCCGCATATTTTGTTAGCACTCATTAAAAATGAGTGCTAATTTTTTCTTGACTTTTCTCTGTGCCAGTATTACTATAACTGTTAGATCGAAAAGCCGCCTTTATCAGCGCTTTTCCCGTAGAGGTTTTGACCCCAGAATACCAACAACATTTTATAGAAAAATCAAAGAAAAGGAGTGTGCATTTATCATGGCAGCAAAACATGGTAATCTTTCTATCAACAGTGACAACATTTTTCCAATTATTAAGAAATGGATGTATTCCGATCACGACATTTTCGTCCGTGAGCTTGTTTCCAACGGCTGTGATGCCATCACAAAGCTGAAAAAACTGGATGGCATGGGAGAATATACACTTCCGGATGACTACAAACCATCCATCCAGGTTATCGTAAATCCGGAGGCAAAGACCCTGAAGTTCATCGATAACGGTATCGGAATGACCGCGGATGAGGTAGAAGAATATATTACTCAGATCGCTTTTTCCGGCGCTACCGAATTTCTTGAGAAATACAAAGATAAAACAAACGCAGATCAGATGATCGGCCATTTCGGACTGGGTTTTTATTCCGCATTTATGGTAGCTGACAACGTACACATCGATACACTTTCCTACAAGGAAGAGGCAGCTCCGGTACACTGGGAATGTGACGGCAGTACCGAATATGAGATGACCGAAGGAAACAAAAACACTATCGGAACGGAAATCACCCTGTTTCTGAACGAGGACTGCCTGGAATTTGCCAATGAGTACCGTGTCCGTGAAGTTATCGAGAAATACTGTTCTTTCATGCCGGTTGAAATTTTCCTGTCCAAGGCAAATGCTCCGCAGGAATATGAAACGATCGATGAGAGTGAACTAAAAGACGACGATGTAATCGCAGAACACATTCATGAGGATGCCAAATACGAAGAAAAAGAGAACGAAGACGGAACCAAAGAGCAGGTAGAAGTATCCCCTGCAAAAGATAAAGTTAAGATCAACAAGCGTCCGGTTTCCTTAAGTGACATTCATCCGTTGTGGACCAAACATCCGAATGAATGCTCCGATGAGGATTACAAAGAATTTTACCGCAAAGTCTTCAATGATTACCGTGAGCCCCTGTTCTGGATCCATCTGAATATGGATTATCCTTTCAATCTGAAAGGTATTCTGTATTTCCCGCGGATTAATACAGAGTATGATTCCATCGAAGGAACCATCAAGCTGTACAACAATCAGGTCTTTATCGCAGACAATATCAAGGAAGTCATTCCGGAATATCTGATGCTCTTAAAAGGTGTCATTGACTGCCCGGATCTGCCGCTGAACGTATCCAGAAGCGCACTGCAGAACGATGGTTTTGTAAAGAAAATCTCTGACTACATTTCCAAGAAATTTGCTGACAAACTGTCCGGCATGTGTAAAACCGACCGCGAAACCTATGAAAAATACTGGGACGATATCAATCCCTTCCTGAAATATGGCTGTATCAAGGATGAGAAATTCTCCAAGAAAATGATGGATTACATCCTTTATAAAAACATCGATGGAAAATACCTGACACTGGAAGACTGCATCAAGGAAAACACACCGGAGGAAGCCGCCAGTGATGCAGAAAACACAGATTCCGCACAGACTTCTTCAGAAGTAACCGATACAGATACTACCGATTCTTCCGCCAAAGAAACCGAGGAAGAAGACAGCAAGGAGCCCGAGAAAACCACTATATATTATGTCACTGATGAGACCCAGCAGAGTCAGTACATCAATATGTTCCGCAGCCAGGGTATGGATGCTGTCATTCTTAAACACAACATCGATTCTGCATTTATCTCCCACGTGGAGCGCACCAATGACAAGGTGAAATTCCAGAGAATTGACGCCGATCTGACGGATGATATGAAAGAGGAATCTTCAGAGGATCTGACAGATGCAACGACAACTCTCACCGACCTGTTCCGCAAAGTGCTGGACAAGAAAGAGCTGAATGTCAAAGTAGAGAATCTGAAAGATGAGAATGTTTCCGCCATGGTAACGCTTTCCGAGGAAAACCGTCGTATGCAGGAAATGATGCGCATGTACGGTATGAGCAGTATGGATCCGGATATGTTCGGCGGTCAGGAGACACTGGTACTGAATGCAAAACATCCTCTTGTGAAATACATTCTGGAAAATGGTGAAAACGAAAACACATCGCTCTTCTGCGAACAGCTGTATGACCTGGCTATGATCAGCCACAAACCGCTCGCTCCGCAGGCAATGACAGATTTTGTAAACCGCAGCAACAAAATCATGATGCTGCTGGCAAAATAAATACCATGAAATACCATATAATTACTGTTCAGATGTCACACGAAACAGCTGTGCAAAAATAGTATCTCGTAAGCAGACCCTTGAAAAACGCCGGCACTTAATGAGCAGGATTGTTTTCTATCCTGCGAATTTAGTACCGCTGCGTTTTGAAGGAGCGCAAGCGAGTCTGCGTCGAGATCTATTTTCTGCACGGCGTCCGTTGCTGTCTGAACAGTAGCCTCAATACGTTACTACCCTGCTAAATTAAAAATACTGATTGACAAGTCTGCCTCAATACCGCTATAATGTTTTTAATTATCCAGAACAGCGATTGTTAACAATATTTGGTATTTTTCCCAGAGAAATGCAGTGACAGGGAGTAGTACAGAGTTTCGCAAAGCACAGAGAGGAGATGGCAGGTGAAAATCTCCGTGAGCGTACTGTGGAAGTAGCCCTCGAGCAGTGGACTGAACATCCGGAATTTCGGATTAGTAGACTTCAACGTTTTTCCCACGTTACAGGGATACGGTATAGAGCAGATGCTCTTGTACCGGCAGAGCCCATAAGAGATATTCTCTTTTGGGGAATTTAGGTGGTACCGCGGATTTAGATTCGCCCTAAGCTTTCCTTGACAGAAAGCTTAGGGCTTTTTTATGCACAGCGAAGAATTGCATGAGAAGGAGGATTTGCATATGAAACAGATTTCCGGTAACAAACTTCTGGTAAAGGCTTTGAAAGAGGAAGGGGTAGAGGTTCTTTTTGGCTACCCGGGAGCCTGCACCATCGATATCAGTGATGAACTTTACAAACAGGATGAAATTGAAATCGTTCTCCCGCGCCATGAACAGGCCTTGGTACATGAAGCAGATGCCTACGCAAGAACGACCGGCAAAGTCGGTGTCTGTCTGGTAACCAGCGGTCCCGGAGCCACCAACCTGGTCACCGGACTCGCTACAGCAAATTATGACAGTGTACCCCTCGTTTGTTTTACCGGCCAGGTAGCGCGCCACCTGATCGGAAACGATGCTTTCCAGGAAGTAGATATTGTCGGAATCACACGCAGCATAACAAAATATGGTGTGACGGTCCGCAACCGGGAGGATCTGGGACGTATTATCAAGGAAGCTTTCTACATTGCAAGAACCGGCAGACCAGGACCGGTTCTGATTGATCTTCCGAAGGACGTGATGGCAGAGCTTGGCAACGCCGAATATCCCAAATCCGTCAACATCCGCGGCTACAAGCCCAATACCAGCGTTCATATCGGGCAGTTAAAACGTGCGATCAAGATGCTTCACAAAGCAAAAAAGCCTCTGTTCCTTGCCGGCGGCGGTGTGAATATCGCCCGTGCAAACGAAATTTTCCAGCAGGTTGTGGAGAAAACAAACGTTCCTGTAGTCACCACCGTAATGGGACGCGGTGCTATTCCAACCACGCATCCGCTCTTTATCGGAAATCTGGGCATGCACGGTTCCTATGCTGCCAATATGGCGGTAAGCAATTGTGACCTGCTTTTTTCCATCGGAACCCGCTTTAATGACCGTATTACCGGAAAACTCCACGCTTTTGCACCAAACGCGCAGATCGTACATATCGATATCGATACTGCATCCATTTCCAGAAACATCCATGTTGATATCCCAATCGTAGCCGATGCAAAAGATGCGATTACCAAAATGTCCGAATACGTTGAGCCCTGCTCTACGCAGAAATGGCTCCACGAGATTGATACCTGGAAAACAGAGCATCCGCTGACCATGCGCCCCAATGCAGCTCTTGGACCTCTGGATATTCTGGATGAAATCAACCGACAGTTTGATGAGGCAATTATTGTTACAGATGTGGGACAGCACCAGATGCTGGTAAGCCAGTATGCGGAAATCACAGAAAAGAAACAGCTTGTCATGTCCGGCGGCCTTGGTACAATGGGGTATGGACTTCCCGGCGCCATCGGCGCCAAAATCGGAAATCCTGACAAACCGGTCATTGCGATCTCCGGCGACGGCGGCATGCAGATGAACATTCAGGAAATGGCTACTGCGGTGCTGGAAGAGCTTCCGATCATCGCATGTATTTTCAATAATGAATACCTTGGCATGGTACGTCAGTGGCAGAAGCTTTTCTACGGGAAACGTTACAGTATGACCAACCTTCGCTCCGGAGCCCTCTCCCGCCGTACCAACGGGGAAGAATACCCGGAATATACTCCGGACTTCGTAAAGCTTGCCGAAAGTTATGGTGCCAAAGGAATCCGCGTTATGAAAAAAGAAGAGGTTGCTGCTGCCTTCGAAGAAGCAAAAAAGAATACAAAGACACCAACCATCATTGAATTTATCATTGATCCGGAAGAAATGGTCTATCCGATGATCAAACCGGGCGGAACACTCGAAGATATGATTATGGATTGTTAGGAGGGATACTAGCTATGGAAAAAGGAATGAAAAAAAGATGGATTTCACTGTATGTGGAGAATCAGGTAGGTGTACTCTCCAAAATCTCCGGCCTGTTTTCCGGAAAGAGCTATAACCTGGACAGTCTGACCGTGGGAACTACCGAAGATCCCACAGTCTCCCGCATGACAATCGCAACTGTCAGCGATGACGAGACATTTGAACAGATCAAGAAACAGCTTAACCGGATGATTGAAGTCATCAAAGTCATCGACTTTACGGATGTCTTTGTGCGAATGAAAGAAATACTTTATGTGAAAGTCCGCAACTGTACCCCGGAGGATAAGGTAGAGCTTTTCCAGATTGCCGAGACTTTCAAGGCCAAAGTCATCGATTACGGAAAAGACAGCCTGCTTCTGGAGTTTGTACAGACAGCAACGAAAAATGATGCTGTAGTCAAGCTGATCAAGGAAGAATTCGGCAGCATCGAAGTCGTTCGTGGCGGAAGTGTGGGCATCGAATCCATCAGCATGATGGAACGCTGATTCCCAGCTTTTTGGTATATCATGAAAAACAGAGAAACTTGATCGGGCGCTGCAGCAATGTACCCGATCAAGCTCCTCTGTTTTTCGATTTTTTTCTTCTCAGCATAAAGCAGGTTGAACTCTTGTCCACTCTGCTCAGCTCTTTTCGGTATCACAGGTGCCCTCTTTCTGGTATGCCACCAGAGCAATATTCCAGTATCCCTGCTTATTCAGTTCCCGCTCAAATTCCCGGATTTTCGCCTGACACGCATCGGGAAGATCTGCCACCTTGAATTGGCTCCTGTTCTCAACGGATGTTTCCATGTTCTGCAACCTCCTTTTTCTCTAGTTTGTCACAAAAAAGAAAGTTCTATACCCTGTAAAATATATCTTTTTTCCTGATTCTTTGATCCTTCTTACAAAAACATCGCATAGATGGAAGCACCGACTACAGTCAGCAAACCCGCCACTGCGATAGACAAACTGCTCATGGCACCTTCAATTTCTCCCATCTCCAATGCCTTGGCTGTTCCGATCGCGTGAGAGGCGGATCCGATACCGATTCCCTTCGCAATCGGTTCCTCGATTTTGAAGAACCTGCACACTGTTTCCGCAATCATATTTCCAATCACACCGGTAATAATAATGACCGCAACCGTGATGGTAACAGCTCCGCCCAGCTCTTCGGAAACTCCCATTCCGATGGCTGTTGTGATGGATTTTGGGAGCAGTGTTACATAGATTTTGTGTTCCAGATGAAACAGGACACTCATCACCAACACCACGGTCAGACTTGTGATGACTCCCGAAAAGATACCCGCCAGAATTGCCTTCAGATTTGTTTTCAGCAGTTCTATCTGCTCATACAGGGGAATCGCCAGACATACCGTGGCTGGTGTCAGCAGATAACTTAAATATTTTGCGCCGTCATTGTAGCTCTCATAATCAATTCCAAGTACCGCAAGAAGCACTATGATCACAGCAATCGCGATCATCAGCGGATTGAATATCGGAAGATGGAATTTTTTCTTCAGGAACAATCCTGCCTCATAAGCCAGAAGACTCACCATCACTCCAAAAAATACAGAATTGCAAAACAGCTCTTTCATTGTTTCGTCACCTCATTCCTTCTTTTTTTGTCATGACGAATCACTGACTGTGTCACACGTCCGGACACTGCCATGACGGCCACAGTGGAAACCACCGTTATGACAAGTACCGGCACAAGCACACTTTGTAATTCTCCCCACGCAGTTACAAGTCCTACACCAGCCGGAATAAACATCACAGGCATGATCTCAATCAGAAACTTTCCCGCATCCCTTACAGACTCCAGCCTCAGAGTTCCCGTCATCAAAAACACAAGCATCAAAACCAGGCCGTAGATGCTCGCCGGAACAGGAAGCGGCAGAAATTCATGCAGAACCTCTCCCAGAAATGAGATCGCAATAATCACTAAAAACTGTCTCAATAATTTCACTTTTCTTATGTCCTTTCTCCCCCACGGATTCCCCGTTCATTCACTTTCCATAAGATCCTTCAGCAGAATATGTCTGAGTTTTCCCCCGTATTTTTCCTTCGTTGCCATAATGCGATAGCCCTGACTCTGTGCATTCTTCAGGCTATAGCGATTCTCAGGGTGAACGGTACACATCAGATACCGCATCCCCTGGTTTTTCAGATCCGCTTCCGCTGCCTGCATCAGGCGATACTGAAGATGATGTCCGCGGAATTCACTCAAAACTGCCACCGAATCCATATGAGCCACCAGCAGCAGTTCTTCCTCTTTCAGACGAATATCTCTCCCAAGATTATGCTCCGCTCTACCTGGTATCTCTGTGGTGAAAACACCTGCCACGCGGCCGGTCTCTTCCTCCTCCGCGAGATATCCCGTTCCCCTACCGGACAGGAGCAGTTCTCTGGTAAACTCATCACAGTCAACAGAAAACCATTCCTTTTTCTCCATGCTGCTCCATACCTGATGAATGAGATCCGAAATCAACGGGATCTCTTCGACTTCTGCATGCCTGATCACAAAGTTAGTCATCTGCTTTCTCCCCGATTTCTCTTTGGTATGCAATTCGCTCTGATCCATCTTCCAGAAAAATCCGCCCGCAGCGGACAAATCCGTTCTTTTCCATCACATGCTGCATAATCTTGTTATCTCTGTGAGTATCTCCTTTCAAGTTACCGCACTGCTCCAGACACCACTGAATGCAGATGGATCCTGCTCCCCTGCAGTTTCCGGAAGATGCCACGCGGTGCAGCACACCGTAAGGCCGGTCATTTAGCCAGGCACCATCCTCGATGACCTGATAAGCAGGATCTTCTCCGAAGAAATAGACAAAAACTGCCTCCGTTTTTCCATTCTCTGTCAGACAATAGCTTCTGCCCTGACAAATATCCTCCCACACCAGTTCCTTCGTTGGATAATGATCTCCCCACTGATTTGGATTTCCCGATTCTTTCATCAAACGCCTCGCATTTGCGTATAATTCCATGATCCGGTCAAAATCTTCCGGAACCGCATTTCTGATTTCCATTTTATTTCTTGCTTTCCTAACCTGTTTACGTCCTTGCACGTCCTAAAAAATACTGCCCGCAATCGGAAGTCCTGCTTCCTGTGACAGTCTTTCCAATCCATGGGATGCGATCGTGACGGTTGTTTCCACATGAACAAAATCCGTAACGCTATAATCAAACAGAATATTCGCCTGCGCCCGGAATTCCTCATCTCCATCCCAGAATAAAAACCTCACTGGAATACAGGAAAAAGCAGGGATTTCGTAGCCTGCGTCTCCCTGAGGCAGCGGTTTTCCTCCAAGTTTGATTGCTGCCATTTTCAGCAGATCAACCTGATGTTCAAACGTTGCCGCAAACGGATCCAGCACATTTCTCTGAAATGCAGCGGTAAACGGACTGGCATTTTTCACATCCCGAAACGGTACCCACCGATTCAAAAGTTTCGCATTTTCCATGGAAAACCAGCAGAGATTATAGAGATTCATACGAATTCCTTCTGATAAACAGGGATGTTTTTCCGGTGTATCCAGACATACAATCTGTCCTGTTTTTCGGTGAATTCCATACCGTCTCTGATAGTATGTTACAGCCAGATATTCCCCTTCATCTTCCATGCATGGAAGCTTTTTCAGAAGGAATTCCTGATCCAAAGAAAGGAAACGCTCCTGCCAGAACTGACAGAGCTTTTCGTAATTTGAGATTCTGTTTCTTTCCATTTTTCCACCTGTTTGCTTTTCTCCTATCCTCTTTGCTCTGCAGAGGCTTCCTCAAATATCATTCCCGGAGCATTGATTTCTACGATGATTTTACGTTCTTCCTCCGGCAGACTGTTCCTGAATTTCCCGACAGTACTGTATTTTTCCCACAGATGCATCGGATAGATCTGCTCTGTTCTCACATGCCTTAAAAAATATCGAATACCTCTGTCATACTCCGCCTCCAGCCTGGGATCCAGCGGAAGAAAAGCTGCTTTGACAGCAGTTTCTTTCAGCTTATCAATTTCTCTTTGATATTCCGCCACCATCTGATTTCTGTGCTGTTTGGTGTCGTCAGGCCATGTCCAACAGTTCAGATCTCCGGCGTGAAAATAGTTTTCTCCCTGGCAGTTAACCAAAAACGCAACCCCACAATCTGTAGAGCGCAGTGTTTTCACTACAATCGAATTTTCCTGCAGATCCTGCAAAATCAACTCTTCTCCCGGGCGAACATACGTGATCTGATCCACGGGAATCTCCCGGTCTGTCATTCTATTAACCTTCCTTCGAATGTCATGGGACAGAATATAATGAACCTCATGGCCGGGAAGCCTCAAATCAAAAATTGCCGGGTTAAAATGATCTTCGTGCACATGACTCGCAAAGATAAACAATTCCCGATCCCGGATTGTTTCCGGCAGTTTTCCTTTCCAATAATCAAAGAGCACTCCGCAGTTTTCCCATTCCAGAAAAAAACCGCTGTGCTTCAAATAGTGAATCTTCATCCTATCACCTCTTGAAATATATCATCCCCAAAAACCATACCTGTATTTTCGCGGCTGTTACCAGTGTATCATTTCATCCCCTGTTCAACAACCATCGATCCGGCTTTTTTCGGCTGTTTTTTTTCAATTTACTGGTAAATATGCCGAAAGAATGCTAAAATATTCCTGACATAAAAAGGAGATCACAACATGCAATTATATACTACCAAACCTGCGGACCTCTCATCCCGCCTGCCTTCTGAAGTGGCTGTCTACGATTTTCTGGAACGCCTGGAAATTCCATATGAGCGTGCAGATCACCCTCCTTTGCGAACCATGGAAGACTGTGCAGGTATGGATCAGATTCTCCGGATTCATATGTGTAAGAATCTTTTTCTTACAAATTCTGCCAAAGACACCTTCTATCTGCTCATGCTGCCCGGTGAAAAAAAGTTCAGAACAAGCAGCATTTCTCATCAGATTGGCTCTTCACGTCTTTCCTTTGCAGACGCAGAGCATATGCAGCAGTATCTTGGCATTCTGCCTGGTTCTGTCAGTGTACTGGGATTGATGAATGACACAGAGCATCATGTCCATCTGCTGGTCGACCTTGATGTGCTGTCTGAAGAATATCTGGGATGTCATCCCTGTGTAAACACTTCAAGCCTTCGGCTTAAAACTTCAGATGTCTTCGAAAAATTTTTGCCCGCAACAGGTCATGATTATCGCATCATCAATGGATAGATATCGTCAGCATATAAAATAAGAAAGGATTATCAGAAAATGATTTATTTTAACTGCGATTATAATGAAGGTGCACATCCACACATTCTTCAGAAACTCTCAGAGACAAATCTGGAGCAAACGCCGGGATATGGAGAAGATGCCTACTGCAAAGAGGCTGCCGATCTGATCCGAACTCTCTGTCATTGTCCGGATGCCGCTGTTCATTTTCTGGTGGGTGGAACCCAGGCAAATCTTACGGTAATTTCCTCCGCGCTTCGCCCCTATCAGGGTGTCCTCTGCGCAGATACCGGCCATATCCATCTTCACGAAACAGGAGCTGTGGAAGCCACAGGACATAAAGTGCTCTCTCTTCCGTCAGTAAATGGAAAAATCAGCGCCAGGCAGATTCAGATGGCCTATTACGACCAGGCAAACAATGATGCGTTTGAACATATCGTACAGCCGAAGATGGTATATCTCTCCAGTCCCTCGGAGCTTGGAACGCTTTATTCCAGAAAAGAGCTGGAAGAAATTCACAACGTATGCCGTGAATGCGGTCTCTACCTCTTTCTCGACGGCGCACGTTTAAGCTATGGTCTCGCTGCCGAAGAAAATGATCTTGCGCTTGCCGACCTTGCATCCTTCTGCGATGTATTTTATATGGGCGGAACCAAATGCGGCGCTCTTTTCGGGGAGGCTGTAGTGATCATAAATCAGGAACTTCAGAAGGATTTCCGTTATATGATCAAGCAAAAAGGCGGCATGCTTGCAAAGGGACGGCTGCTTGGAATCCAGTTTGTGGAACTTTTGAAAAGCAATATGGAACTCTATCTTTCTCTGGCAAAGCATGCTGACCGTCTGGCTGATCAGATCCGCTATGCTCTTACACAAAAAGGATATCCTTATCTGGTAGAAACTACCGCAAACCAGATCTTTGTGATTCTCCCTGATAAAGCCATTGCTGCTCTTACGCAAAACTTTTCCGTGACATATCAATGCAGAGTGGATGACTCCCACAGTGCAATCCGTATTTGCACTTCCTGGGCAACCCGCACAGAGGATGTGGATTCTCTGATCCATACAATCAACACACTGCCGGATTAAAATCATCTGCAGTTTCCAAAAAAGCCCTGTTCTCCTTCTGATCACTGTTCATCAGATGCTGAAGGAAAACAGGGCTTTTTATTTGACTGTATCAATTTGATCTCATTCGTTGGTTATATAAAATCAAAAGATTTCTTTACGGATTTCTTCTTTCATCTCGAGTACATAGGATGATAATTCACGAATGCGCTCATCCGTCATCCGGTTTACCGGAGCAGATATGCTGAAAGCATACTTGGGCCTCCCTTTGTAATCCGGAATTCCCGCTGCAATACACCGAACGCCAAGCTCATTCTCCTCATTGTCCAGTGCATAACCTTTTCTTCTTACCTCTTCCAGACACTGCATAAATTCATCAAAATCCGTAATGGTATGGGGCGTCATCTTCCTGACATCGCTCCCCTCCCACATTTTTTTCACTTCTTCTTCCGTCATCTCCGCCGCCATGGTCTTACCCACACCGGAACAATACAGGGGAATCCGGCTGCCGACTCGGGAAACCATCCGAACAGAATTCTGATGAGATTCTACCTTATCAATATATACTGCATCATTCCCATCCTTCTGAACAAAATGTACGGTTTCTCCAGTCTGCTGCATCAGCCTCTTCAGATATGGACGCACTGCTTCAATGACATCCACATGCGCAATCAGCTGATTCGAAAGCTCCAGCAGTTTAAACGTAAGTCCATACTTTCCAGTCTCAGGATCCTGCTTTGCATATCCCATATAAATCAGAGAGTTCAGAATCCGATGCACTGTACTTTTGTGAAGGTCCAGTTGATTGGCAAGTTCTACCAGACCCACCGATCCGGTTTCTGCCATGACTTCCATCGTCTGGAACAGGCGATCCGCCACCTGAATCGGGTTTTTCTCCTCTTCATGCTTTTTCTGATCCTCGATCATGTATAAAACTCTCTTTCCCGTAAAACCATCGTTCCTAAACGCATTGTACCACAACCTTTTTTTTCAGGCAACTGCGTATTTTCTATTTGGCAACAGGAAATTCAACGTTTTGCTTGAAAAATCGCAGTTTTTTCGTCATTTTTCACAAAAAACAGGGGGTGAATTTTTCATTGTTTTTTTCTGCAAACATCCTTGACTTTTTTCTATACGAGGTTATAATGGAATCATAAAGTATTACATCGTGAAACCACGTTCCACATTATGAAACCAATTTCTACCAAAAAGGAGAACAAACTTATGAATGCAATCTTAGAAGAGATTCAGAAAATCGGTATTGTACCTGTTGTTGTTTTGGAAGATGCCAAAGATGCAGAGCCTCTGGCAAAGGCTCTGTGTGAAGGCGGACTTCCCTGTGCAGAAGTTACTTTCCGTACCGCAGCTGCAGAAGAATCCATCCGCATCATGGCTGAGAAATTTCCGAATATGCTGGTAGGTGCAGGTACGGTTCTCACCACCGAGCAGGTAGACCGTGCTGTGAATGCAGGTGCCAAGTTTATCGTGAGCCCGGGTCTCAATCCGGTTGTTGTAAAGTATTGTGTGGACAAGGGCATTCCGATTACTCCTGGTACCACCAATCCCAGTGATATTGAGGCTGCACTTTCCTTCGGTCTGGACGTTGTGAAATTTTTCCCTGCAGAGGCAGCTGGCGGACTTGCCATGATCAAGGCAATGGCTGCGCCGTATACTACCATGAAGTTTATGCCTACCGGCGGAATTAATGCAAAGAATATCAATGATTATCTTGCATTTGACAAGATCATCGCCTGCGGCGGAAGCTGGATGGTAAAAGGTGATCTAGTAAAAGCAGGTGACTTTGATAAGATCCGTGATCTCACCAAAGAAGCGGTTCAGACGATGCTGGGCTTTGAGGTAACTCATGTCGGAATCAATGCTTCTTCTGCTGAGGAAGCAGAGAAAATTGCAGATACCTTCGGAGCAATCTTTGGATTTGCAAAGGATAAGAGAAGTAAATCCTTTTTTGCAGGCAAGGGAATTGAGATCATGAACAGCAACGGCCGCGGAACTTACGGTCATATTTCCGTAGGAACCAACAGCGTACTCCGCGCAAAGAACTATCTGGAATCCCAGGGATACAAATTTGACGAGGACACCGTAACTTATAAAAATGGTAAAATGAATTTTGTATATCTGCAGGATGAGATCGGTGGATTTGCTGTACATCTGGTAAATAAATAAGTAAAAGGAGAACAAAAACCATGGCAAAGAAAGTAGTTACATTTGGTGAAATTATGTTAAGACTGGCACCTGAAGGATATTAC
Organism: Fusicatenibacter sp.; assembly: GCA_022766945.1. GTDB lineage: Bacteria > Bacillota > Clostridia > Lachnospirales > Lachnospiraceae > Fusicatenibacter. The sequence goes on along the minus strand of JALEOU010000091.1, from coordinate 11,114 downwards.
CGTTTTGTGCAGGCTGAGTCCTATGGTGCAACCTACGGCGGCGGCGAAGCAAACGTATCCGTATCTCTTGCAAATTACGGATTTGATTCTTACTTTGTTACCAAACTGCCGAAACACGAAATCGGACAGGCTGGTGTGAACTCTCTTCGTAAATTTGGTGTCAATACTTCCTATATTTCCCGCGGCGGTGATCGTGTCGGCATCTACTTCCTGGAGAAAGGTGCTTCCCAGAGACCTTCCAAGGTTATTTATGACCGCGCCGGTTCTTCCATCGCTACTGCTACTGCAGCTGATTTTAACTGGGAAGAAATTTTTGACGGTGCAGAGTGGTTCCACTTTACAGGTATCACCCCGGCTCTCGGTGATAATGTGGCGGAGATCTGTCTGGAAGCCTGCAAAGCAGCAAAAGAGGCAGGTGTTAAGATCTCCTGTGACCTGAACTACCGCAACAAACTCTGGAGCAAAGAAAAAGCCGGACAGGTGATGGGTGAGCTTTGCAAATATGTAGATGTCTGCATTGCAAATGAAGAAGATGCTTCCGATGTATTTGGAATCAAAGCTTCCAACACGGATATCACTGCAGGTGAACTGAACCGTGAAGGATACAAGGATGTTGCAAAACAGCTGGCAGACCGCTTCGGATTTGAAAAAGTTGCTATCACGTTACGCGAGTCCATCTCCGCGAATGACAATAACTGGTCTGCAATGCTTTACGACGGAACCGATTACTATTTCAGCAAGAGATATAAAATGCACATCGTTGACCGTGTAGGCGGCGGCGACAGCTTTGGCGGAGGATTAATCGCAGCTACTTTAAATGGTTATGACTCTCAGGCAATTATTGAGTTTGCTGTAGCAGCTTCCTGTCTGAAACACTCCATCGAAGGTGACTTTAACATGGTTTCCATGGATGAAGTTCTCAAACTGGCAGGCGGCGATGCTTCCGGACGTGTACAGAGATAAGTATTTCCACATACAATCCTATATGCCAACCATCAGCAGGGTTCCCGGTAACCAACTGCCATGAGCCGGGACTCTGCTTTCACACACACGATTTGATTATAGAACCTGTGGGATACTGTTGCCATGCAGTATCCCACAATCTGTATTTGAGGGGAATACAAGAAAGAACACTTTTCAATGTGCTCTTCCCATCAGCTTAAGCTGATGAAATGATAAGAGAAGGAGGGTTTTTACATGAATGCATTAAAAATGCCGGAACCAAGAGAATTCGATCTGCTTGCCCTTGGAGAATTGCTTCTGCGCCTCTCTCCACCGGACAATGAACGTCTCGTTCGCAGCGAAACATTTCAGAAGACAGCCGGCGGCGCGGAACTGAATGTGGTATCAGGTGTATCGCTTCTCGGCCTGCATACCGGTATTATCTCAAAACTTCCCGCCAATGACCTTGGCACCTACATCAAAAACCGGATCCGTTTTCTTGGCGTATCCGATGACTATCTGGTTTATGATGAGAAAAAGACTGCCCGTCTGGGTACTTATTACTATGAAAATGGCGCACATCCCAGAAAACCTCGTATCGTCTATGATCGTATGTTCACTTCCTTCCAGCAGATCAGTATGGACGATTATGATGAGAGTCTGTTTTCTTCCGCGCGCTGTTTCCACACCAGCGGTATCACACTGGCACTCTGCGAAAAGACCAGAGAAACAGCAATTGCCATGATCAAAAAATTCAAGGAACATGGCGCACTGATTTCTTTTGACGTCAATTTCCGCGGAAACCTCTGGACCGGAGACGAGGCACGGGAATGTATCCAAAAGATTCTTCCTTACGTGGACATTTTCTTCTGCTCGGAGGATACCGCAAGACTGACTTTCCTCAAAGAAGGAACCGCTCATGAAATTATGAAGAGTTTCACAGAGGAATACCCAATCTCAGTTGTGGCTTCCACTCAGCGCATTGTTCACAGTCCGAAGATTCATACGTTTGGTTCTGTTATCTACAGTGCTGCAGATGACACCTTCTACGAGGAAGAGCCATACCGTGATATCGAAGTTGTTGACCGGATCGGCTCCGGCGATGCTTATGTCTCCGGTGTTCTCTACAGTCTCCTGGCAAATCCCAATGACTTCCAGACGGCTCTGTCCTATGGAAATGCCACCGGCTCTGTAAAGAACACAATCCCCGGTGATCTTCCATCCTGTAACAGACGGGAAATTGATACCATTATTAAGGCGCATCGTACAATCGGAAGACAATCCGAGATGGATCGCTAAAAAAATAAAACGGCTTCGATCAGATCTTTATGATTTACATATTGATCTGACCGAAGCCGCTGCCTTTTGATGGCTTGTTCTGTTATTTCTCTCTTAGCTTCTTTAAAGCATGTGTAAATTTCACCGGATTTCCATACATCAGCGTTCCAAAACGAAAGATCTGTGCAGCCAGATATCCGCACAGGATCACACTGAGCAGCAAAATACCGGGCGAAACCGCTATTTCCCATCCGGAAACGCTGCCGAGCGCGATCCGCGCAAACATTGCATTGCTGGAAGAAAACGGGAGATAGGATGCCACTTTCATCACCATACTGTCACTGTCCATCATACCCATCATGGTCACCACAAAAGAAGCCACAAAAATCAAGGTAACCGGTGTAGCTGATTTGCTGATATCTTCGGTCTTTGATACCAGCGCTCCGAGCATGCCGAAAATAAATGCATACAGCAGATATCCCAGCATACCAAAGACTACAAATCCACCCCATACCTCCATGGGAATATCAAACAGGAAATCAAGCTTATGATCCCAGGCATCTGCCTGGAAGTGATAAGCGATCAGACCGCTTCCCAGGATCGCTCCGGCCTGGAAAACGCCGCTGATGGCCCCCGCAAGTACTTTGCCGAAGATCAGGCTGTTGCTGTCTACACTGGTCACGAGAACTTCGATTGCTCTGTTACTTTTCAAACATCATTGGCAGATAAGACGCTGCGATATACCTGAGCAAATCCTCACTTCCCTTTCCTGCCAGATTCAGAAACTTTGTTTTTTCCTGCAGAATGCCAAAGAGTAATCCGCCTGCTCCCCCGCACAGCAGAATCAGAATCAACATCAAAAATGGATTAACATTCCGTCTCTTTTTACTCCTCATTGTCTTCCTCCCCCTCGTAATAAGTAAAAATCTCTTCCACAGAGCATCCCAGTATCTTCGCCAGCTTCAGTGCAAGAGTCACTGATGGTGAATAATCTCCTCTCTCGATCAGGCTGATCGTCTGCCTCGATACACCTGCCATCTTCCCAAGCTCTGCCTGATTCACACCGATCCGGGCCCGGTGTTCTTTCAGATTGTTCAACAATGGCATCTCAACAACTCCTTTCATTTGACAAGAATACCTGTCAAAATGACAACTTTATTTGTCATACAAATCTTATCATTGACAAGGAAAGTTGTCAATACTGAATTCAGAAAAAAAGGACGGAGTAAAAAAACAGAAGTGAAGAGACAGATTTAACGACTTTCCCAAAACCTGTCCTTTCACTTCTGTATGTTTTTGCTTTCTATCAAAATCGCGTTTTCTTTTCCTCTTTACCCTTCCACGATCAGATACTGACCACCCGGCAAGGCGAACACTTCACTCTGTTCTTCCAGTTCCTCATCGGAAATCCCTTCTACATCCAGGCCTTCCTGTTCCATATATTCACGCACCTCTGACAGGCTGTCCACAACAATTGCCATACAGTCTTCCAGAAAAGCTTCTGCCTCCTCCAAATTTTCTGCTACCGGTTCGTCAAATAATTGTCCCTGTTTTTCCAGAAAAATCCGGATACATTCTTCACTATATTCTCCCATTCTTTCTTTCCTCCTGTCCTTTTTTACAAATACAACACGTCAGCTGATAAGACACAGCAGCGTTTCCAGCGAATGCTCCACCAGATCGGTATGATAACTGCATTGGCTTCGGATGGCCGGCACCGCATTATCCATGGCAACGGCATATTTCACCTGGGACAACATTTCTGCATCATTGTAATTATCCCCAAACGCCAGACATTCGTCCGGAGCAATCCCCAGCCTTTCCTGAATCTTTTTCATTGCACTTCCTTTATTCACGCCCGGAGGCATCATATCCAGCCAGCAGAAACCGGAAGTCACTACCGTCGCTCTGGAACCGAAGCGTTCTTTCCAATATGCGCTGCTCTTTTCAATTCCCTCTTCCTCATACACGGAAATCTTCATATAGTCTTCACTGACGGCAAAAATATCGTCCACTAATGTCACGTTATTCTTCACCACATCCCGGATATGATAGTAGTAAGACATCTTCTTAGGCTGAAGATAACTGGTATAAATCCCTGAGAGCAAAATCTCAGCATCCTTCTTTTCCCAGATAGCATGCAGGATCTCCTGTCCATCTGCCCGATCCATATGCTCCAAAAACAGCTTCTCTCCCTGATAAAAACCTACGCAGCCATTCTCGCAGATATAACCGATTTCTTCCGCCACCGGTGCAAAAAGCCGTCGCAGATTTGGATACTGCCGTCCGCTGGCAGCAAAGAAACAGATGCCCTCTCTGGTCAGCCTGTGAATCAGCTCACAGGTTTCCGGTCGAAGTGACTGTGCTCCATCCTGCAGCAGTGTCCCATCCAGATCACTGGCAATCAGTTTGATTCTGCTCATTGTTCTTCTCCTTATACACCTGAAGTATCTCCTGCGGCCGATCGATCAATGCCATTGCACCGTTTTCGATCAGCTCGCTCCGGGGGCGAAATCCCCAGGTAACACCCACCGTGTACATACCGGCTGCAAGTCCTGTCTTCATATCCGTATTCGTATCGCCAAAATACAGGCATTCCTCCGGCTTCGCCTCAAAACGATCGGCAATCGCAAGCGGCCCGATCGGCGAAGGTTTCTTGGGAATCCCTTCCATCTGTCCCTGAATCCAGTCAAAAAATCCTTTTCCATATACGCTTTCCACGACATGAATCGCTGCCTCATGAGGTTTATTGGAACACACAGCGATCGGAACCTGTTTCTTTAGTTCGAAAAGTACTTCCGGCATTCCAGCATAAGGTTTTACATGATAAAGCGGATCCTCATTGAACCACGCTCTTCCAAGCGGAATTCCCTCCGCAAGAAATCTTCCCTCTGTGTCACCCGCATCATAAAGTGCCCGCCGTAAAGCCATATCAAATCCATCTCCTGCATAAAAATTATATGCTTCTACCGGCTGTGCGGGAAGTCCAAAATAGATCAAAACCCGGTTCACTGCACGGGCGATGGATTCTACCGTGTCTGCTATGGTTCCGTCAAGATCAAAAATACATGCCTTTATCATCGTACTGCCTTCCTCTTTTTATGTAATTCCTGATTGTCTTTCTCCATTATATCGCCTGTCTTTGGAATGCGCAACCTCAAATCACAATACCGTTTTTGTATATTTGCTTCGATTTCGGGAATAATTGCATTTTAGGCTTTTCTTTTTGTCAGAAAAGTATTACAATAAAAGCAACTTTAAGTAACAAACGTTAACAAACGTTGAAAGGAGTAGTTATGGCTGGGAAAACAGGAAAAGCTCTGCTTTGTCTAACTTTCGCTGCAGCCGCAGTTGGAGGAGCCCTCACTTATTTCAATCGGAAAGCGAAACGTGATGATCTGGATGAGGATTTTGATGATTTCACGGACGAGTTCGAAGCCACGGATGAAGACGCGCCAAAACGTACCTATACGACTCTTCCCAAAAACGCAGCAAACCGTGTTCGTGAAACAGCCCAGGGTGTGAAAGAGACGGCGAAAGAGATGGTCAGAGAAGCTGCCGATGTTGTCGACGAGTTCGCAGAGGAGGCTATTCAGGCAGCGAAAAAAGTATCCGCAGAATCCGGTGAGACCGCAAAAGAAGTATTCCATGATGTAAAGGATACAGCCCAGGCAATCGGCAGAGAAATCAAAGATACAGCCGACGAGATTGTCTCTGAGATTCAAAGTGAACGAAAAGAAGTTGAGGAAGAGGAAAAAGAGGAAGAAGAATAAACGGAACGTAACTCTTCCGGTATCACTGTATTCAAAAGAAAGAGCAAAAACAAAGCCGTCAAAGCTTTTGTTTCTGCTCTTTTTAATTGCTTTTATGGATTATTTTATCAGCAGCAGGTCCATACTTTTTTCAGGATTTCCATCGCTTCCAGAATCTGCTGTTCTGTCATCGTCGCATATCCAAGAAGGACTGCCTCCTGTTTTCTTCCGGCATCTGCCCCCGCACCGCTATCTTGTCTCTCCAGCTCTTCTGTGTAATACTGTCCCAGGCCGTAAACACGAATTCCCGCCTTCCTGGCCCGAAGAATGGCTTCTTCCTCTGTCAGACCGTTGACAAAATGAAGCAGCACATGAACACCAGCATTTTCCCCCGACACCGTGCAGATCTTACTCATTCCTTTCAGACATTTCATCATCAAGTCATGCTTTCCTTTGTATATTGCCCTCATGCGGTTCAAATGGCGTTCAAAATAGCCCTCTCTCATAAAGATCTCAATAATTTTCTGATCCGTTTTCGATACCGTAGCAGAAAAATTTATTCCGCGCTGTTCAAATAAAGGCCAGAGCCGCTCCGGAAGAACCATGTAACTGATTCGAATCGATGGCGCAATCGCTCTGGAAAATGTCCCCAGGTAGATCACTTTTCCCTTGGTATCATAGCCCTGCAGTGCCGGAATCGGACGTCCTTTATAGCGGAATTCACTGTCATAATCATCCTCAATCAGATAGCGTTTTTCTTCCTTCGCTGCCCAGGAAAGGAGCTGCATTCTTCGCTTCATCGGCATGACCATCCCCATCGGAAACTGATGAGAAGGCATAACATAAGCCAGATCTGCTCCGCTTTCCTCCAGTTCTCCAACCTGCATGCCCGAGTCATCCATCGAAATACTGCGCATGTCAAATCCCAGATTAACAAAGCAGCGATAGGCACTCATATAGGTGGGATTCTCCATGGCTACGACATGCCGGGAATCGGCACCCCGCCCCAATACAACAGAAAGCAGCATCAAAAGATAATCATTACCTGCTCCCACTATGATCTGATCCGGCCGACAATTCACACCGCGTGCATGATGCAGGTACGCTGCGATCGCCTCCCGAAGCCCTCTCTCACCTCTGGGATCTCCCAGTCGGAATAAATCATCCGAAGCGTCCAAAAGTACCTCCCTGGAAATTTTTTTCCAGGCATTGTGTGGAAAACCATCCGGGGTAATACCACTGACTGCAAACTGATACCGGTATTTCAGAGCATCCTCACCCGTTTTCATCTTCCTCTCTTCCTGTGTTTCACCCAACTGATACAGTTCCTCAATCTCACAGACAAAATATCCCCGACAGGGAATACTTTCCACATATCCCTCGGAAACCAGCTGTTCATACGCCAGATCCACTGTACTCCGGCTTACCGAAAGATAGGAAGAGAGCGTCCGGGACGAGGGAAGACGCTCGCCCGGAAGAATCTCTCTTTTTCGTATTTCTTCACGGATAAACCCGTAAATTTGCTCATACAGCGGAATTTTGCTGTGGCTGTCAAGAGAAATCGTAAGTTCGTTCATGGGGTGAAAACCTCCTGCATTCTTCCTTTACTTCGCATTCGGAAGTTTGAAAGAACTCTTCAGCGACACAATACGGTTAAATACCGGTGCCTCCGGTGTGGAATCTTTCGCATCCACACAGAAGAAACCATTGCGTACAAACTGGAAGCTGTCATAAGCCTTTGCATCCTTCAGGGAAGGCTCCAAATAGCACTCTTTCAGAATTGTCAGAGAATTCGGATTCAGGTTCAGAGATCCGTCTTCGTTATACACGCCTTTGGATTCATCGATGATATTCTCGTACAGACGGCACTCTGCCTTCAAAGCAGTTCTGGCAGCTACCCAGTGGATGGTTCCCTTTACCTTTCTTCCGTCCGGGGAATTTCCTCCCTTCGAATCCGGATCATAGGTACCGTGAATCACCGTCACATTGCCGTTTTCGTCCTTCTCACAGCCGGTGCACTTAACAAAATATGCATTCATCAGGCGTACTTCATTTCCCGAGAACATACGGAAATATTTGCGTACAGGCTCCTCCATGAAGTCTTCCTGCTCGATGTAAAGTTCCCTGCCAAACGGAACCTGACGGCTGCCAAGCTCCGGATTTTCCAGATTGTTCGGCACATCCAGCATCTCCATCTGATCTTCCGGATAATTGTCAATAACCAGTTTCACCGGATTCAATACCGCCATCGTACGTGCTCTTTTCAATTTAAGGTCTTCACGGATACAGTATTCCAACATCGCGTAATCCACAGAACTGTTTGCCTTTGCCACACCGCAGAGATCCACAAACAGTTTGATGGACTCGGGCGTAAAGCCTCTTCTGCGAAGTGCGGCGATAGATACCAGACGCGGATCATCCCATCCGTCCACGATGCCTTCCTCAACCAGCTTCTTGATATATCGTTTACCCGTTACCACATTTGTCAGATATAACTTTGCAAATTCAATCTGACGGGGAGGCATGGGATATTCCAGTTCTCTCACTACCCAGTCGTACAGCGGACGGTGGTCTTCGAATTCCAGTGTACAGATCGAATGCGTAATACCCTCGATCGCATCCTCAATCGGATGTGCAAAATCATACATCGGATAAATACACCATTTGTCACCGGTTCTGTGATGACTCATATGCGCCACACGATAGATGACCGGGTCGCGCATATTGATATTCGGTGCGGACATATCAATCTTTGCACGCAGCACTTTGCTGCCATCCGGAAACTCACCGTTTTTCATACGTTCAAAGAGATCCAGATTTTCTTCCACAGAACGGTTCCGATAAGGACTCTCCTTGCCAGGTTCCGTTAAGGTACCGCGGTACGTGCGGATCTCCTCTGCAGACAGATCACAGACAAACGCTTTTCCTTTTTTAATCAGCTTTACAGCTGCCTCATACATCTGATCAAAATAATCGGAAGCAAAGTACAGATGGTCTTTCCAGTCTGCACCCAGCCACTGAATATCCGCTTTAATTGATTCCACAAACTCAACTTTTTCTTTGGTCGGATTCGTGTCATCAAAACGCATGTGAAACTCTCCGTTATATTCCTGTGCCAGACCGTAATTCAGCAGAATGGACTTGGCATGTCCGATATGAAGGTAACCGTTCGGCTCCGGTGGGAATCTGGTACAGACATGATCATAAACACCTTCCGCCAGGTCCTTATCAATCGCCAGCTCGATAAAATTTTTGGATACCACTTCTTTTTCTTCCATTGGGTGAGCCCTCCTCGAATCTAATGCTACTTATAATACTTCACTATAGCACAAAAAACGGTAATTTCAAAGTATTTTTTCTGCCGGTGTTCTTTCATCTATTCCTGTACAATATTCTGAAGCCAGACGCCTTTTTTCACCAGCGCAAAACCAATGACACATTTGATGAGATCTGCCGACATCACCGCAAGATAAATCGCATAGATCGACAGATTGGTAAATCTGCTTAATACGTAGGCAAACGGCACACTCACCACCCAGATAAAGACGCTGTCAAAAAGGAAGGTAATGATCGTCTTTCCTCCCGAACGCAGGGTAAAATACGAAGCATGCAAAAACGCATTCACAGGCATAAAGCAGGCGGCCTCCGCGATAAAAATCGTAGCCATGTGACGCACCTCATCCGTCGTATTGTAAAGCTTTGGAAACAAAGGAGAAATCAGCGCCATCGCCGCTCCGATAACCACACACAGAGTAACCGAAAAAGCAATCAGCTTTGTATCGGTCTCCCTTGCCTGCTTCATCTTTCCTGCCCCCAGCAGCTGCCCAACGATAATCGCAACGGAATCGCCAAGAGCGATAAAGGCTACATTAAACAGATTTCCGATGGTATTTGAAATATTCATACCCGCCACAACATTCAGTCCACGGACAGAATAACACTGCATCAAAACAGCCACACCTGCCGCCCAGAGTGTTTCGTTGAGCATCAGAGGTGTCCCCTTCACAACAATCTGTTTCACTAAAGAAGATGGGACTTTCAGCGTACGGTACAAACCATCTGCGAACGGGTTTTCCTTCCTATGGGCATGTGTCCAGGCAATCACAATTGCCGCTTCCACATATCTGGAAATCACAGTAGCGATGGCAGCACCTGCTACTCCCAATCTTGGTGCCCCGAATTTTCCATAGATCAGAATGTAATTCAGAACCAGATTGATCAGCACTGCCGCAATACCGGCCTTCATAGGTGTCACAGTCTCTCCGGTTTCGCGGAGTGTACCTGCATAAATCTGAACAAACATAAAAGGCGGCAGCCCCAGGAGCATCAGCTTCATATACTGCGTTCCATAACGAAGCGCCGCATTCATATCCTGACTTCCCTCTTCTCCGGTCAGATACAGACGAATCAGCGGCTCATGGGCGGTTCCGAGCAGCAACACCGCAATCACCGTAAGGATTGCTGCTATCCAGAATTTGGCACGAAAGGTGTTTCTGACTCCCTCATGATTTCCCTGACCGAAATACTGTGCTGTAAAAATTCCTGCACCGGATACACCGCCGAAAATACACAGATTGTAGATAAAAAGAAGCTGGTTCACAATGGCAACACCGGACATTTGTTCTGTGCCAATCTGACCAACCATAATATTATCCAGAAGGCTTACAAAATTGGTAATCCCGTTCTGAATCATAATCGGCATGGCTACACTTAATACCATCAGATAGAATCGTTTGTCCCCAATAAATTTCTTCAGTGTCTGCATTTTTTTCTCCCTTAATTAACGTTACAAAAAAAGCACTGTCAATACAGTGCTTTTTTTAAGCTGATGACGGGAATCGAACCCGTGACCTCCGCCTTACCAAGGCGACGCTCTACCGACTGAGCCACATCAGCATCTGCGGTGTTTTGTTATCTCTCCGCTACAAGTAAAGATTCTACCAGATATATTTCAAATTGTCAACAGTTTTTTCGACAAATTTGAAAATTTTCTCCTGCGAGGTGTTACAGTTCAGCCAGGTAGCTGACGCTGCCATAAGTTTTTCTAAAAAACATGCTGAAATTTTCATTTGCCTTGTATAGGTCAAAAGTGGATATCTTCTTTGCCCAAACATGAGTTATGAGGTCTCTTTTGGTACAATG
>JALEOU010000082.1 GCA_022766945.1 Fusicatenibacter sp. | reverse complement strand
TAGCAAAGAAGGTGATGCCTGCCAAGAGGAAAATGCAAAAAAATGAATAAAATTTATTCCACAGGAGTTTCTGTAATCAATTGATGTGGATAACCCATTCAAAAATAGAGAGAATGGTGAAAAAAAGCATTTTTATAATATCGGCAGGCTAAAAGATATATTTACCTTTCAATGCTGAAAAAGGAAGCGGTTACTTGCGGTTATGTTTGACGTGTGATATGATAGGAAAGACTTAGAAGAAAGAAACGCAGCGAGCGACGTCGAATCATACATTGTTTTCGAAAAGATGAGATGAAAATCAGGAAAGCTGCGGGACAGAAAAAGAAAAAAGGAGAATCTTATCATGGCAAGAGAAATTATTAATACAGAAAAAGCACCTGCAGCAATTGGACCTTATGTACAGGCAGTTGCAGATAATGGACTTTTGTTTATTTCCGGACAGCTGGGCTTTGATGTGGAACGTGGCAGTGTGATTCCGGAAACGGTTGAGGAGCAGGCAGCACTTTCTTTGAAGAACCTGGATGCGATTATGACAGCAGCCGGAACAGATCGCACAAAAGTGATGAAAACAACGATTTTCCTCACAGATATGAATGATTTTGCAAAAGTAAATGAAGTTTACGGGGCATTTTTTGGAGAAGCAAAACCGGCACGCTCCTGCGTGGCAGTCGCTGCATTGCCAAAAGCGGCGAAGGTTGAGATCGAATGTATCGTATCTCTGAAATAAATAAAAGAGAGAAGAATACTTATGGAAGAAAGAGTAATCAAAGTTGCCATGATGGGTCTTGGCACAGTCGGAACCGGTGTATATAAAGTGCTGAAGAATCAGCAGGAAGATATGGTGCCGAAGCTTGGCGCGCGCGTGGAGTTAAAAAAGATCCTGGTGCGAAATCTGGAAAAGGCTGCGGCAAAGGTAGATGATCCATCGATTCTGACAAATAGTTTTGAAGAGATTGCCAATGATCCGGAAATAGATATTGTGATCGAAGTAATGGGCGGGAAACAACCTGCGATGAACTATATTCTTGCCTGCCTGGATGCCGGAAAAAATGTGGTAACTGCTAATAAAGATCTGGTGGCTTCAGAAGGCAAAAAGCTCCTGGCTGCTGCAAAACGAAACGGAAAAGATTTTCTCTATGAAGCTTCTGTTGCAGGCGGTATTCCGATCATTCGCCCGATCAAGCAGTGCCTGGCCGGAAATCATATTACAGAAATCATAGGTATTTTCAACGGTACCACCAATTTCATCCTGACGAAAATGACACAGGAGGGAATGGAATTTGATGAGGCGCTTCGTCTGGCACAGGATCTGGGGTATGCGGAAGCGGATCCGACATCCGATGTGGAAGGTCTGGATGCTGGTCGGAAGGTTGCGATTCTGGCATCAGCAGCGTTTAATTCAAGAGTGACTTTTGAGGATGTCTACACAGAGGGAATTGCAAAGATCACAGCTACGGATATTCGCTATGCGAAAGAGATGGGATGTGACATCAAACTTCTCGGTGTTGCAAAAGATACGCCGGAGGGTATTGAGGTCCGGGTGCATCCTATGCTGATTGACAGCTCTCATCCGCTGGCTTCAGTCAATGATTCCTATAATGCCGTATTTGTGACAGGAGATGCGGTACAGGATACGATGTTCTACGGACGCGGTGAGGGAGAGCTTCCAACGGCCAGTGCAATTGTAGGAGATGTCTATGATATTGTTCGGAATATCCTGTGGGATTGCTGCGGCAGAATCGGGTGTACCTGCTATCGAGACCGTCCAATCAAACGCGTTGGAGAAATCAGTTCCAGATACTTTGTGAGAATGCAGATCGAAAACCGTTATGGCACGCTGGCTTCCGTGGCTTCCGTATTTGGAAATAATCAGGTATCCATCGCACAGATGGTTCAGAAAAGAGTGAATGGAACAGTTGCCGAGATTGTAGTGATCACGGATCAGGTGAAAGAACGTCATTTTATGGATGCCATGAAGATATTGGGTGGTATGTCCATAATTAAGGAAATTTCTTCCGTCATTCGTGTATATGGATGATATTCTTTATGGAATATCGGCAAAGAGGGAGAAACAAAGCATTTGGCACTGATCTCTTTGTATCCCCAATTTGCATATTTTATGAATGAAAATAATCTGAAATATAGGTAAAAAAGCAAAAAAAGTTTGTTTCAAAGCTTTTTTTGCTTTTTTCTTATTTTTTACTTGTTTTTTTATGCATAAATGTTTATAATACTCTACATGTTACCGTGGTGTCAGAAAGGAAGGGGGACATTGATCGGTATATGAGTAACCCGAATCGGATCCAGGTGAGTATCCGGTACAGGAAAAGGAGGAGAAAGTTATGAAAAACAGCAAAAAATTGACAGCAATTGTACTGTCAGCAGCCATGATGATGGCTATGGCAGGCTGCGGAAGCTCGTCTGATGGTTCAGATGCAGCATCAACAGGCAGCAGTGCATCCTCAGATAGTATCGCTGCAGAGAGCAATGAGGGAACCGTTGCAAGTGTTGATGATCTTCCGGGAGCAAAAATTGGTGTACAGCTTGGAACGACAGGAGATATTTATGCTTCTGATTACGAGGAAGAGGGAAGTACGATTGAACGCTATAACAAAGCAGCAGATGCAATTATGGCATTAAAGCAGGGAATGATCGACTGTGTGATCATTGATTCCCAGCCGGCATCTGTTTTTGTAGCTCAGAATGACGATCTGAAGATTCTTGATGAGCCGTTTGCTGATGAAGAGTATGCAATCTGTGTATCCAAGGACAACAGCGAACTGACGGATAAACTGAACAGTGCACTTGCAGAGCTGAAAGAAGATGGCACCTTTGACAGCATCATCAACAATTATATCGGGGAGGAGGCAGGCAATTCTCCATATGAATCACCTGCAGATGTTGATCGTTCCAATGGTACTTTGAAGATGGCAACCAATGCACAGTTCCCGCCGTATGAGTATTATGAAGGCGAAGGTATCGGTGGTATTGACGCAGACGTAGCTCAGGCGATCTGTGACAGACTTGGATATGAACTTCAGATTGAGGATATGGAGTTTGATTCTATCATCACTGCAGTTACGACCGGACAGGCTGATTTTGGCATGGCAGGTATGACTGTGACAGAATCCAGATTGAAGAGCGTAGATTTCACTGATACTTATGCAACTGCTACACAGGTAATCATTGTAAGAAAATAATTCTATTAAGCAGACGATAAGGGACTGCTGCAGCGAAATACTGCAACGGTCCTTTTTGCAGAAGAAAAAATGGGGTGAAGAATTTGTTTGTAGTAAATAAAATCAGGGAATTGATTGAAATTTTTATCGAGCGGTTCCAGTTCAATTTTATTGAGGAAGATCGATATATTCATATTGTGAAAGGTCTCTTCAACACGCTGGAAGTAACGGTTTTTGCACTGATTATCGGTGTGGTTCTCGGCGTACTTGTCGGAATTATCCGGTCAAGCCATGATAAATCTGACCGTCCCGGCAGAGCACTTCGCATTTTAAATCGGATCTGTTCACTGTATCTGACGGTGATTCGCGGTACACCTGTGATGATTCAGCTGCTGATTATGTATTTTGGCGTCATGCCTGCGCTGATGCACGGAGGTGCCTCCAAACTGTTGGTGGCCATTTTGACCTTTGGTATTAATTCCGGCGCATATGTAGCGGAAATTATCCGATCCGGTATTATGTCCATTGATCCTGGACAGAGTGAAGCAAGCCGGTCTCTGGGGCTTAGCTTTTATCAGTCGATGCGTTACATCATTCTTCCACAGGCGTTCAAAAATGTATTGCCTGCACTGGCCAATGAATTTATCACACTTCTGAAAGAGACATCTATCTGCGGTTACATTGGATTTGCGGATCTGACAAGAGGCGGTGACATTATCCGAAGCGCTACCTTTTCCTGCTGGATGCCGTTAATTGCAGTGGCACTGATTTATCTTGCCATGGTTATGATTATCAGTACACTGATTCGAAAACTGGAGAGGAGAATGCGCATCAATGAACGGTGAAAATGAAGTATTAATTGAAGTAAAAGATCTGAAAAAATATTATGGCGATAATCATGTGCTGGATGGCATTTCTACAGAAATTCGAAAAGGTGAAGTTGTAGCAGTTATCGGCCCTTCCGGTTCCGGAAAATCGACGTTTCTTCGCTCTTTAAATCTTCTGGAAATTCCCACCGGCGGGCAGATTTTGTTTGAGGGGGTTGATATCACAGACCCGAAAAACAACATTAACCGTACCAGGCAGAAGATCGGAATGGTATTTCAGCAGTTTAATCTGTTTCCACATTTGAGTATCCGGGAAAATATCATGCTTGCCCCTGTAAAACTGGGAATCATGACAAAAGAAGAGGCAAATGCAAAAGCTGAGGAGCTTCTTTTGCGAGTAGGGCTTCCAGAAAAGGCAGACACATATCCGAACATGCTTTCCGGCGGACAGAAACAGAGAATTGCCATTGCACGTGCTCTTGCTATGAATCCAGATGTCATGCTTTTTGATGAGCCTACTTCAGCACTGGATCCGGAGATGGTAGGGGAAGTACTGGCGATTATGAAGGAACTGGCGGAAAATGGTATGACTATGGTAGTGGTTACTCATGAGATGGGATTCGCCCGGGAAGTGGCAACCCACGTCATGTTCATCAATGAAGGCGTGATTCAGGAGGAAAATACGCCGAAAGAATTTTTTGATCATCCGCAAAATCCACGTTTGCAGGACTTCCTTTCAAAAGTCTTGTAATGACGATGAACAATGCGGGACTTTGGTAAAACAAGCGTTGCAAAACCGCAAAAACTCTGATAAAATAGCAATGGCAGAGTTTAGGCGTAATAGTTGCCGGAGTCCCGCCGGAAGACAAAAGAGAGGACTCCAAGGATGAAAGGAGAACAATCATGAGCAAAAAACCTACCGTATTAATGATTCTTGACGGATACGGACTGAATACTACCTGCGAACACAATGCAGTATGCGAGGCAAAGACCCCGGTAATGGATCAGTTGATGAGCCAGTGCCCATACGTTCATGGACAGGCAAGTGGAATGGCAGTAGGTCTTCCTGAGGGCCAGATGGGCAACTCTGAGGTAGGACACCTGAATATGGGTGCAGGGCGTATCGTATATCAGGAGCTGACCAGAATCACGAAAGAAATCCAGGATGGTGATTTCTTTAAAAATGAGGCTCTTCTGGCAGCTGTCAGAAATGCAAAAGAAAATGATTCCGCACTTCATATGTTTGGACTTCTTTCCGATGGCGGTGTGCACAGCCATATTACACATGTGTACGGACTTCTGGAACTGGCAAAACGTGAAGGTCTGACGAAAGTATATGTTCACTGTTTCCTGGATGGACGTGATACTCCTCCGGCATCCGGAAAATCCTATATTGAGCAGCTTCAGGCAAAAATGAAAGAAATCGGTGTTGGTGAGATCGGTGTCGTTTCCGGTCGGTACTATGCGATGGATCGTGATAATCGTTGGGATCGCGTAGAACTGGCTTACAGAGCACTGACAAAGGGTGAGGGTGTAAAAGGCACTGATGCAGCCAAAGCAGTACAGGATTCCTATGATAATGGAAAGACCGATGAGTTCGTAATGCCTACAGTAATCGAAAAAGAAGGAAAACCGGTGACTGTAATTCAGGATAAGGATTCCGTGATTTTCTTCAATTTCCGCCCTGATCGTGCCCGTGAAATAACCAGAGCATTCTGCTCAGACGATTTCACAGGATTTGAGAGAGAAAAACGTCTGGATCTGACCTATGTATGCTTTACGGAATATGACGAGACGATTCCGAATAAGATCATCGCATTTAAAAAGCAGGAAATCAAGAATACTTTTGGCGAATTCCTTGCAGAAAATCATCTGACCCAGGCAAGAATTGCAGAGACAGAGAAATATGCTCATGTTACCTTCTTCTTCAATGGCGGTATTGAGGAACCGAACGAGGGTGAAGACAGAATTCTTGTAAAGTCTCCAAAGGTTGCAACTTATGATCTGAAGCCGGAGATGAGTGCCTATGAGGTATGTGATAAACTGTGCGAGGCAATCAGATCACAGAAATATGATGTAATTATCATTAACTTCGCAAACCCGGATATGGTTGGCCATACAGGTGTGGAGAGCGCGGCCATCGCGGCGATCGAGGCTGTGGATGAGTGCGTAGGAAAAGCTGTCGATGCGTTAAAAGAAGTGGACGGGCAGATGTTTATCTGCGCAGATCACGGCAATGCTGAGCAGCTGGTTGATTACGAAACAGGCGCACCGTTTACCGCTCATACGACAAATCCGGTACCATTCATTCTCGTTAATGCGGATCCGGCTTACAAACTCAGAGAAGGCGGCTGCCTTGCGGACATTGCTCCGACATTGATTGAACTGATGGGCTTGACTCAGCCTGCAGACATGACGGGAAAGTCTCTTCTGGTAAAATAAAAAACAGAAATTTCTTTCAAAAGGAGCAGCAGATCATTTTGCTGCTCCTTTTCGATCGAACTTCCGACCTCTTTGCCCTGAGAGAAAATAGTCAGAAAAATCAAAACGAACAAATGAATTGAAAGTATAAAATAAAAATAACAATAAAATAATTAAAATAAAGGTTGACAGAACATAAAATAACTGATATAATAAGATCAACAAAAGAGAAAAGAAGAAAAAAATAAGAATAAGGAGGACGGACCACCGAGAACACAACGATTTACCTCATAATTTAAGAAAGAGAAGGTACAAACCACCAAAACAGTAAAGTAATACCTCAAAAAAATAAAACGAAAGGATTATAGACCAATGCACAGTGATCATTATTAAGAGCCATTCGATGGGCGCACAGAAGCGAATCGGATGGCTCTTAAATTGTGCTGTTTTGAAAGAGATCTTTCTGGTTAATATTGGCGCGGATTAAAGCCTTATATTTTCGCCTTCTATGGTCATACTATCATCAGCATAAGACAGCTAATACAGGAGGAAAGAATCATGTTTCGCTATTTGCCGATTCGAAGTGTGAACGGAAGAGAAATCCTGGATTCCAGAGGCAATCCCACGGTAGAAGTAGAAGTGACAGTAGGAGAAGGTATTCTTGGAGTTGATTGTTTTACCGGAAGAGCGCTGGTTCCATCCGGGGCATCAACAGGGAAATATGAAGCAGCAGAACTGCGTGACCATGAAACTCGCTATCACGGTCTGGGAGTGCAAAAGGCAGTGGAGAATGTCAATACAGTTCTTTCGGAAGCGGTTCTCGGAGAAAATGCTTTGGACCAGAGCCATATTGACCGATTGCTTCTGGAAGCTGACGGGACAGTGAACAAGGAACATTTAGGAGCAAATGGTATTCTGGGAATCTCCCTCGCTGCTGCGCGCGCGGCAGCGGAAGCTTTGCATATCCCGCTTTACCAGTATCTTGGCGGCTGCAAAGCGACGAGATTGCCTGTTCCTATGATGAATATACTAAATGGAGGACGCCATGCGGACAATACGGTAGATCTTCAGGAGTTTATGATTATGCCAACGGGAGCTGGCTGCTTTCGGGAAGGACTTCGCATGTGCGCGGAAACCTATCATACACTGAAAAAGATTTTAAAGAGCCGAGGTCTGTCTACTGCCGTCGGTGATGAAGGCGGTTTCGCTCCGGATCTGAAAGATGCCAGAGAAGTTCTTTCTTTGATTATGGAAGCAATTGAACAGACGGGACTTGAACCAGGCAGGGAAATTGTGATTGCGATTGATGCTGCTTCCAGTGAATTGTATCTTGAGAAGGAGCAGCTGTATTATTTTCCAGGGGAATCGCACCAGACGAATCAGAAGATTCTGAGAAATACGGAAGATATGATCCAATACTATCAGGAATTGATTTCACAGTTTCCGATTGTTTCCATCGAAGATGGGTTGTGTGAAACGGATTTTGAAGGCTGGAAGCACATGACAGATCGGTTAGGAAATCGGGTTCAGCTGGTAGGGGATGATCTGTTTGTGACCAATGTAAATCGTCTTTCCCGAGGTATTTCCATGGGAGTTGGCAATGCAATCCTGATTAAAGTAAATCAGATTGGTACGCTCTCAGAAGCCATGGATGCGGTTGAGATGGCGCAGAAAGCCGGATATCGTGCCGTTGTCTCTCACCGTTCGGGAGAGACAGAGGATGCGTTTATTGCAGATCTGGCGGTTGCCATGGGAGCTGGTCAGATCAAAACAGGAGCTCCCTGCCGGTCGGAAAGAAATGCAAAATACAATCAGCTATTGAGAATCGAGGAAAGACTTGGAGAATCGGGTGTTTATCAATCACCGTTTGAAACAGAAATATATTAAAATTCCTGTTGAAATCCTGTACTTCCTATGGTAAAATAATAAAAGTTAGCCGTAGGAGGTGTAATTGTGGAAATTTTGAGGACTATTCTGACAGTATTGTATGTCATTGATTGTATTGCTTTAACCGTTGTGGTTTTGATGCAGGAAGGAAAACAGCAGGGGCTCGGAGCGATCGCAGGTATCGCAGATTCCTACTGGGGAAGAAATAAAGGACGTTCTGCAGAAGGCAATCTGATCAGAGCGACCAAGATTATGGCATTGTTATTTATCGTTTTGTCAGTAGTATTGAACATGAATTTTTAAGACATAGACACCCTTGTGATATGAGCGAGGGTGTCTTTTCTTCTAAAAGGAGTTATATGAGTCAAAAAAAGAACAAAGAAAATAAAAAAAGAGAGAAAAAGAGAACCTCTGTATCGGTCAGTTACAGATCGCAGGGAAGTCTCTCCGGACGTGCGCGAAATGCGAAGCGTCTGAAAAACAGGAAAGCCCTGCTGATGGATCTGGTCAGTTCCAAGAATTATCAGCCTATGCGTCAAAAGGATATCGCAATGCTTCTTCAGGTTCCATCGAATCAGCGACAGGAACTTGCGGAAGTTCTGAACCTGCTGGTACAGGAAGGAAAGATTGATATTATTTCGGAAGGGCGGTATCAGAAAAGCCGCGGTGTGGGTGAGGTGAAAGAGCGCCGCAGTCTTCCGCAACAGGCAGCTTATGATGGGCGAAGAGAGGGAAGGACGGGCAGAGGATCGGATAAGAAAGAGCATCAGGATGGTGAGCGAAAACCGCGGATCCAGACAGTAGATATACCGGCTGTTATTGAGGCATATCAGCTTCCGACGGAATTCCCTCCCAGAGTATTGATGCAGGCGGAGCGCTGTCCGGAAACAGTGATTCCCAACGACCTGAACGGACGGATGGATTTAAGAGAGTGGCAGATGGTAACAATCGACGGAGAAGATGCGAAAGATTTGGATGATGCGGTATCCGTGACAAGAGAAGGGATGTATTTCCAACTTGGAGTTCATATTGCTGATGTGAGTAATTATGTTCAGGCGGATTCTGCTCTGGATCGGGAAGCACTTCGGAGAGGAACCAGTGTCTATCTGCCGGACCGGGTAATTCCTATGCTGCCGAAGCGATTATCCAACGGTATTTGCTCTCTGAATGAAGGAGAAGACCGCCTGGCACTGAGCTGTATCATGACGATCGATGGCAACGGGCGGGTAGTCAGCCATAGAATTGCAGAGACGGTGATCTGCGTGGATCGGAGAATGACCTACACAGCAGTCAATGCAATTCTGACAGAACCGGAGAATCATCCGGATCTGATGGAAAAGTACGAGGAACTGGTCCCCATGTTTCAGAGAATGCAGGAGCTTTCTGATATGCTGAGAAGAAACAGGCAGCAGAGAGGTGCTATTGATTTTGAGTTTCCGGAAAGTAAGGTAATTCTGAATGAAGATGGTGTACCAATTGATATCCGCCCATATCCGTCCAACGCGGCAACCCGCATGATTGAGGATTTCATGCTGATGGCGAATGAGACGGTGGCGATGGAGTACTGTACAAGAGAGATTCCATTTTTATACCGGACTCATGATCAGCCGGACCGGGATCGTATGGAAAGTACGCTGCAGTTCATCAGAGAACAGGGGATTTTGGCAGAAAAGCGCTCCAGTGAGATAACCCCGGCAGAAGTACAGAAGATTCTCTCTCAGATAGAGGGAAGTCCGGGAGAACCTTTGATCAGTCGTTTATTGCTCCGCTCTATGTCGCGTGCAGTATATACTCCGAAATGCAGCGGGCATTTCGGGCTTGCTGCCAAATACTACTGTCATTTCACGTCACCGATTCGGAGATATCCGGATTTGCAGATCCACAGGATTATCAAGGATGATCTTAGGGGACGACTGGAGAAAGGCGGAAGAATAGAGAAATACGCGTCCGTTCTGCCTCATGTCGCAGAACAATCCAGCATGACGGAACAGCGGGCTGCAGAGGCTGAGCGGGAAAGTGTGAAGCTGAAGAAAGCAGAGTATATGCTGGAACGCGTGGGAGAGGAATTTGATGGTGTAATCTCGGGGGTAACCGGATGGGGGATCTATGTGGAATTGCCCAATACTGTGGAAGGTTTGGTACACATCATTACCTTGCGGGATGATTTTTACCGGTATGATGAGGAAAACTATCAGTTGGTGGGGGAAAAGAGCGGAAAGAGTTACCGCCTTGGACAGCCGGTACGAATTCGTGTCCGCGGTGCAGAACCTGCAAACCGCACCATAGACTTTGAACTGGTATCAGCGTAACCTGTGAATCACTGCCGAACAGGCATAAATAGAATAGGAGAATCAATGAGTAAAGAAAAAGGGGTTCGTCTGATTGCGAACAATAAAAAAGCATACCATGATTATTTTATTGAAGATAAGTATGAGGCTGGTATAGCACTCGCCGGGACAGAGGTGAAATCACTGCGCATGGGGAAATGCAGTATCAAAGAAGCTTTTCTTCGTATTGAGCGGGGTGAAGTCTATATCTATGGAATGCATATCAGTCCCTACGAAAAAGGGAACATTTTCAATAAAGATCCTTTGAGAGTGAGAAAACTGTTGCTGCACGATTTTGAAATACGCAAGCTGGAAGCCCAGATCAAGGAAAAAGGCTATACGCTGGTACCGCTGCAGGTATATTTTAAGGGAAGTCTGGTAAAAGTAGAACTTGGTCTGGCAAGAGGTAAAAAGCTTTACGATAAAAGGCAGGATATTGCAAAGAAAGATCAGCGCAGAGAGGCAGAGCGGGATTTCAAAGTAAAAAATCTTTATTGACAAAACAGGACCCTCTGGAGTATACTATTTTGACAGCAGGGAAGACTGATAGTGGAGAGTCATGGAACCTGCTGTCATACAGGCAGACAGCAAAGCTGCCTGCTCACTTCAAAATGCCGGTTCAGCCGGCGGACGTCTGTACCAACCAGAACGGGCTTGTACTGGTTTCGACGGGGGTTTTGAAGTTTGGGAAGCCATTCGTGGACTCCGGGACCGCGTCATCAACCTGGAACTTAAAATTAAACGCAGACGATAATTACGAGTTAGCGTACGCTGCCTAAGTGCGGCGTTGTCAGCTGATGAGATTCCCGCGGCTCATCTTCTGGCACCAAATGGATGCGGGGTACTTCGTCTCCTAAGCTTTGCGGAGATGGAAGATTTTATGAAGCTACCGAAACAGTAAGCCTGTCATCCGGCGTACTGGCTGGGGAATCATAAAAGAATGACTGTAATGGGAGATGCCTGAATGAATAGGCTTTCGGACAGGGGTTCGATTCCCCTCAGGTCCACTAATTCTATGGTAACCGAAATTTTGTAAAATGCTTTCAATAAGCGGATTTACAAAGTTTCGGTTACTTTTTTACAGGAAAGAGCGCCACAGGCGTTCTTTCCTATAAAGTAAATGAAAAGAGCCTTGAAAAATCAAGGCTCTTTGTTTCTGCAAAACTGCGGAAGATGGGACTTGAACCCACACGATCGCAATGACCACCAGATCCTTAGTCTGGCCTGTCTGCCAATTCCAGCACTTCCGCATTCTTGTCACTTTCTTGACAACAAACCAAATTATAGCATTGACTTTGAAATTCGTCAATACTTTTTTGAAGCAATATATCAGAAAAATATAGTGCCGGCGTTTTTTCAAGGGTCTGCTTATGAGATGATATTTTTGTACAGCTGCTTCATGAAATTCAGCCATACGTTGACTTTTCATGATAGTATTATTATACTTGCAGAAGAACTTCATAACAATGTACAATCATTTGACATTTATTTCTCAGACTGCTGAAAGAAAAAGATTACAATAAAACAACCGTAACAGACATTGTGAATCTGGCAGATATCAATCGCGGTCTCTTTTCCTGAAAAACTTTTCACAGAATGAACATAAAAAAATGATAAACTGATTTTTAAATGATACGAGGAGGTAATTACAGTGGATAATATAAAGATCTTAGTGGTAGATGATGAGAGTCGTATGCGTAAGCTGGTCAGGGATTTTTTGACAAAAAGCGGTTATGATGTACTGGAAGCAGGAGACGGGGAAGAAGCGCTGGATTTGTTTTTTAAGCAAAAAGATATTGCACTGATTATTCTGGATGTCATGATGCCAAAAATGGATGGATGGCAGGTATGCCGTGAGATTCGCCAGAATTCCAAGGTCCCGATTATTATGCTGACAGCCAGAAGTGAGGAGAGAGATGAGCTCCTCGGGTTTGATCTTGGTGTGGATGAATATATATCCAAGCCGTTTTCTCCCCGGATTCTTGTGGCCCGTGTGGAAGCAATTCTGCGCAGAAGCGGAAAGACGGGAGACGATGAAGTGCTCGAAGCGGGAGGCATTCACATTGACAAGACAGCCCATATGGCATCCATTGATGGTAAACCAATGGAATTAAGCTATAAAGAATTTGAACTTCTGACCTATTTTCTGGAAAATCAGGGGATTGCACTTTCAAGAGAAAAGATACTGAACAATGTATGGAACTATGATTATTTCGGAGATGCAAGAACGATCGATACCCATGTGAAAAAGCTGCGCAGCAAAATGGGAGAAAAAGGAGATTATATCAAAACCATCTGGGGAATGGGTTATAAATTCGAGGCAGAAGAATGAGATTGATAAAAAGTGCAAAAAGGAAACCGTCTGTAAAGACAAAGATCGCTTTGGCATTTATTGCGACAATGGCAGTGACGTTGATTTTGATTGGACTGATTCATTATTTTTTTCTTGGGAGATACTATTCGAGGCATAAGGAGGAAATTCTCTCCAGCAGCTTTTTGCTGCTCAATGAGGTCGGTCCTTACAAAAGCTCCGATATACCGGATACATTTGAACATTTTTGTGCTACCAATAACCTGAAAGTAATCATTACAGGACCGGAGCTCGGCAGTTATATTTATTCCAATGCGACAGACCGTCAGAGCCTTCAGACACTGATTTTTGGTCTGATCAGCGGGAATGAACAGGAGAATATCGAAATTATTGAATCCAGCCGGAATTATCAGATACAGAAGTTTCATGATCGTTATGTCGGAGGCGATTATCTGCAGTTGATTGGGTGGTTTGACAACGGAAACTGTTATTTTGCACGATGCCCGTTGGAGAGTATAGACGATGCGGTCAATATTTCCAACCAGTTTTATACAATTACCGGATGCACGATGATTCTGGTCGGTGCAGTTGTGATCTGGCTGATTGCCAGAAAAATCGTACAGCCGATTCAGGAACTGACCGGTATCTCCAAGAGGATGGCGGCACTTGATTTTGATGCGCGCTATACCAGTGGCGGAAAAGATGAAATCGGAGAACTGGGCAATCATTTTAACATCATGTCTGAAAAGTTGGAACAGGTGATTGCCGAGCTGAAAAGTGCAAATGTGGAACTGCAGAAAGATATTAATGAGAAAATCCAGATTGATGAAATGCGCCGGGAATTTTTGTCCAATGTAACACACGAACTGAAAACGCCGATTGCATTGATTCAGGGGTATGCAGAGGGACTGAAAGATAATATCAGCGACGATGCAGAGAGCAGAGAATTCTATTGTGATGTCATTGTGGATGAAGCATCCAAGATGAATGAGATGGTAAAGAAACTGTTGAATCTGAATCAGCTGGAATTTGGTGAAGACCAGGTGACGATGGAACGTTTTGATCTGGCAGCCGTAATTCGGGGAGTGCTCCAGTCTTCAGCAATATTGATAAAACAGAAAGAAGCCGTGATTCTATTTTCGCAGGAAACGCCGATTCCTGTCTGGGGAGACGAATTTAAAGTGGAGGAAGTGATTACAAATTATCTGACGAATGCACTGAACCACCTGAATTCGGAACGGACGATCGAGATCTCCTGCAAAAAAGAGCAGGGAATTGTAACAACGACCGTCTTTAATACCGGAGATCCAATCCCGGAGGAAGATCTGGACAAGATCTGGATCAAATTCTTTAAAGTGGATAAGGCAAGAACGAGGGAATACGGCGGAAGCGGAATCGGACTGTCGATTGTAAAAGCAATTACAGACTCTATGAATCAGCACTGCGGATGCCGTAATTACGATAATGGTGTGGCATTCTGGTTTACCCTGGAAGCCGATGAGGGCGCAGGCGAAAAACAGCGTCTGCTGTCGGAACAGTAAGTGTCGTAAGAAATCCTGGGGAAGAATTTGGCACACCGCTTGAAGGAACTGACAAAATGTAGTAAAATGCAGCAAGGAGGAAAAGGATGGCGGGATATTTTCCGATATTTGTGAATATAGAGGAAACGAGAATTCTGATTGTGGGCGGAGGTACGATTGCTCTTAGAAGAATCAGGACATTGCTCCCTTTTGCGGGAAAGATCACGGTGGTAGCCAAAAGAGCATGCGAGGAAATTCGGATACTTGCAGGAGAAGGAAAGCTTGTGCTCAAAGAATGCCCGTTTACCAGGGAAGATCTTTTGGGGCAGGAAGCAGTACTTGCCTGTACAGATCAGCGTGAGCAAAATGATGAGATCTATGATCTCTGTAAAAGGAGTGGAATCTGGGTTAATAATTGCTCCGACCGTCAAAAATGTGATTTTTTCTTTCCGTCTGTGCTTGAGCATGATGGTGTTGTGATTGGAATCAATGCCGGTGGAGAAAATCATAAAAAGGTGAAGGAAACCCGGATGGAACTGGAAGCATATTTTAATGGAAAAGAGGAAATGAATGATGGAAATGACAGTTAGACCACGGCGTCTGAGAGGAAGTGCCGTACTGCGGAAGATGGTAAGAGAGACACGAATGGATAAATCATCGCTGATTTACCCGCTTTTTGTGAGAGAAGGGAGCAATCTGGAAGAAGAAATTCCGTCCATGCCAGGTCAGTATCGCTATACACTGGACCGCCTTCCCTATAAACTGGAAGAACTGTCCAATGCAGGTGTTGGCAGTGTCCTGCTTTTTGGAATCCCTGACAAGAAAGATGAGATAGGATCAGGGGCTTATGATGAGAATGGTATTGTCCAGAAAGCACTTCGTGCAGCAAAAGAGAGATTTCCGGAACTGTATTACATTACAGATGTCTGCATGTGTGAGTATACATCACACGGACACTGCGGGCTGCTCTGCGGTCATGATGTAGATAATGATTCTACACTGGAGCTGCTGGCAAAGACTGCACTGTCTCAGGTACAGGCCGGTGCGGATATGGTGGCGCCTTCCGATATGATGGATGGTCATACGAGAGCCATCCGGAAACTTCTGGATGAGTACGGATATAAGAATATACCGATTATGTCTTATGCGGTGAAATATGCATCGTCTTTTTATGGTCCTTTCCGGGATGCGGCAGGAAGCGCACCTTCTTTTGGGGATCGGAAGAGCTATCAGATGGATTTTCACAACAGCCGTGAGGGAATCAAAGAAGCGCTTCTGGATGTGGAGGAAGGTGCTGACCTTCTGATTGTAAAGCCTTCCCTGGCCTATCAGGATATGATCACACGCGTGGCTGAAAAGACGAACATTCCGGTGGCTGCCTACAGTGTCAGCGGCGAATATGCAATGGTGAAAGCTGCTGCAGCCAATGGCTGGATTGACGAAGAGCGGATTATGTGTGAAATGGCAGTGGGAGCGTATCGTGCAGGCGCACAGCTTTACATAACATATTTTGCGGAAGAACTTGCAAAATGTATGGATGAAGGAAAGATTGGCTGATAGAATGACAGAGTATAACGGTACAAAAAATCTTTTGGCTGCCGCAATGAAGAAACTTATGAAAAAGAAATCATTTGAGAAAATCAGTATCTCCGATATCTGTGAAGAGTGCGGTATGAACAGGAAGAGTTTTTATTACCATTTTAAAGATAAGTACGATCTGGTAAACTGGATTTTTTATGTGGATTTTCTCGAGAATGTCAGTGTAACGTCTTTTGAAAATGAGTGGGATCTTCTGGTTGCAATTTGTAACCTGTTTTACAATGAGCGCGATTTTTACAAAAGTGCACTGAAAATTGAAGGGCAGAACAGCTTTCGGGATTTTCTGTATGAGATGCTCACACCGTTTGTCGCGTATTTTGTGAGAGATTTGTTTAATACGCAGAATCAGGAGTTTTTCGTAACTTTTTTCTGTGATGCGTTTCTGGTAGCAATCCTTCGTTGGTTCTCTATGAAAAATGAACCGGAACCGGAGGAATTTGTCCGGCAGCTTCAGGAAGTGCTTTGGACTGCAGCAGACCGGGTAGTGGAAAACAGAAAAAACAGTATGGAGAAATAAAAATATAAGAGGGAATCCTTTTCATCAGGGTTCCCTCTTTTCTTCGTATCCCACTTTTGGCAAGACTGCGGCACAAAAATCGTCAAGAGAGGAAAAATTGCTTCTTTGATAGATCGAGCCGTCGATAGTCCGTACGGAACGGTCAGGAAACACTTCGAGATAACTGGGTTCTGTTGAGATGATCCGATCAATCCGGCAGATGTCTTCGAAGATTTCCAGGGGAAAGACGGGATACTGTGGTGTCAGACGATATTGGTATACTGCTTTTGCAATGGTACTGCGCATAGAGGGAGGACAGTCCTCATCTGCAAGCAGAAAGAGGAAAACACTGCCGTACATGGAAAAATGGAAAAAGTCTGGATCTTTTTCCCACAGGTGAACATCATCTTCATCATAAAGATAATGAATGCTGTATAAAGACTTGTAATGCTGCATAGCCGCGGCATTGGCCGGAAGGTGTTCTGATTCTGCCGGAAATGAGAGCATGAGATTGGAACAGGAGGAAATCAGTTTGCATTGTTCATCCGTCAGCGGAAGATCGGGAAGAAACCATACAAACGCGCAGTCCCTGAAGCGATGGATCAGGTTCAGATACTGATCGAACTGTTCCAGATTGTCTTCAGAGTAGAGAAGATAAGTAAAGATACCTTTTTCCATTCCTTTTTCCGCAATATAAGCAAGGAGGGAGGGACCTGCTCCCCTTGAAATCTGGTCGTTGATTCGAAGAGAAACTGTCCAGGGAATATTGTAACCGGTTTCCTTTTCCTTGGCTCTTAGAATCTTTGCACCGTAGGTAAAGCTGTTGTAGCCGATGTTGATACCGATATGACGAAGTGTTTTGTGATCATTATTTTTCAGAAGCGTGTCGATGGCTTTATAATAGGGGCTGTTATCATTTCTCAAAAGATCCTGCATGAGTGTAAAGATTTCATTTTGAAAACGTCCTTTGGAAAACTGCTTTCCGAGGTCGCAAAGTTTTCGGACGCTGCGGTGCGGATCTGCATCCATTTCTTTCATAGTATGTTCCACAGTGGTGTCAATGATTGCCCTCGTGATGTCCTGCGAATTCATGAAAAAACCTTCTTTCAATAAAATGAGATTTTCCTGTCTGTGTTATTTCTATGGCGGGTGGGAATACTGTCATTATAGCAAAACTACGAATGATTTGTATGGCCAGATATTGATTTCTGTCCCAAATGGATCTTTCGTGCTGTTCACGAAAAGTTCACCAGGAATCTCTTTTGCATTTGAAAAAATTATGATAAGATAACAGTAACAGTTTGAGAACGAGGATGATCGGACGGACAGGAAGGGGGGATGTTTATGAAATTTGACATGCATTGCCATACAAAAGAGGGATCGATGGACGGAAAGGTCATGATCGAAGAATATATCCGCGCATTAAAAAGAAAAGGATTCGGTGGAATGCTGGTTTCGGACCATAATTCCTATGATGGATATCGGGAATGGAAAAATGCAATCAAGGGAAAAACACATCAGGATTTTGTAGTACTTAAAGGAGTGGAATATGACACCTGTGACTGCGGGCACATTCTTGTGATTATGCCTTTTGGAGTAAAATTGAAGATACTGGAGCTTCGGGGACTCCCGGGTTCGATTCTGATCAGGATTGTGCATGCCTATGGAGGAATCCTTGGACCGGCACATCCCTACGGTGAGAAATTTATGAGTTTGATTACAACAAATCAGGGAAAAGAAAAGTGCCGGGAGCGGATTCGTGCACTGATGCCGCAGTTTGATTTTGTTGAAATCTATAATGCCTGTGAAGAGGAAGAGAGCAACAAAAAGGCGAAACATCTTGCAGAGATTTACCATAAACCTGGATTTGGCGGTAGCGATGCTCATAAGCTTAACTGCATCGGTACGGCATTTACAGAACTTCCGGATTCGATACGAAGTGAGGATGATCTGATTGCATATGTGAAAACAGTACCGGAGATCACCTGCGGCGGAAGTCATTATACCGGAACTACCAGAGGAAAAATGGGAAGATTTGGAACCGCGCTGGTTGATTCCTTCTACTTATACAATAAAGTAGCAAATGTTTGGCGGGGACGAAGCAGAAAAAAAGAACTGTTTGAGATTATTGAGAAAAAATTGTAGAGAACAAAAGATACCCGGACAGATGGCTGGACTTCCGGGTATTTTTCTTGGAAAGGAATGAAAAACATGCTTGCACTTGCGTTGGCGCCAATCTATATCCTGCTGAATGCTTTTACTGCCTACTGGCTGCTGCGCTGGATGGCAGCGGTTCACCAGATATTTACACATCCTGTGGTACTTGCAGTGATACTGGTACTTTATGTGTTTTTTTCACTGTCTCTGCTCACGGGTTTCCTGGTGAAAAGAGAACCGTTTCACAGAATACTTAAAATCATCAGCAATTACTGGCTGGGTGTCTATGTGTATCTTCTTGGCTTTACGGTTGTGATGGTTCTGATTCACAAAATATTGTCTTACAGCCCCCTTTATGAGACACAGCTGTATTCTCAAAAGGGCCTTCAGCTGGTAGGACTTGCCGGTATCATTTCCATTTCTTGTATGACACTCTATGGAGTCTGGCATGCGCATCAGATCCGACTGGTAAGGTATCAGGTAAAATTAAAGAAGCCTCTGAGTCTTCGTATTGCGCTGGTGGCAGATCTGCACCTGGGATACAGTATTGGAAAGTATCAGATGACGCGCATGGTAGAGCTGATCAATCGGGAACACCCGGATCTGGTGGTGATTGCGGGTGATATTTTTGACAATGAGTATGAGGCAATTCGTGAGCCGGAAAAAGTTGCCGGGATACTTTCAGAACTGCACAGTCGCCTGGGAACCTATGCCTGTTGGGGAAACCATGATCTGGATGAAAAGATTCTGGCAGGCTTTACCTTTTCCGGAAAAAAAGAAAAAGTGCCGGATGCGCGTTTTGAACATTTTTTGGAAGAGGCCAATATTCAGATGTTGAGCGATGAGGCTGTTTTTCTGGACCAGAGTTTTTATCTGGCGGGACGGAAAGATCCTGCAAGGACGGAAAAGACCGGGGAATCCCGTTGTACGCCCCCGGAACTGCTTAACGGGATGAAAAGGAACTACCCCATTCTGGTGATTGACCATCAGCCAAAGGAACTTCAAGAATTATCTGAGCAGGGAGCCGATATCGTGCTGGGCGGACACACCCATGATGGACAGATTTTTCCTGGAAACCTTGTGACAAGACGGATCTGGAAAAACTCATGCGGTATGCTTTCAGTGGGAAATATGTACAGCATTGTAACATCCGGTGTCGGATTATGGGGGCCCTGTATGAGAATCGGAACAGATGCGGAAGTCGTGATGATCGATGTGATAAAAAACAAAACCGGCAGCATCCCAGAAGTGAATGCTGCCGGAGAACCCTGATTAAAAATCGTGAATGGAACAGGTATGGATAAAGTCACGGAACTGGTCATCGGAAAGACCAAGCACGTAACGGATACGGTCATCCTGTTCGGAAGGTGTATTCTGTACACCCATTTCATCCTTCAGTACGTATTGATAGAGCGTGGAAAGAATCTCCTTGGGTGAAATGGAGAGTTTATCTTCCAGAGCAAAAATGCGGTTCGAAAGATCTGCGATTTCGATATCGTTCAGAGAAGGGAACATGGTGATCGCTTCAAGCACAACGGTAAAATTCGGTATTTGGCTAAACTCTCTGGCTTTGGCTGTAAGTGACTCGGTAATAGTAAACATATGATTTCCTCCTTTTTTGTCGGACAGTTATGCTGTTACTGTTCATTATAACAAAAAGAAGAAAAAGAGTACAGGATTATTTGATGAGCCGAGCACGGAAAAATCGACGTCAGGCTCATATGATGAGCACATGGCTCTGTGGGTACAAAGAGTCTGCTTGCAAGTTGAGGGGGAATTAGGTATACTACTTTCGTGTGAAGATTATTAAAGAGAGCCTGTGTGATGCAGGCTTTCTGGATGAGGATGGGTTTTAATATGAAGCTGTATGATATTTCAAAAGAGTTATTTACCACACCGGTGTATCCGGGGGATCCGGTTCCGGAGGTGGGGCCAATCCGCAGGATTGAGCGCGGTGATTTCTGCAATCTTTCCCGCATCTCGATGGGAAGCCATAATGGAACGCACATGGATGCTCCGTGGCACTTTGTTCCGGAGGGAAAGACGATTGAGCAGGTGACGCTGGATCATTCCATTGGAATGTGTCAGATCATTGATGTTGAGGGAGAAGTTACACGGAATGTATTGGAAGAAATGATGCAGGAAGACTGTGAACGGCTTCTGATTCGGGGAAATGCAGAGATTACAGTAGAAGGAGCTGTTTATCTGGCAGAGAAAAAGCTTCTTTTGCTTGGAGTGGAGAAGATGACAGTCGGCAATGAAAAGACACAGGCCCAAGTTCACCAGACAATGCTTCGCGCGGACATGGTGATTGTGGAGAATCTGAATCTGTCTGCAGTGGAACCGGGATGTTATTTTCTGGTGGCGGCACCTTTAAAAATGAAAGAAATGGATGGGAGTCCTGTGCGTGCAGTTCTGATTGGAAACTGACAGGAAATCTGCTTGGACAATTTTTGCGGTGTGTCCCAAGTAAGATGCAGCATGGTTGTTTTTCCCTGAACGTGCGGATATAATGTGGGTAATTCGCGAAGCAATGAAAATACCACATGTGTCTGTACAAAGGAGAATATATCATGGATGCAAAGATGAAATTGGAAAGAGCAGCAGCAAGTGCTGCAATTGATGGCGTTCTCAAATATGTCAACAGAGGAAAAGACAGAGAGAAAGCACTTTTGAATCTGGTGGACTTCGTTCAGAAATTTACAGGAAACATGTTTACCGAGGAGACATTTGAAAATGTACGCGGTATCATTTCTGATCCGGAGAATAAATGGATGAAATACGTAAACCGCGGTTTGGATGAACTGGATCCGCAGGTGGTCAGAATGACTGCATTGAATCTTGGATTTCAGTCTGCCTTTGTCGGAACGAAGAAAATCCGTATGAACCGGGAGAAATATAACTGTAACATCCCCTGGACAATCCTTGTAGATCCTACAAGTGCATGCAATCTGCATTGTACCGGCTGCTGGGCTGCAGAGTATGGCCATAAGCTGAATCTTTCCTATGAGAAACTTTCCGATCTGGTCAGCCAGGGCAAGGAACTGGGTACCTATTTTTATATGTTTACCGGCGGAGAGCCACTGGTTCGCAAAAAAGACATCTTAAAACTGGCGCGGGAACACAATGACTGCGAGTTCCATTGCTTTACGAACGGAACGCTGATTGATGAGGAATTCTGTGAAGAGGTGAGAAAGGTTGGCAATATATCTTTTTCACTGAGTCTGGAAGGATTTGAGGAGGTAAATGACGGGCGCCGCGGCAGCGGAATTTTCGAGAAAGTGATCGCAGCTATGGACCTGATGAAAAAGCACGGTCTTCTCTTTGGAACGTCGATCTGTTATACGAGAGCGAACCTGGAAACTGTCACCAGCGATGCATTTCTTGATTTGCTGATCGAACACGGCTGCCGTTACAGCTGGTATTTCCACTTTATGCCCGTGGGCATGGAGGCAGCACCGGAACTGATGCCGACAGTGGAACAGAGAACATATATTTATCACAGACTGCGTGAGATCCGCTCCAGCAGGAGTGACAAGGAGCTTTTTGTGATGGACTTCCAGAATGACGGAGAGTTTGTCGGAGGATGTATCGCAGGAGGGCGTAATTACTGCCATATCAATGCAAACGGAGATGTGGAGCCGTGCGTATTCATTCACTATTCCGGAGCGAATATCAATGAAGTAAGCTTGCTGGAGGCTTTACAGCAGCCATTATTTATGGCTTATCGCGAGGGTCAGCCCTTCAACCAGAATCATCTGCGCCCGTGTCCGATGCTTGAGAATCCGGAATTGCTTCGTGAGATGGTGGAAAAGACCGGCGCGAAATCAACAGATCTGCAGGCACCTGAAAGTGCAGAGCATCTCTGCAGCAAATGCGATTTGTATGCGCAGCAATGGAAGGAAGCAGCGGACGAACTTTGGGCTTCCAATTCCCATCACAAACAGCGCTATGAAAACTACCGGAAAGAAAATCTGGATGAAGATGCCAGAGAATCAACGGAAGAGATTCTGGAGGGAATCCGAAGCGAATAATTGCAGAATGGTTTATCTCATCCTTGCGCGCGGAGCAGATTGCTGTTCCGCGTTTTTTTGTCAGGAGGTTCGTGAAAAGATTCGGTAAATCGTTTTGGGCGGAAACGTGAATTGATTTCAGTCATGGGTATGGTATAATAAACTTATTGATAACACGAGAAACACTTCATGGCAGACAGAAAATGAGAAAGGACGTATTACCGGAATGAACGAAGAATTTGCTTATCTTAAGCAGCAGGGAATCAGTGAAAAAATGGTTGAGGAAGTCGAGAAGTTTCGCAGTCGATATCCGGTATCGGAGACAGAACAGGGACGCAGGAGCAGGCCGCCGATTCCTTTTTTCGGAAAGGAAATTCTGGAGATGAGTATAGCAGGAATTCTGCAGGGAGAGAATCTGCTGCTTGCGGGAGAAAAAGCGACAGGAAAAAATGTTCTTGCGGAAACGTTAGCCTGGATTTTTGGGCGTCCGATCTACAATGTTTCTTTCCATGTGAATATCAGCAGCGCGGAACTGATCGGTACCGATACTTTCCGTAATAATGAGGTCACACTGCGAAAAGGCAGCATCTATCGCTGCGCAGAGAGCGGAGGCTTTGGCATTTTAGATGAGATTAACATGGCGAAGAATGATGCTGTGAGTGTACTTCATGCGACTCTGGATTACCGAAGGATCATTGATGTCCCGGGTTATGAAAGAATCAGCCTTCATCCGGCTGCACGTTTTATTGGGACCATGAATTACGGATATGCCGGTACCAGAGAACTGAATGAGGCACTGGTTTCCCGTTTTTTGGTGATTGATATGCCGCCGCTGGATGAGAAAACAATCGATTACCTGCTGGATTCCATGTATCCGGGTATGAAACCTGCCGGAAAAGCGGCATTTTCCGGATTATATCTGGATCTGCAAAAGAAAGCGGCAAAGGCTGAGATCACGACGAAAAGTCTTGATCTGAGAGGACTCTTCGGTGCCATCGGAACGATTTCCAGGGGATTGGCACCCTATCCGGCAATCCGGATGGGAATCATCAATAAATGCTTTGACCTTTTCGAAAAAGAAATCGTCCAGGATGTGACAAGAACAAGAATTCCGGAAGAATGGACACCGGAAGACATTTTTTAGGAGAGAAAGTCAATGGACCGGCGAATTGAAGAAGAAACACAGCAGGATTTTGACTGGGATAAAAACCAGATGGAATTGGAAAACCGGATCCGCAATCTGGTCTGGACAGTGAGCGGGGATTATACGCTGAATCTGAAGGTGGATACTGCACGTTACCAGAAGATGCCGAACGCGGTTTTGTATGATACCATTCGTCAGGGCGCATTTGCAAAATATTTTGACAGAGAAGCTTACAGCATGTATCTGGTAAAGAAGATATACAGCGGTGCCGGAGAAACGGAGCTTATGACAACGGCACAGCTGGTGACAGAGCAGGCGGTATCGGAACGGTTGGAGAAAGAACGGCCGGGAGTGAAAAGTTTTCGTTTGCGGGCATGGGAAGAGATCCTCGATCTTGATTTCTCCGGACTTACAGCATACGCGATTGGGCGTTTGAAAATTGCCTATATACGAAGCAAAAGAGCAGAGGATCTCGGAATAAAGGACATCCTCTCCGGTGATTTGAAACGTTGGATGAATCAGCTCGCTGAAGCAAAAGATGCAGAAGATACCATGGAATTAATCCGGCTCACTGATCGGCTGTATAACGAAACGACAGATCCGCTTTTCGAGAAAAAACACGGTTCTTTGCAAACTGTGTTATCTGTCACGATAGAGGAACTGACTGAGTATACGTGGAAGGATTTTTTGTCAGAGGATCTCTATGAGGATACGCTTCAGACGTATCTGGAAAAAGTTTCTTTGGATATGACAACGTTTGATCTGGAAAACATGTCGGAAGAGAAGAAGGAGGAGCATCAGAAAACTTCGGCACAGAAAAAAGTAGTTATCGTAGATGAGACTGCTTTACAGCGCATGCACAGTTATGTGGAGTGTAACTTTGGGAGAACCTATCTTTCTCCGGCAGAGGAAAAAAGCCGCAACTATCAGTTTTGCAGGGGAATTCACAGTGACTGCAGTCTGTATTATACAGAAGGAATTCTGAAAAATCCCACGGTGAATAATTACCAGCTCTCTTATGCCAGAAAACAGAAGGATAAAAATATTCATGCGTATTATGAAGAACATCGCACGGTAAAACAGAATGTGAAAATACTCTCCGGTATGCTGAAAAAAGCGCTTGTTCAAAGAGAAGATATCCAAACAGTTGAGGCAGATCACGGAAAACTGACGGCATCCTGCCTGTGGAAAGCGGGACGATGTGAAAATGCAAAGCTGTTTCAGAGAGAAATCAGAAATGACGCGCTGGATTTTGTGGTGGATATTCTGATCGATGCCAGCGGTTCACAGCGGCAGCGTCAGTCAGATGTTGCGCTGCAGGCCTATATTCTGGCAGAAACATTAAGCAATGTGCAGATCCCTTTTCGCGTGATGAGTTTTTGCACATTCTGGGATTATACCATTCTTCACCGGATGCGCGATTACAAAGATCCGCGGGAGAAAAACAGTGGGATCTTTGAATATATCACTTCATCAAACAATCGTGACGGGCTGGCTATAAGAGCCGTCGGTTCAGATTTGCTGCAAAGAGAGGAAAATAAAAAACTGCTGATTGTGTTGAGTGACGGAAAGCCTTACGATGTTCTGGTGAACCGTCCGAACGCACGCAATCCGCAGCCATATCGGGATCAGGTGGCTGTGGATGATACTGCCAGGGAAGTACGGCGTCTGCGTCAGCAGGGGATTTTGATCCTGGGCGTTTTTACCGGGAATGAAGCGGAACTGCAGGCAGAACGAAAGATTTTCGGAAAGGATTTTGCTTATATCCGTCAGGTCAAGAATTTTTCCCGCATTGTGGGCAGTTATCTGCTCAAACAGATTGAGGAGTAAGATTTTTAAAACTTGCTTATTGACAAGGTACTGTGGATTCTGTAAAATGTTTTATAGCGAACAGTTCTGAATTGAACAGTTCGATAATGAACAGTTCGGTGTAGAACAGTTTGTCATGAAATAGTTGGAAGCAGGAGTATGGGAAAGGAAGGTGAAACACGGGTGTGAAGAAAAAGAGAACGGTTGGCCACAGCGTCCGTACACTGGATAATATGATGTTTCGCAGTTTTGCATCTTGTGTAAGGGAACATGGTCTGGATGAGCTGACTACGATGCACGGTTGGATTCTCGGCTTTCTGTCTTGCAATGAGGGACGGGATATCTTTCAGAAAGATATCGAGTCCGAATTTCAGATTGGAAGATCGACCGTGACGAACATTGTGAAACTGATGGAGAAGAAAGGTTATATCCGCAGGGAGGCAGTTCCATACGATGCCCGCCTCAAAAAACTGGTTCTGACGGATACCGGTCGTGCTCTCCATGAGGCAACGATTCAGTTAATTGACGAACTGGAAGGAAAAACGACTGCGGGAATTGAAAAAGAAGATCTGGAGACCTTCTTTACAGTGATTGAAAAGTTAAAAGAAAACGTAAAAACGAATTTGGGAGAGACAACATGCTGAAAACATTAGGAGCACAGGTTAAGGAATTTAAGAGAGCCTCCATTGCAACTCCCTTCTTCATGATTCTGGAGGTAATCATGGAGATGATCATTCCGCTGATGATGGCATCCATTATTGACGATGGCGTGGAAGCGGGAGATATGCATCACATTTATGTGGTGGGAGCGTTTATGCTGGTTGCAGCGGCAATCGGTCTGTTTGCCGGTGTGATGGGAGGAAAATACGGAGCGAAGGCCTCCACAGGTTTTGCACGAAACTTAAGACAGGCCATGTTCAAAAACATACAGACATTTTCCTTTTCAAATATTGACAAGTACAGTACAGCAGGACTGGTAACCCGTCTGACGACGGATGTAACCAATCTTCAGAACGCATATCAGATGATTCTGCGTATGTGCATGCGGGCACCGTCCAGTATGATTATTGCTATGGTTATGGCATTTACGATCAGCCCGCGTCTGGCAAGCATCTATCTGGTTGCTGTTTTGATTCTGGGCTGTTGCCTGTTTTTGATTATGAAAAATGCAACCAGTTATTTCCAGCAGGCATTTCCAAAATACGATGACTTAAATGCCAGTGTCCAGGAGAACGTCTCAGCAATCCGTGTGGTGAAAGCATACGTGAGGGAGGATTATGAGACGAAAAAATTTCGCAATGCCAGCAGCAATATTTACAAAATATTCTGTAAGGCAGAGGGAAATCTGTCCTTTAATGCGCCGATGATGCAGTTTACCGTATACAGCTGTATTCTGCTGATCAGTTGGCTGGGTGCAAAAATGATTGTCGGAAGCGAACTGACAACAGGACAGCTGATGAGTCTTCTGACCTATTGTATGAATATTTTGATGAGTCTGATGATGCTTTCCATGGTATTTGTTATGGTTACCATGAGTATGGCAAGTGCAAAACGTATCACAGAAGTGCTTAATGAGAAGAGTGATCTGGACAATCCGGAAAAGCCGGATTATGAAGTTCCGGACGGAAGCATCGAATTTGACCATGTAAAATTCAGTTATCGCAAGGGCGATGGTAAGCCGGTGCTTTCTGACATTAACCTGTCAATTAAGTCCGGAGAAACCATCGGAATAATCGGTGGTACCGGCAGTGCAAAGACCAGTCTGGTGAACCTGATCAGTCGTCTGTACGATGTGACGGAAGGCTGCGTCAGGGTAGGTGGTAAGGATGTTCGTTCTTATGATATGGAGACGATTCGGAACGAAGTGGCTGTAGTGCTCCAGAAGAATGTACTGTTTTCCGGTACCATTCTGGAAAACCTTCGCTGGGGCGATGCGAATGCGACAGAAGAGGAGTGCAAAAGAGCCTGTCGTCTGGCCTGTGCGGATGAATTTATTGAGCGTATGCCGGATGGCTATCAAACTTACATTGAGCAGGGAGGTTCCAATGTGTCCGGCGGTCAGAAACAGCGGCTCTGTATTGCTAGAGCTCTGCTGAAAAAACCGAAAGTACTGATTCTGGATGACAGCACAAGCGCTGTGGATACGGCAACAGATGCAAAAATCCGAAAGGCATTTCTGACTGAGATTCCGGAAACAACAAAGCTGATCATCGCACAGCGTATCTCCAGTGTTCAGGATGCAGACCGGATTATTGTCATGGATGACGGACGGATTAATGGATTTGGAACCCATGAAGAGTTGCTTAAGAACAATGAGATTTACAGAGAGGTTTACGAATCTCAGACCGGCGGCGGAGGAGATTTCGATGAAAAGGGAGGTGATCAGTAATGGCAGAGGAAAAAGCACGTTCCGCAAAACACCCAGGACCAGGGGGACCAGGAGGACCGGGCCACGGACCAGGACCGAGAGGAATGAAATCACAGGTGAAGGATCCCATGAAGATCTTTGTGAGACTGATGAAATATGTTCTGAAGAATTATCTGCCTCACTGCATCATCGTTGTGATTGCAATTTTTACCAGTGTATTGGCTAATGTACAGGGAACGATGTTCACGCGTACACTGATCGATGATTATATCGGACCGCTGCTTCTTTCTGATAAACCGGATTTCGGACCGCTTCTGTCTGCAATCCTGAGAGTGGCAGGATTTTATATGATTGGTGTAGTTGCTTCGTTTGTTCAGAACCGTATCATGATTTATGTAACACAGGGTACGCAGAGAAATCTGAGAGACGATTTGTTTACCCATATGGAAAAGCTGCCGATCAAATACTTTGATACGCATTCTCATGGTGATATCATGTCCATTTATACCAACGATATTGATACACTGCGGCAGATGATCAGTCAGAGTATTCCGCAGGTGATTAACAGTGCAATCACGATTGTCAGTGTATTTGTCAGCATGTTGATTCTGAATGTCCCGCTGACGATCACTACGCTGGTTATGGTTGCAATCATGATTCTGATCACAAAAAAAGTGGCAGGACTCTCCGGTAGCTACTTTGTGAAGCAGCAGATATCCCTTGGTAAGGTAAATGGTTTCATCGAAGAGATGATGGAAGGACAGAAAGTTGTCAAGGTTTTCTGTCATGAAGAGGAAAACATTGAGAAGTTTGACGAACTGAACAATCAGCTGTACGAGAGCGCTTACAATGCAAATGCATTTGCCAATATTCTCGGACCGATCAATGCGCAGCTTGGAAATATCAGTTATGTAGTCTGCGCGATTGTAGGTGGTGCACTGGCTCTCTTTGGAGTGGGAGGATTTACCCTGGGAGGTCTTGCAAGCTTTCTGACCTTTAATAAGAGCTTCAATATGCCGATCAACCAGGTAAGCCAGCAGCTCAACGCGATTGTCATGGCACTGGCGGGTGCAGAACGAGTTTTCCGTCTGATGGATGAGACGGTGGAGACAGACAATGGTTATGTTACACTGGTGAATTCCAAAGAGGAAAATGGAAAGATTACCGAGACGCCGGAGAGAACAGGACATTGGGCATGGAAGCACACCCATCAGGCTGATGGTTCCGTGGATTATGTGAAGCTGGAAGGCCGTGTGGTATTTGACGGCGTGGATTTTGGCTACAATCCGGAGAAAATCGTGCTGCACGACGTGAAGCTGTATGCAGAACCGGGACAGAAGATTGCGTTTGTCGGATCTACCGGTGCCGGAAAAACGACGATTACGAACCTGATCAACCGTTTCTACGATATTCAGGATGGAAAGATTCGTTATGACGGCATCAACGTGAATAAAATTAAGAAAGCAGATCTGCGCAGATCGCTGGGCATCGTTCTGCAGGATACTCATCTCTTTACGGGAACTGTCCGTGAGAATATTGCTTACGGTAAACTGGATGCAACGGAGGAAGAAATCATTGCAGCTGCAAAGCTTGCCAATGCGGACGGATTTATCCGGCGTCTGCCAAACGGATATGATACGATGCTGACCGGTGACGGCACCAACCTAAGCCAGGGACAGAGACAGCTGCTTGCGATCGCCCGTGCGGCAATCGCGGATCCGCCGGTACTGATTCTGGACGAGGCAACCAGCTCCATCGATACCCGTACAGAACGGATCGTACAGGATGGCATGGATAAGCTGATGCATGGAAGAACGACCTTTGTGATTGCCCACAGACTGTCAACGGTACGGAACTCCGACTGTATAATGGTTCTGGAGCAGGGACGCATCATTGAGCGCGGAACGCACGATCAGCTGATCGAGCAGAAAGGCAAGTACTATCAGTTGTATACCGGAAATCAGGTAACCGCATGAGATAAGTTGCCTGTTAAGTCCCTGGACTATTGGCCATTGCCCGGGGAAATGAAAAAAGACGTCGCAGGACGTCTTTTTTTCGTATGGAAGTGATTTAAAAATCCCATTGCTCGTCAATTCGAATCTCGACTATATCATCAATGGGGATTTGTTTTCCGTTTCGTGTGAGAAGTATATGCTCGTATTCATCGATTTTTTTGACAACGCCGACAAAGTCTGTGTAGGAACCGCCGTTTTTTTTCCGGTCAGGGAGAAAATAGGTGATGATCACCTCAAAATCTTCTCCAAGATGCTCAAGGATCACCTGCAGCTTTGCATCCAGCCTGCTTCTCTCATACTCATCCAGATCTGCTTTTATATCGGTCAGACGGGCTGTTTCTTTGATGGCAGAATCATAACCGGTGAGTGCAGAAAAAGGAGAGAACTGAGCTGCCCGATCCTGCATGGACATGGCGGGCCGGGTGGGTGACACGTGATGTGGGAGACTGAGAATGTCTTCGTAGGGATTTTGCATTTCACTCATGCCTTGTGCCCTCCGATTTCAGAATTTCGTTCCTTGGCCGTGGCACCTTCTTCCAGATTCATCCCCCTTAAAATGGCATTCTTTCCGTATTTTTTCTTGATGTCGAGCATGGCATGCTGAATCTTCTTTTCCTTTTCCAGCTCGGCTTGTTCTTTGGCTTTGTTTTCTTCCAGAATCGTATAATCCGTAAAGAGATCAAGCTGTTCGTATTCAGTGTCGTGATGCTCCGCCAGGGTTTCGTCAGTCACATGATTGGCCGTGATATTCATTCGCCGTATGAGAAGTGACGGATCCACGATACGATCGTATAAATCAGAGGCTGCTTCAATAATCCGTTTTGTGGAAGAAGTGTATTTTCCAAGATTGATGGTGCCGTGAGCATGTTTGGGTATCTGCCGTCCATAGGGATCAATTGTAACTGCACCATGGTAATGCCTGCGGCGTTCCGGATCGGTAAGGTTTTCGATGTCGTAGCCCACTGTAATGACAATCTGATCGGTAACCAGTCCCTGATCCACCAGATCCAGAACGAGAAGATCTGCCATTTCCCGGAGAACCAGCTTTGCCTTGTCTGCAGGATAGGGACAGTGAAGAACCTGACCGGAACAAAGGCTGTTTGTTTCCGGTTTGTATGCCTTAATCGCTTCCACTGTGCAGGGTTCCCAACCCCAGGCGTGGTCAATCAGAAGTTCTGCATTTTTTCCAAAGAGCCGGTAGAGCAGATCTTCGTTTTCGATGGAGCACCTGGCAATATCACCCATCGTATACAAGCCGTTTTCCTCAAGCTTTTTGGCGTAGCCTTTTCCGACTCTCCAAAAATCAGTAAG
Source organism: Fusicatenibacter sp. (assembly GCA_022766945.1). Classification (GTDB taxonomy): domain Bacteria; phylum Bacillota; class Clostridia; order Lachnospirales; family Lachnospiraceae; genus Fusicatenibacter. The sequence goes on along the minus strand of JALEOU010000082.1, from coordinate 3,219 downwards.
AGGCCGGTGGGGCCACAAAGTACGGCGGTACGTCATCTCATCCAGCTCAGCGATACGCACGCCATTTTGGTCTGCCGGAATATGCTTGGCGACGATATCCATTGCAACTTTGCAGAGATAGAGATTGGTACCGATTCCGGCTGTTGCTGTGATACCCGTACTGTCAAGAACGTCGAGTATGATTTTTATGGCAAGATCACGTGGTGAAAGCCGGTAAATGGTGAGATAGTTGGAGACATCCATGAAGACTTCATCAATGGAGTATACAACCAGATCTTCCGGCGCCACATATTTCATGTAGATCTCATAGATTTTGGTGCTGTACTCGATATAGTATGCCATGCGGGGAGGAGCAATCAGGAAGTCTATGGAAAGCTCCGGATGTTCGGAAAGCTCTGAGTGAAGACAGGAAGAGCCAGTCAGGCGATGACCGGGCGCATTTTGGCAGCGTCTGGCATTTGCTTCCCGGACTTTCTGCTTTACCTCAAATAAACGTGCCCTCCCGGGAATTCCGTAAGACTTCAGAGAGGGGGTGACAGCAAGGCAGATCGTCTTGTCCGTGCGGCTCTCATCTGCGACAACAAGATTGGTATTCAGCGGATCCAGATTTCGTTCGCGGCACTCACAGGAAGCGTAGAAAGATTTCAGATCAATGGCAATATACGTTTTTTGTTTCATAATTTTCTGCCTTTCCTTGTGTACGAAAATACGTTCGTGTCATTATCTTATCACGCGAAACGCGGCAGGTCAACGAAATGCTATTTGACACCCTGTGGATTCTGTACTAAAATCCATGTGAAAGAATGAACCGTATCAAATACGGTCAGTTATAGGAGAAAAGGATTATGGAATATTTACAGACATCACAAAATCTTCTGGATTTTATCAGCAGGTGTACAAGTCCGTTTCATGTGATCGCAGAGGTCGCCGACATGCTTTCGCAAGCCGGCTACGTCAGACTTGATGAGACCAAAGAATGGACGCTGAATCCGGGAGAAAACTATTATGTAATCAGAAATGGTTCTTCGATCATTGCTTTTCAGATACCAGCAGAGCCATGGCACAGCTATCAGATTATGGCAAGTCACAGTGACTGCCCGGTTTTGAAAGTAAAAGGGGAGAATCCCTTTGTCACGGACAGCCACTATACCAGGCTGAACGTGGAGGGGTATGGCGGAATGATTCGTGCACCCTGGTTTGACCGACCGCTTTCCGTGGCAGGGCGCATGATTCTGAAGAAAGGTGATATTCTGGAATCGGTTCTGGTGGATGCCAAAAGGGATCTGGTTCTGATTCCCAATATGCCGATTCATCTGAACCGTGAAATGAACGAAGGCATCAAATACAGTATTCAAAAAGACATGCTGCCGATCCTCGGAGATGAGACAGCAAAAGATCATTTCTATGAGTTATTCCTGCCGGGTGTGGATCAGGATCAGATCCTTGGAATGGATCTGTACCTGTACAGTCGGGTAGCAGGTTCCATCTGGGGAGCAGACATGGAGTATATTTCCAGCGGACGCCTGGACGATCTTCAAAGTGCTTATGGTTCTTTTACAGGCTTTCTTAAGGCAAAAACAAATGGACATGTCAATGTCTGCTGTATTTTTGACAATGAGGAAGTGGGCAGCTTAACCAAACAGGGAGCGGATTCCACGTTTCTTACGGATACGCTGCAGCATATAAATGAGGCAAAGGGTGCCGGTACTGTGGAGTATCACAGAGATCTGGCGGGAAGCTTTCTGGTATCTGCCGACAATGCGCATGCGTTTCATCCGGCGCATCCGGAAAAATATGATGTGCAGAGCCGCGTGTATATGAACCACGGTATTGTGATTAAACAGAGTGCAAATCAGAAGTATACCACCGATGCACTTTCCGAGGCAGTGATCAAGATGATCTGCCGAAAAGCAGGGATTCCCTGCCAGGTGTTTGCAAATCATTCCGACATTCCGGGCGGAAGTACACTGGGGGCTATTCTGAATTCTCTTGTGTCTGTGGCAAGCGTGGATATCGGTATGGCGCAGTTATCCATGCATTCTCCTTACGAGACAGCAGGGGCAAAGGATACGGAATATCTCGCGGAATTTTCCAGGTGTTTCTATGAAACGGAACTGAAAAGAACCGACGAGGGAGGATTCCGGATTATGCAATGAGTCCGGCACTTTTCATGACCCATACAAAGAGAAAAATAGTGACAATGCATGCGGCGGAACCGGTTGCAATGATTTCCCCGGCCAGTTCTCCGTTGCCGCCCATCGACTGGGCCATGGGGCCGGAAGCAACTGCTGTCGGAGAACCGAATGCGGCAAGGACAGCAATCAGTTCCATGTTCCGGTAACCAAGCAGCGCGCAAACCGTGACGGCTGCAAGCGGGAGCAGCACGAGGCGGCAGGAAAGTACAGCAAGAAGCTTTCCCCAGTGTTCTTTCAGACTTTGGAAAGAGAGCATTCCGCCAAGGCAAACAAGGGCAACCGGGGAAGCGATACTGCCGGCATCCGAAAGTGTATCCACCAGCAGGACGGGAAGCTTTATCTCCGTCAGTGCGAAAAAGATGCCGAGCAGTCCTCCGATGATCAGAGGATTTTTCAGAATCTTCATGAGCAGAGCGGACAGATGAATTTTGCCGCCGCGAAAAGTTTCAAAAAGGATGACCGCCAGTGCATTGAAAAGAGGAACCAGAAACGCCGCAAGTGCAGAGACGACCCCAAGATCCTGTCCGCGGTAAATACTCGAAGCCATGGTCAGGCCAAACAGTACGTAATTACTGCGGTAGATTCCCTGAATCATGACAGAAGCGTCTGCCTTCTCTTTTACAAAGATGGGGACAATCAGACAAAGCAGCAGGAAGATGACGAGTACCATCAAAAGAACCAGGAGAATCAAACGGGGATTGACAGAATTCTTAAAATCGGATTCATAGATATTGACAAAAAGCATCAGAGGAATAAAGATTTTAAATATTACCTGATTCAGTTTCTGAAAGGAAGCCTTGTCCATCCAGCCTTTTCTGGAAATAAAACCGCCCAGTACCATATAGAAAAACATAGGAAACACAGCGGAAAAAGCCATCAAAAAATCATTCATATATCCCGTCTTTCTGCGAAAGACACCAATGCGTCATGAAACTGGTGCACTGACCTTTCGCTATCTAATCTGTTTTCCTTCTGATATTATCTTCTTATAAGACTGACACACTACAGAACACGTGGAGGTGAG
>JALEOU010000081.1 GCA_022766945.1 Fusicatenibacter sp. | reverse complement strand
CTCACCTCCACGTGTTCTGTAGTGTGTCAGTCTTATAAGAAGATAATATCAGAAGGAAAACAGATTAGATAGCGAAAGGTCAGTGCACCAGTTTCATGACGCATTGGTGTCTTTCGCAGAAAGACGGGATATATGGATGAAAAGCAAAAGAGAAGACTTCAGGAAATAATCACGGAATCTGTGGAAAAAGGCGAGATTTCCGGATGCTCTCTGCTGGTACAAAGAGATGACAGAGAGGAGGTGTATCTGGAAGCCGGGTGGGCAGATATTGAGGAAAAGAAACCAATTCGAAGAGATACGATTTTTCGGTTGTTTTCCATGTCAAAACCGGTGACAGCTGCAGCGATGATGATTCTTCTGGAGCGGGGTCTGATCGATCTGTGTGATCCGGTAGCAAAGTATCTTCCGGGCTTTCAGGGACAGAAGGTGGAAAAGAATGGCGAGTTGGAAACGGTGCACAGAGAAATGAATCTCATGGATCTGTTACATATGACTTCCGGTTTGGTATATGACGGAGAGAATGAAGCCGGTAAGCAGACAAGAGCACTGTTTGCGGAAGTGATTGAAGGACTTGATGAGGGAAACGGAGGCAAAATGGGGACGGTGGAGTTTGCCAACCGCCTGGGGCAGCTGCCGCTTTCTTTCCAGCCTGGAACTGCCTGGTGTTATGGGACTTCTGCTGATGTGGCAGGTGCTGTTGTGGAAGTGGTATCCGGTATGCGTTTTGGCGATTTTCTCGAGAAAGAACTATTTGAACCATTGGAGATGAGGGACACCGGATTCTATGTGCCAGCCGCAAAGAAGAGTCGTCTGGCAAAGGTCTATGAATGCAGGGAAGGAGAACCATATCTTCTGTATCTGGGACATAATCTGGGTATCCGCAATTCCATGGACCGTCGGCCGGCGTTTGAATCAGGCGGTGCAGGGCTTGTCTCTACCATCGATGATTATCTGCATTTTGCAAGTATGCTGCAAAACGGAGGCGAATATCAGGGACAGCGTATTCTCGAGAATGCTTCCGTCGAATTTATGACGAAACGGAAGCTGGACAAAAAACAGCAGGAATATATGAATGAGTGGGCGGGACTGGAAGGGTTTACCTATGGAAACTTTATGCGGATCCTCAGGGAGCCCGAGCGGGCAGTGACCCTTGGCAGTCCTGGAGAATACGGTTGGGATGGCTGGCTGGGATGTTATTTTGCCAATGCGCCAAAAGAAAAACAGACCCTTCTGCTGATGACGCAGAAGAAAGATTCGGGAACTTTTGCACTCACCAGAAAGATACGGAATATTGTATATAGTGCCAGATAATGATGAGCATGGATATGTAAATATGTTGTGTGCATACCTGAAATGATTACCATAGGTTTAAGGGAAAACCTTTCTTCAAAACTGTACAGAATGACGAAAACAGAAAAAATCATTTGTGTGAATATACCGTAAAAAAATGTCTGAATTTGTTGATTCTATCCATTTTCACAAACATGGGCATGTGTTATTTTAGTAACGAACAGTGCGCTGATGTCAGGGCCAATATGCCGAATGCCCCTGACATTATGTGTCAATGAGTTAGGAAGAAAGGAGATGAAAGATATGGTTTCGCTGCCTGTCAAGTTTGACAAAGTGGAAAGTGTGGAAGAATTTGTCAATATGGTGAATCGCTTGGACTATGATGTGGATCTGAAGGTCGGAAGCTGTATTTTTGATGCCAAATCTCTGATGAGCGTATTGATGGTAGCAGGCAATCCGGATGCACGGATTGAAGCACATACCAACGATGTGGAAGCTTTTAAGAAGAAATTTGTTAATTATCTGCAGTAAAGTGCAGAAGGAAGCAGATGGCATTGATCCTGCCGTCTGCGATGATAAAACAGGTCTGTCAGGATGGACCTTATCATGAAAAAGAAGCAGTGTGCCGGCAGAACGGTACACTGTTTTTGTATCCATGAGTTTGGCAAGATGAAGATACTGATTTGGAGGATAGGATGAAAACATTAGTGCTTGCGGAAAAACCTTCGGTTGGGCGGGATATTGCCCGTGTACTTGGGTGCACGAAAAAAGAGAGCGGTGCACTGGAGGGAGATCGGTATATTGTAACCTGGGCGCTGGGCCATCTGGTGACTTTGCAGGATCCGGAAGATTATGACAAAAAATATAAAGAGTGGAAGATGGAAGATCTTCCTTTGATGCCGGAAAAACTGAAGACAAAAGTGATTCCGCAGACAGGCAAACAGTATCATACGGTTGTTTCACAGCTGTCCCGCCAGGATGTAAAAGATGTGGTCATTGCCACGGATGCCGGACGGGAAGGAGAGCTGGTCGCACGCTGGATTTTGAATCAGGCGCACAATCAGAAACCGTGCAGGAGACTGTGGATTTCCTCTGTGACAGACAAGGCGATTCGGGAAGGATTTGCAAATCTCAAAGACGCAAAAGAATATGATTTTCTCTATCAGGCAGCTGTTTCCAGAGCAGAAGCGGACTATCTGGTAGGAATCAATGCCACCAGGGCATTGACCTGCAAATACAATGCACAGCTTTCCTGCGGCCGTGTACAGACACCTACGCTGGCCATAATTGATCAGCGGGAGCAGGAGATTCGCCGGTTTGTACCGGAACCGTATTATACTGTAACGGCGATGGCAGGCGGAGTCAGCTTTACATGGAAAGACGGGAGACATGGCGGCACACGGATATCAGATCGGGCAAAAGCAGAAAAGATCCGGGAGGGTGCGGCTGCATCTTCGCTAGTTCTGACGCAGGTAGATACAAAAACAAAGAAATCTTATGCACCGCAGCTGTATGATCTGACAGAATTGCAGCGGGATGCCAGCAAACAATTTGGATTCTCTGCCAAACAGACGCTGAACCTGATGCAGAGTCTTTATGAGACACACAAAGTGCTGACTTATCCAAGAACAGATTCCCGCTATCTGACAAGTGATATTGTTCCTACGATCGTTGAACGACTGGATGCGGTTGCGGTTGGTCCCTACCGGATATTGGCAGGCAAAGCGAAGAAAATGCCTTTGAGCGGAAATCTGCCGTTTGTCAACAATGCAAAGGTATCGGATCATCACGCAATCATTCCGACGGAACAGTATGTACAGCGAAACAGCATGTCACCGGATGAGCGGAAAATCTATGATCTTGTGATAAGACGGTTTCTTGCCGTATTATTTCCGCCCTGCATTTACGAGGAAACGACTGTGATGGCGGAACAAAACGGGGAGCAGTTTACGGCGAAAGGAAAACGGATCCTGGAAAAGGGATGGCATGAAGTCTATGAAAACTCTTCTGAAGACGGGGAGGAAAACGGAGAGGAAATCCGGGAACAGAATCTGCCAAAGCTGGAGAAGGGACAGGAGTTTTCGGATGTGAAGATCACAATCCGGGAAGGAAAAACAAAACCGCCTGCCCGTTTTACGGAAGGGATGTTGCTTTCCGCCATGGAAAATCCGGTTCGATTTATGGAAACGCGGGAGGAACGTGTGGTAAAGAGTATCGGTGAGGCCGGCGGACTTGGAACTGTTGCCACCAGGGCGGACATTATTGAGAAGCTCTTTCACAGTTTTCTTCTGGAGAAAAAAGACAATGAGATTTATCTGACCTCAAAGGCGAAACAGCTGCTGCGCCTTGTACCGGAGGATTTGAAGAAACCTGAACTTACTGCGTTGTGGGAAATGGAGCTGACCGGCATAGCAAAGGGCCAAAAGAAGCGGAAAGAATTTATGGAGGAAATCCGCGCCTATACCATTTCTTTGATTGATCAGATCAGGGAGGAAGAAGGTACTTTCCGCCATGATAATCTGACAAATAAAAGATGTCCGAACTGCGGCAGGCGTCTTCTGGCAGTCAATGGAAAGAATGCAAAACTTCTTGTTTGTCAGGACCGCGAATGCGGATACCGTGAAACGATATCCCGCACGACCAATGCCAGATGCCCCGTATGCCATAAACGCATGGAGATGATCGGAAAGGGAGAAGATGCCATGTTTGTCTGTACGTGCGGACACAAAGAGCGCATGACAAAATTTCAGGAGCGAAGGAAAAAGGAAGGCGGCGGTGTCAGCAAAAAGGATGTGGCAAATTATATGCGCAGACAGCAAAAAGAAGCAGAGGAACCGGTGAATAATGCATTTGCGGAAGCATTGAGGGGAATAAAGCTGTAATGTTGTTCAGTTACTGCTTGGAGGAAAACGAACGCTGTGCAGAAACTGTTGTTTATATTGTACAAAAAAATATCTGGAAAAAGAATTGTATGAAGCATTTTTTTGCTCTACAATAGAGAAAAGGTTTTTTATTATGGGGCTGCGGACTGACAGCCACATGAACAGGGAGGAAGTGTGATATGGAAAAACGAGACTTGGAACAGTTACTAAAAGAGATGTCTCTTAAGGAGAAAGTGGATCAGATGCTGCAGCTTTCCGGTGCATTTTATCTGGGAGATGAGAACAATGTGCTTACCGGGCCGGCCAGGGATATGGGACTTGAAAAAGAAGATCTGGAAATGGCGGGATCGATTCTTGGCGCTGCCGGGGCAAAAACACTGATGAGACTGCAGGATGATTACATGAAAAAACAACCGCATCACATTCCGATGCTGTTTATGATGGATGTAATTCATGGAATGAAGACGATTTTTCCGATGCCGTTGGCGCAGGGAGCTACTTTTGATCCGGATCTTTCGAAAGAGTGTGCTCATGCTGCAGCAAGGGAAGCTTCCGCCATGGGACTCCATGTGACGTTTTCGCCAATGGTTGATCTGGTGAGAGATGCCAGATGGGGACGTGTGATGGAATCCACCGGCGAAGATCCTTATCTAAACAGCTGTTTTGCCAAAGCAATGGTAGAAGGATTTCAGGGAGAGGATCTGAAAGAAGAAGGACGCGTGGCAAGCTGTATCAAACATTTTGCCGGCTACGGTGCGGCACAGGCGGGAAGAGATTATAATACAGTGGAGCTATCCGAACATACTTTCCGCGAGTTTTATCTTCCGGCTTATCGGGCCGGCATTGATGCCGGAGCTGCAATGGTGATGACTTCGTTTAATACTGTCAATGGCATTCCCGCAAGTACGAATCAATGGCTGATGAGAGACATTTTGAGAAGAGAGATGGGGTTTGACGGTGTGCTGATCTCCGATTTTTCAGCCATCCTGGAGACAGTGGCGCACAGAAGCTCTGCGGATGAGAGTGAGGCTGCAGTGAAAGCTCTGGAAGCCGGTGTGGATATTGACATGATGACTTCTGTTTATGCGGCGAATCTGTGCCGCCTGGTGGAAGAGGGTAAGGTGGAGGAAAGCCTGATTGATGAGGCGGTTACCAGGATTCTGGAACTGAAAAACAAATTAGGTCTTTTTGAAAATCCGTATAAGGATGCGGATCCGGAAAAGGAGAAGAAACTGATTCTTTGCAAAGAGTATCGTGATCTTGCAAGGAAGGCAGCGGCAGAATCTTTTGTACTGTTAAAAAATGATGGAATTTTGCCGCTGGATCTTCAAAAAAAGATTGCGTTTGTGGGTCCCTATACAGAAAATCAGGAAATCAAGAGCAGCTGGTCATTCACAGGGGATGAAAAAGACTGCGTGACGATAAAGAGTGCTGCCAGAGAAGTTTTTGATGCAAAACGGACGAGTTATCACAATGGCTGCCCGGTCATCGGAAAAGATGTGGAGCTGATCGGCTTTACGGGAACAGAGAAGAAGGAGATCAGCGAACAAGAGCTTCAGATGATGGAAGAGGAAGCCGTTCTTCTGGCAAAAGAGGCGGATTTTGTGGTGATGCCTTTGGGAGAGCATTATCTGCAGAGCGGAGAAGCATCCAGCCGGGCCATGCTGGATCTTCCGGAAGTTCAGATGGAGCTGTTCCGCAAAGTGACGGCAGTGAACCCAAATGTAGTGGTTGTGCTCTTTAGCGGACGTCCCCTGGATTTGCGGGAGATCAGTGCAAAAGCCAGGGCGGTTCTGACCGTGTGGTTCCCGGGGACCGAGGGCGGCCATGCTATTGTAGATGTTCTGACCGGAAAGACAAATCCCTCCGGTAAGCTTCCCATGAGTTTTCCATACTGTGTCGGACAGGTCCCGGTGCATTATAACGAATACAGCACGGGCAGGCCAAATCTGCCGGGTATGAAGGAAAAGTTCCGCTCCAAATATCTGGATATTCCGAATGCACCGCTGTATCCGTTTGGGTATGGTCTTTCCTACACCAGCTTTGTGATTTCACCGGTGGCGCTGGATCAGGATCAGATGACTAAGGAAGGAAGTATTACGGCGCGTGTGACAGTGAAAAATACAGGAAACTGTGCTGGAACAGAAGTGGTTCAGCTATACGTGCGGGATGATTTTTCCAGTGTAGTGCGTCCGGTTAAGGAGCTCAAAGGATTTGAAAGAGTCACTCTCATGCCGGGGGAGGAAAAAGAAGCTGTATTCGTGATTAAGGAAGAGATGCTGCGGTTCTTCCGGGAAGATGGAAGCTATGGCAGTGAGGAGGGCACTTTTACCGTTATGATCGGAAACAGCAGTGCTGTGTCGGAGGGGGCTGTGTTTACGCTGGCGTAAAGCGGTGCAGAAACGAAATCGAGAGGCCGGGAATCTAAAAAATCAGGAGAAGGGAAGAAAAGGATGGAAAAACGGACAGAAAAAGACGGGATCCTTCGGATCCGTCAGGAAGGCGGAAAAACGATTGCCTGGTCTGTAAGTTCAGGAATCGAAGTATTGGAACAGGATGGTTTTTATTTTAAGGACCTGGAGCGCACAGGGAAATTGCTGCCCTATGAGGACTGGCGTCTTTCAGATGAAGAGAGAGCAAAGGATCTGGCAGGTCGTCTTTCGATCGAGGAGATTGCCGGACTGATGCTGTATTCCCCTCATCAGGCGGTGCCGCCTGTGGCAAACGGACCATTTCAGGGCACCTTTGATGGAAAAACCTTTACAGAATCAAACAAAGAGCCCTACGAGCTCTCAGATCAGCAGAAAGTCTTTCTGGAGCAGGAGCATATCCGCCATATTCTGCTGACCACAGTGAAAAATGCTGCGGTCTCGGCCAGATGGAGCAATGAACTGCAGAAAAAAGCGGAAGCACTTCCCCATGGAATTCCTGTGAACATTTCTTCTGATCCGCGAAACGGAGCAAAAGATTCCGGAGCGGAGTTCAAAAGCGGCGGCAGCGATGTGAGCAAATGGCCGGAAGGCATCGGGTTTGCGGCCTGCTTCGACCCGGAAGTGGCAGGACAGTTCGCACGCGATGCATCAAGGGAATATCGTGCGCTTGGAATCACGACAGCTCTCGGACCGCAGATTGATCTCTGTACAGAGCCACGCTGGATGCGCTTCGTGGATACTCTTGGCGAGGAGACCGAGATGGCAAAGAAACTGACAAAGGCATATTGTGACGGCATGCAGACTACAGAAGGGGAAGCGGATGGCTGGGGAAAAGACAGCGTCAATACCATGGTGAAGCACTGGCCGGGCGGCGGAACCGGAGAGGGCGGAAGAGATGCGCATTATGCATTCGGTCAGTATGCGGTCTATCCCACAGGGAATTTTGAGGAACATCTGAAACCGTTTACCGAAGCGGCATTCCATCTGGACGGGCCTACGGGCTGCGCATCTGCCGTCATGCCATATTATACCGTCTCTTATGGCGTGGATCGGAAGAACGGGAAAAATGTGGGAAATTCCTATAGCGAATATCTGATCAGGGATCTTCTGCGCGGAAAATATGAATTTCAGGGGATTGTGTGTACAGACTGGGGCATTACCCAGGACCCAGCTCCTACAATCGAAGGATTTGGCAGTCGCTGTTATGGAGTACAGGACCTTTCCGAGGCGGAGCGTTGTCTTCTGGTGATCTGGAACGGTGTCGATCAGTTTGGCGGAAACAGTGAATCCGCACCGGTGATCGAAGCCTATCGAATCGGGTGCGAGCGCTATGGCAGCGAGATCATGCGGGAGCGCATGGAACTCTCTGCGGCAAGACTGTTGAAAAATATTTTTCACTGCGGACTGTTTGAAGACCCGTATCTGGATCCGGAAGAATCCGAAAGGATTGTTGGCTGTGAGGAATTTTGCCGCCATGGATACGAAGCACAGCAGAAATCTGTGGTTCTTTTGAAAAACCGCACTGTGCAGGGAGAAAAAGAAGCAAAGGGGATTCTTCCGTTGAAAACGGGACTGAAAGTCTATGTGCCCGAGCGGAAAATCCGGACCTCCAAAGCATTTTTCCGGATTGATCTCCCGGAAAGAAAAGAAGATCCGGTTTCCCAAGAAGCGCTGGAAAAATATGGACAGAGAGTAGAAAAACCGGAAGACGCGGATGTGGCGCTGATATTTGTGGAAAGTCCGTCCTGCAATCCGTATTCTGTGGAGGATCTTGCAAAAGGAGGAAACGGCTATCTTCCCATTACATTGCAGTATCGTCCTTATACAGCAGTCAATGCAAGAGAGGTGAGCATTGCCGGAGGAGATTTCCGCGAGAATTTTACAAACAGAAGTTATCGGGGAAAAACGAATATTGCCTATAATGAAGCGGATCTGGATAACATTCTTTTCTGCCGTGAGGTGATGGGGAATAAACCGGTGATTGTCTGCGCTACGTTGCATAACCCAATGGTGATGCAGGAATTCGAGACCGCGGCAGATGCCATTGTTGCTGATTTTGGCGTATCAAAAGCGGCTGTGCTGGATGTAGTGTTTGGCCGGTATAATCCGACAGGACGGCTGCCGATTCAGATTCCGAAAGATATGGATGCAGTGGAAGCGCAGAGTGAGGATAAAGGTCTTGATCTGGAACCTTACACGGACAGTGAGGGGCATATCTATGACTACGGCTACGGAATGAATTATGAAGGTGTTATAAACGTGTGAAAAATCGTGACAATCAAAAGTGCAGTACAGTAACATTGTATCATTTTGTGCATATTTTGTTTCATCTGAGATATGGAAATGACAGGTATCGTTTTGTATAATGAGTTCTATCATACAAAGGAGGTTTTGTGGAAAATGATTGTTCCAAAGTATTATGAGGATCTGGAGCATCTGCATGTGAATACGATGCCAAATCGCGCCTACTATATTCCGGCATCCAAAAGAATGGACTGCCTGGTGGACAACAGAGAGGCATCGGATCGCTTTGTGCTGCTTTCCGGCGAGTGGAAATTTTCCTATTTTGACAGCATTTATGAGGTAAAAGATGCATTTTATGAGGAAGGGTATGATACATCAGCATTCGAAAAGGTTCAGGTACCCGGTGTATGGCAGAATTACGGTCATGACCGGCATCAGTATACGAATACCAGATATCCGTTTCCGATGGATCCGCCGTATGTACCGCATGAGAATCCCTGCGGTGCCTATGTAAAGAAGTTTACATACAGAAAGGATCCGGAAGCGCCCGTGGCGTGTCTGAACTTTGAGGGAGTGGATTCCTGCTTTTATGTGTGGATGAACGGAAGCTTTGTGGGATACAGCCAGGTATCTCATTCTACCAGTGAGTTTGATGTGACAGAACTGGTAAAAGACGGAGTCAATACGCTTGCGGTTCTTGTTTTGAAATGGTGTGACGGCAGCTATATGGAAGACCAGGATAAATTCCGTATGAGTGGTATTTTCCGTGATGTGTATCTGCTGAAACGAAGTGAAAAGGGAATCCGGGATTATTTTGTGACAGCGGCTCCGACGAACGATTACAGAGACGGAAGGGTGGAAATCCGTTTTTCCTGGCAGAAAGAGGAGCCGACAGACGCGACAGCAGAGCTGTGGACAGCGAAGGGAACGAAAATATCGGAAATAGCTGTGGAAGATGGAAAAGCTGTGCTTGAGGTGCCGGATGCACATTTGTGGAATGCGGAGGATCCCTATCTGTATACACTGGTTCTGAAAACAGAACATGAGGTGATTACTGATCATGTGGGAATCCGGGAAATTCATGTGAAGGATGGCATTGTTTATATTAACGGTGTTAAGGTGAAGTTCCACGGAACAAACCGTCATGACAGTGATCCGAAGACTGGTTTTGTCATCAGCCGCGAGCAGATGATGAAAGATCTGATTGTTATGAAACAGCATAATATCAATGCGATTCGGACCAGCCATTATCCCAATGCGCCTGCTTATTATCAGTTCTATGACCGACTGGGATTTTATGTGATTGATGAGGCGGACAACGAGAGCCATGGAACAGCCAATGTGTATCAAACTGAGACCGATTGGGAAAGCTTTGTAAAACGCTGGAATGAAGCGATTGCGGATAATCCGGCTTTTACCGCTGCCACAGTAGACCGTACACAGCGCTGTGTGGAGCGGGATAAAAACCGTCCCAGTGTTGTGATCTGGTCTATGGGAAATGAGTGTGCTTATGGCTGTACTTTTGAGGAAGCCCTGGCATGGACAAAGGCATTTGATTCAACCCGTCTGACTCACTACGAGGGAGCGCGCTATATCTCTGACAAGAGAAAATATGACTACAGCAATCTGGATCTTTACAGCAGAATGTATCCGTCACTGGCTGAGATCCGCCAATACTTTGAGGAAGACGGTACGAAGCCTTTCATCATGTGTGAATACTGCCACGCGATGGGAAATGGCCCGGGAGATCTGGAAGATTACTTTGAGATCATTCATACGTATGACGGTTCCTGCGGCGCTTTCGTCTGGGAGTGGTGTGATCATGTGATCGATATGGGTACGACTATTGAAGGCAAAAAAATCTATGCTTATGGCGGGGATCACAGAGAATATCCCCATGACGGCAACTTCTGTATGGACGGACTGGTATATCCGGACCGCACACCGCACACCGGTCTGCTGGAATTTAAAAATGTTTACCGCCCTGCGAGAGTTGTGTCTTTTGATCAGGACAGGCAGGAAATCGTGCTTCGAAACTATCTGGATTTTACCAACCTGAAAAATTATCTGACCATTCGCTATGAAGTTTTGGTGGATGGCATGGTAAGGGAGCAGGGGGTGATTGATGACCCGGCAGTGCTGGATCTGGAAGCTCATCAAAAGGGCTGTGTGCCGATTCCTTTCCAGGTACCGGAAAAGGGCAAGTGCCATCTGCTTGTGACATATCTCCTGAAAGAGGAGGGGCAGGTACTTCCTGCAGGATATGAACTTGGCTTTGAGGAGATTCCTGTGAAGACTGCTGAGAATGTGAATCAGAAAGCAAAAGAACTGCTGTCCTGCAAGAAATGCAAAGTTAATTTTGAGTTTGAGGAAGATGACCGTACACTGACCGTTTCAACTCCGGCGTTTTGCTATACTTACGATAAATTAACAGGTTTGTTTTCTGAGATGGTGTATGAGAATCAGAAAATTCTGGAAAGACCTATGGAATATCAAATCTGGAGAGCACCGACAGACAATGACAGAAATATCAGAAACGTGTGGCAGGATGCGAAATACGACCGGATTGTGACAAGAGCCTATGAGACGAACACCACTGTATCGGACAACGGCGTTCAGATTGAGAGCATACTTTCTGTATCAGCGATTTATATTCAGAGAATTCTGAATATCAAAGCCGTCTGGATCATCCGCCCTGATGGAGCTGTGGATGTCACGCTGCAGGTTCAGAAAAATCCGATCTTCCCGATGCTGCCGCGTTTTGGCCTGCGTATGTTCCTGCCGAAAGGTCTTGGAAAGGTAAATTACTGTGGCCTTGGACCAAACGAAAGTTATATCGACAAACAAAGAAGCAGCTATCATGGAGTATTCCATACGACGGTGAAAGCACTGCATGAAGATTATATTCGTCCGCAGGAAAATGGCAGTCATTATGACTGTGATTATGTGACGGTATACGGCGATCGTCTGGCGCTGATGGCAGTTGGTGAGGAGACTTTCTCTTTCAATGCTTCTGTTTATACTGCAGAGGAATTGACCAGCAAAGCGCATAATTATGAGCTGGTGGAAAGCCCATACACTGTATTCTGTGTGGATTACAGACAGAATGGGATCGGATCCAACAGCTGCGGACCGGAACTTTTGGAAAAGTATTGTTTTGATGAAAAAGAATTTACATTCAATATCCGCCTGAAACCTGTCAGACTTTAAAAAGACACCTGCCGCATGGAGAGGCAAATAACCATGCGGCAGGTGTTTTTCTTTGAGATAAAGAGAGTTTATGCAATATGGGATGTTTATCCACAAATTACCGATTATAACAGTATCAGTCTTTGGTATCGTGATTTTTAATGCTGACGCATCCACTGATTGATTCAAAAGCAAAACGGCTGCTTCCATCGCCGCAGGTTCCCTGGCGGCTGTCCCCAGTGAACGGAAAATCGCAGGATACGTGCCCGCCGGCACTCTCCATACGATAGGTGAAACCAGGTTTACCGGGAAGGATAAGAGTCAGATTACCTGAAGCAGTATCGGAAATTACTTTTTCCGGGCAGACATCGGAAGACGCCAGAAGATTTCCGGAAACACTTTCAAACCGAATCTGCCGGAAACTGCCGTACAGAGAAATATTTCCGGTAACCGTTTCAGCAAAAAGACGGTTTTCAGAGTTCAGATTCCTTCCTTCGAGGATTCCGCTGACGTTTTCCAGCTTTATTTTTGGCGCGGTGACATGATCAAGGCACACTTTACCGGACACATTTTCGATCTTCAGCTTATCGGAAAGAGAAAGATTGTGGATATTTGTCTGGGCGGATACTGTTTCCACATCGAGCCGTTCCAGAAGATGCATCATAGCAGACGGAATAAGGAGAGTCAGGGTTTTTCCGTGACCCTTCCGACTGTTTATTCCTGGAAGGCGAACCAGCTGATTGGACTTCGAAAAGTGGATACAAAGCTTTTGAGATTTCATGGAGTAGGTCATCTGATTCTCGTCGGATAAATCGGCTCCGCTTTCAAAAAAGCGGATGGTACTTCCGTCATCCGTTCCGATATTGACAGCGCCAGATGGCCAGTTGACTTCAATGGAAGAGATCTGATCTGCAGGCAATTCACCGGATCCCATCTGAACTTCCGGGCTGCTCTGTTGATTGGGAGAAGCTTCGAAGAGGGAGGAATAAGCGCCTTCTCTTAATTCAATGTGACCATTGGTTGTGCTGACTTTAATCTTCAATGCCGCATCTCCATAACTCATCTGAAAACGTTTCTTGTTTGAGTACTGCATTCCATTTACAACGGCAAGTATTTTGCCTGTAGTGGAAGAAGCGTCTAAAGATGCACCATGTTCCGGAATCTGATAGCATAAATTCACAGAGCCATTTACGGTACCTGCAAGGAGCGAGTCTTCAGCGGATCCGCGAAAGTTGACGGAACCGTTGACGCTGTGAAGCTCCGCTTTGCCGCAAACGGCAGCAGTTCGCAAAGAACTGTTGACTGTTTCGGCTTTCAGATGGCAGGCATTGATTTCTTCCATTATAAGGGAACTGTTGGTTGTGCTGCCAAAGCATTCATCCGCCGCAATCCGGCGGAGAGTAACCCCTCCGTTTACTGTGCTGACGTGGAACTGATCAAGATGAAGGTCTTCTGCGTGACAGGAACCGTTCACAAGAGTGCAGGAAATCAGGGTTACCGAAGAGGGTACCTGCAGCAGAAAACTTTCGCTGCCGCCGACAAAAGGAATCCAGAATCGTTTTTTGCGAAAGAGGGGATGCTTTTTCTCGATGAGGCAGAAGGTATCACCGTTGGTATAAATTTCGAAGCGGTCCTGGTCATAATCTCCTGAAAAATCATAGGAAACCTGATCAGAACTGCCGGGAGTGAAGCGTACACCGGTATTTTGCAGACGAATCTCCATACGGCGGATGGGTAATGTGGAATCGGTCACATAGACAGGGGATTCCTTCTTTTCCTGAATGAGATTGGTATCCGGAGCGTCTTTTGTAAAAGTGCTGTCACGGAATTCCTGTTGGATCTCCAAAAGCACTTCCTCGGCGGGTCCGAGTTCCATACAGATGTCTTCATCACTCATTCCCTGGCTGCGTCCTTCTGCAAAATGGTCTTCAAAATCTTCCAGAATTTCTGCTGCAAAGTCAGGATCGTACCGTTCAAGGCCTTTGCGCAGCTCATTCATATAAAGTTGATAGATCGTACTGGTCATAGTTCCTTTTCTCCTTCCTGAATCAATCGATTCACCATAGCAGTAAATGTCTGCCATTCTTCTTTCTTCTCCTGCTGATATGTTCTTCCTTTTTCTGTGAGATGATAATATTTTCTGGCTGGTCCGGATGTAGATTCAATCAGATAAGTTTCTACGTATTCGGCTTCCTTGAGTCGTTTCAGAATCATGTAGAGTGTTCCTGCAGCGATCGACATTTCATGGGAAATTGTCTCAGTCAGTTCATATCCATATTTATCTTCCGCAGTCAGCTGGGAGAGAACACACAATTCCAGAGCCCCTTTTTTTAACTGTGGATTCATGAGAACACCTCCTTGATGAATAGATCATAACACAAACTATTTCATAATGCAATATACTAAAAGAAAAGGTTGTATGGAATTTCGTACAGGATCTCCCTTGCAATCCAGGGGGTGATTTCATATAATGATGGATAACGATCCGGGTAAGCCTTTGGAGAGCAGTCAGATGTTTACCCGTTTGAGAGTGGAAGAAGCGAGTTTTGGAGGAAGTTTACATGAATTCTACAGAATATACACCGGTGAAAGGCGCCATTCATTCCATTGAAAGTTTTGGATCTGTGGACGGTCCGGGGATCCGCTATGTGATTTTTGTGAAAGGATGCAGAATGCGGTGTCAGTTCTGCCATAATCCGGATACCTGGAGCATGGAGGGAGCCAGTTATCAGACTGCAGATGAGGTGCTTACAAAGGCACTGCGTTATCGCAATTACTGGGGAGACAAAGGGGGTATCACTGTCAGTGGAGGAGAGCCTCTGCTCCAGATGGATTTTCTGATTGAGTTATTCCGCAAGGCAAAGGAGCAGGGAGTTCATACCGCCATCGATACCAGTGGAAATCCGTTTACCAGAAAAGAGCCGTTTTTTGGAAAATTTCAGGAGCTGATGAACTATACAGATCTGTTGCTTCTGGATATCAAGCTGATAAATGACAAGGCACACCGGGAACTGACCGGATGTACCAATCAAAACATTCTCGATCTGGCACGCTATCTTTCAGAGATCGGAAAACCGGTGTGGATCCGACATGTTCTTGTGCCGGAGCGCAGTGATTATGACGAGTATCTGATGCAGCTGGATGAGTTCCTTCACACACTTTCCAATGTACAGAGAGTAGAAGTGCTTCCGTATCATACGCTTGGCACTTTTAAGTGGGAGAATCTGGGCATTCCTTATCAGCTTTCCGGTATTCGGCCGCCGTCACCGGAAAGGGTGGAAAATGCAAATCGTCTGCTGCATACAGCTGAGTATACCGGATATTTAAGGCAAAAGTAGGGTATCGGGAAAAAGATGTCTTCCAATCCAAAGAAATTTATAGAAATTTTATGGAATATTCAGAAATAGTTTGTTAACAGTGGCGGCTAAGAGGCGTATAATCTCCACTAGCAGGATTGTTCAGAGGCTGATGGAACGCTGGTAAAAGGACAATCTATCATAATAGAAAGAAAGAGGGACTTCGCATGTTTGGTTCAAAGCAGGTAACAGAGGATGGATTGAGAAAGATGGTTAAGAGAGGCAAATGGGATAAGCTGAGAAAACAGTATCTCTTTGCCGACAAAGAAACACAGATTATGCTGGCAAGGGCATGCAGTGAATCGAAAGCAGACGGCTCTGTGAATCTGCTGACCTCTCTGCTGGATACAGAGGATGAAGAAATCATGGCAGCTGCCGTCAGAAGCCTGGGAGAAGTTGGTGATGATCATGTGGTAGCGAGAATCCGCCAGCTGGCAGGAAGAACCACACCGGATCAGAAAGAGTTAAAGAGTGCCATTTCAGAAGCTCTTGCAAAGATCACTTCCAGATAATTTGTGGGGTTATCGAAACTCCAGTGGTTATGGGTGAAAAAGCCCCGTTTTGGACAGATTCCGTATGAAACACAGCTGTGTTCGAAGGGATTCTCTCCAAAGTGGGGCTTTCTTGTACCTTGCGAAAAAAACTTGACAGAGATTTGTGCAGAGTGTAGAATTATTGTAATTTATATGATTCTGTTTTGGACAGAATGACATAAATATGGGGTGAATGGTGTGAGCAAGTGTAAAAATGGACAGCAGGTGTCCAAAATCATGTTTTGAGAAAGGAGAGCTTGCATGAAAAAGAATCCTGTTAAGGAGGACTTAGCGCTGAATAACGGCTATATTCCTGCGCCTTATCAGCTGGAAGAGGGGGAAAACATTAATGACTTTTATCTGGAACCGGTTTACTTTAAAAATGAAAATGGTCCCACGATCGGGGTGACAACCTGCGGCGTGATTGTGCAGGACGGATTGTATTTTAAGGATATGGATAACAGCGGCGTTCTGGATCCATACAAAGACTGGCGCCTGGATCCGGAAACACGTGCTAGGGACATGGTGGCACATATGCGTTTGGATCAGCAGGCTGGTTTTGTGCTGAATACACTTTGGAATACGCCGGTGGCTGCAACGCGTGCGGATGCAACCGATGAGAATGGACAGCTCAGGTTCGACCGGATTTTCAAAAAACATGATCCCAGTGAACCGCCGCCGAAATCTCCGCTTCCGGGTGTCAGCATGGCAGTGGATGATGAAGATGTGCTGGTACGCAAACTGACTGCCGGTGTATATCGCGGTGACATGCGTGTGGAAGCCGGAATGAGCGCATTGTATCACAATGCGGGTACGCAGATGCTGGAATATGAGGCATGCAAGGGCGGTGTTGCGATTCCCTATTCTTTGCACACAAATCCGATCAATATCGGTTATCCGGATTCTCTTGGAATCGGAGCGGCAGTGATGGGAGACGGCAATTTTGACCTTATTTACAATATGGCGGATACAGACCGAAAGATGATGAAAGCTGCAGGACTGGATATTATGTACGGTCCGCAGGTGGATATTGCTACGGATCCACGCTGGCCGCGGATTAGCGGTACCTATGGAGAACGTCCGGAGATTACCAGCGGCATTATTTCTGAACTGGTTCGCGGTTATCAGAACGGAGAGGAAGGGCTCAATGAAGGATCTGTGGTGCTTACCGTGAAACATTTCCCTGGCGACGGACCTTCCGAAAATGGTTTCGAGCCTCATATGCCCATTAGCCAGTGGAGGCTGTATCCGACAGAAGGCTCCATGGAGAAATATCACCTTCCGCCGTTCCAGGCTGCCTTTGACAAAAACGCGTCTGCGATTATGCCGGATTATTCCCGCGCTGCAAAGGATGGCCGCAGTGTACCGCAGTCCTATCGCGGCAAATTGACTTCCAATGAAGAAGTGCCTTCTGCCTACAGTGAAGGTTTGATTACAACACTGGCCCGCGAGGAGATGGGCTTTTCCGGTTATGTAAACTCGGACTCCGGCATCACATCGGTTCAGATTTACGGTGTGGAAGATTTGTCTGTCCCGGAGCGCTATGCCAAAGCCATTTCGGCAGGAACTGATGTCATTGGAGGCAATTCCGATTCCGAAAACATTGTCCGTGCTGTTGAGGAAGGATATCTGCCGAAGGAAACGCTTGACCGTGCCAATTACAATCGTCTTTTGAGTCTTTTTAAGACGAACCGTGTGGATAATCCATATCTGGATCCGGATTATGCTGACAAAGTGAGAGAAGAGAACTTTGAAGGCGCTAAGCAGCAGGCTTATATCGCAAATCAGAAAGCAGTCGTGCTTGCCAAGAATCACGGCGGCGTGCTGCCGATGGAAAAAGGAAAGAAAGTATATCTTGCTACATTCAAAGGTGTGGACACCGGAGTTGCAATTATGGCACAAGCCATGGGAGCGGGCTCTGCACCGCCGGATGAGAATGCTGCGCTCAAAAGAACGCTTGCAGCACTTTTGGAAAAGAAGGGCTATACCATTGTCGAGACACCGGAAGAGGCTGATTATGCTTATCTGCATGTATGGCCGATCAGCAACGGCATGGTATTTTATCAGTTTGCCATGCCGGTGATTGAGATGGCGGATCAGCTGATGGTGGATGAGCGCGAGGTCAACAAGAGTCAGAAAAAGACAGGAAGACAGGTTTCGGTTACTACACTGAAGGATGTGGACAAGATCAAAGAGATTGCAGACATCGTGCATGGCAGCGGCGGAAAAGTGATCGCGACTTGTGTGGTGAATAATCCCTGGATTCTGGATAAGCTTGAGCCATATTGCGATGGTCTGACGATTCAGTATACTGTGAGCAAAGTGGCACTGGACAATGCGCTTGGTGCTCAGGTGGATGTTCTTTCCGGAGATTACCGTCCGACCGGAAAGATGAGTCTGACCATGGTATCTTCCCCGGATGTGATTCAGATCACGGAGAAAGAGATTGATGGTGTGATGCGTGAGGTATGTGCTTCTCCGAATGATGTTCCGGGATATGACAAAGATCAGTACATTGATCCTGCGATTCTTGCAAATGTCAAAGGCGGAAGTTACGCTTACTGCGATGAAGACGGTAATTATTACCGTTCCGGTTTTGGACTTACCTATGAATAATTTCTTTTGGAATCTGTGAAGATGTAAATAAAACAGAGCCTCGTCCCTGCAGCCAGGGATGAGGCTCTGTTTTATTGTGCGGATCAGTCATCAAATTCCAGATAAGCACCCTTCATCGGACTGGCTGCGTGCTCGCTGAAGAGACGGAGCACACCGTTGGTGTATCTCTTTTTGCGTGGTTTCCAGTTAGCACGGCGCTTTGCGAGAACAGCATCGATTTCTTCCGGTGTCTTGCACTCTCCGGCGATTCCGATAATATTGAGCTTTCGTTCTATGACATCGATCTCGATCAGATCGCCTTCTTCTACCAGAGCAATCGGACCGCCGTCAGCGGCTTCAGGGCTGCAGTGTCCGATCACCGGACCGGTGGAAGCACCGGAGAAACGACCATCGGTGATCAGTGCAATACTTTTGCCCAACTCCTTATCACTGCTGATAGCCTCCGAAGTATAAAACATCTCCGGCATACCGCTTCCTTTCGGACCCTCATAGCGAATGAAGACAGCATCTCCTTTTTCTACCTTATGCTTTAATACCGCATCCAGGCATTCCTCTTCACTGTCGAAAGGTCTTGCGCGGAGTACAGCCCGGAACATTTCCTTAGGACAGGCAGTGTGCTTAATTACAGCGCCTTCCGGAGCCAGGTTTCCGCGGAGAATGGCGATGCTGCCGTCGCATCCGATGGCTTTGCCGTAGGGGCGGATAATATCCTCTTTGGTAATATGGCATCCGTAGCGGCTGTTAAATTCATCCAGCCATTTCTGACAGCGGTCGTAAAAACCGTTTGCTTTGAGCTCATCCAGGTTTTCGCCCAGTGTCTTTCCTGTGACAGTCATAGCATCCAGATGCAGATGATCGCGGATCTCTTCCATGATTGCTGGTACACCGCCGGCATAATAGAAGCATTCTGCCGGCCAGCGGCCTGCCGGGCGGACATCCAGCAGATATCTGGCACCGCGGTGGAGACGGTCGAAAGTATCGCCGGTGATCTCAATGCCAAGTTCATGAGCGATCGCCGGAAGATGGAGCAGGCAGTTAGTGCTTCCGGAAATGGCCGCATGAACCAGGATGGCATTCTCAAAACTATCCATGGTTACGATATCGCTTGGACGCATATGTTCCATGGAAGCAAGACGGACTGCCTGATGACCTGCTTCTTTTGCAAAGGCAAGCAGATCCGGACTGGTAGCCGGCATCAGAGCGCTTCCGGGAAGGGCAAGTCCCAGAGCTTCTGCCATAATCTGCATTGTGGAAGCAGTTCCAATGAAGGAACAGGCACCGCAGCTCGGACAGGCGTTCTGTTTCGCCCAATTCAGGGTATCCTCAGTAATCTCACCTCTCTGATATCTGGCACTGTACATTCCCAGCTGCTCTAGTGTGAGCATGTCCGGTCCGGCATTCATCGTACCTCCGGGAACCACAACAGAAGGAATATTGACCCGAAGCAGTCCCATCAGATTGGCTGGCATGCCTTTGTCACAGCTGGCAAGGTAAACGCCGGCATCGAAAGGAGTGGCATTTGCATGAATTTCGATCATATTGGCAATCATTTCGCGGCTGGCAAGACTGAAATTGATCCCGTCTGTTCCCTGACTCTCACCGTCACAGATGTCTGTGCAGTAATAGCGTGCGCCATATCCTCCCTCTTCGGCAATTCCTTTGCGAACTTCTTCTACCAGCAGGTTGAGATGACCGCTGCCCGGATGGCTGTCACCGTAAGTGCTTTCCACAATCACCTGAGGTTTGGACAGATCTTCCGGTTTCCAGCCGGTACCGATTCGCAGTGGATCCAGTTCAGGAGCCAACTGACGCATTTTCTGACTTGTTAACTGACACATATACGATACCTCCTAAAATATATCTATTTCTAAAACAAGCTGTTTGGGTTCTGTTCTTATCATATCAGATTTCACGCTTTATGCGAAGAAGGAAATGACAAGAGCTACGAGAAAACCGGTCGTACCTACCAGTGTTTCCATGATCGTCCAGGTTTTCAGGGTTGTTTTCTCATCCATTCCGACCAGTGATTTCACAAGCCAGAAACCGGAATCGTTGAAGTGAGAGCACACGGTTGCTCCTCCGGCTACTGCTGCGGTTACACAGGCGAGATAGAGCGGGGAAAGCTCTGAGATTCCCGGAATGGCGGAGACAATTCCGGCAGCCATTGTCATGGCAACGGTGGCGGAACCGACACAGATTCGAACCAGGGCTGCTACGAGAAATGCGAGAACTACCAGAGGCAGAGAAGCGGCAGCGACAGCGTTTCCGATCAGATCACCGAGGCCGGAGTACTGCAGGACGTAACGAAGTACACCGCCGCAGGCAGTTACCAGCAGGATCAAACCGGTTGGCTCCAGGGACTTCGTCATGATTTTTTCCAGTTCCTCCATGGAATAACCGTGTTTCACACCGAGGACGAGCATTGCAGCAATCGTAGCAATTAAAAGTGCGACAAACGGTTCGCCGAGGAAGCCAAATATGGGCTGAAGAAAGCTAAGAGCAGGAACAACGCCGGTGATGGAATCTAAAATAATCAGAACCAGTGGAATCAGAATAATCAGTCCTGCATCAAAGAAAACAGGCATGGCGATGACAAGACCGGTAATACCAAGCGCCCAGGCGGCTTTTTTATCTCCAAACCATCTGACCATGGAGACAGCCAGAGTCTGGGCACCGCCGGAAACTTCCAGGATTGCTCCGAACATGGAACCGAGACCTACAAGGAGAGCAATTCCTTTGAGCGTGTTGCCGATTCCGTCATTGACAGCAGTGATGATATCCTGTGCAGGCATTCCTGCAAACAGGCCGATGGAAATCGCACCGACCAGAATGGCAATCATTGCCTGAACTTTGCATTTGATAATCAGGAACAGAAGAATGACCAGTCCAAGAATTGCTGCGATGACCAGTCTTGTGGGATTCAGCGCGATAGCTTCCGCATTCATAAAATAAATACCTCTCTTTCTTTTTTTGTGGAAATGTCTGATGAATACCCTGACTTTTGCTGCTTATTTATTCAAAGGTAAGACGTCTTATGTTTCTGAAAAGAATATACCAAAATTTAAGAAAATAATCAAGAACATATGATGTTTGAACAAACGATTCTCTTTTTTAGACAAAAAAGCAGAGGAGTTTTTGTCTAAAATTCCTCTGCTTTTGCTGGAAATGAACGAAGAGATCCGGTCAGGAAGGATCTGAAAGATCTGATGAATTGTTTTTTTTTCGGTGCTCCCGATATTGCTTCATCAGGGCCTGACGGTTATATGTCAGATGCATCATCATAGCACAGCGCGCTCCGGTGGAGTCGTGATCCAAAATGGCATCGGTGATAGCCCGGTGTGTGTCGATGGTTTCCTGCTTCAGCATGCGATGCGTCAGATTTGCGAAAGTCATAACAGCTGTGTTGATCACCGGAATTAAAGTTTCAACGACACGGTTTTTACTGCATCTGGCAATGCAGGTGTGAAATTCGATATCTTTTTGAATATGATTTTTTCCCTGCAGATACATTTGCTCTGTAATATTGCAAAGGTCTAACAGCTCTTTTGCGTCCTGTTCATTTGCAAGTTCGGCAGCACGGGCTGCAATCTCCGGTTCCAGCATCAGACGTACATCCAAAAGCTCGAGAGCCAGTGTATATTTATCCTGAAGCCTGGAGAGTCCCAGAGGATCATCCATGACCGTGCTGGTACTGACAACATAGGTGCCGTCTCCGCGGCGGACTTCCAGAATCCCTTTGGAGACAAGCCCTTTTACGGCTTCCCGGATCGTGCTGCGCCCTACCCCAAAGCGGGAAGCCAGCTCAAATTCATTCGGTATTTTTTCTCCGACAGATACCGGTTCCTTGAGAATGTAATCCATCAATTCTTCCTCGATCTGTTCGCCAAGAAGTTTTTTTCCCATTTTTTCAAACTGATACATAAAACTCTGTCCTTTCTTACAGTCCGAATCATCAGACGTCTTCTCTATTATAAAGAGGAAAAGAGGAAACTGTCAAGAATAAGCGCCGCTTTTGAAGGAGAATAAAGCAAGTCTGCGTCGAGATCTATTTTCTGTACGGCGTTCGCTGCCGTCTGAACAGCAATCTTACAAAATCGTAAACATTCTTCTATTGTCACATAATTTGCGAAATGTTATATTATTAACATGAAGTTTTCAAACTGTAAACGATCGATATGAAGAAGGGAGAATGTGTATGGGATTTATTTTGGATCATCTGATTCTTTTTGTTGTGCTTCTGGCTGTTCTAGTGATCCTGATTCTGTTAGCTTCGGGATATGTAAAGGCTCCGCCGGATACTGCATTTATTATTTCGGGCTTCAAGAAAGGCCAGAGGATTCTGATCGGTAAAGCAGGCATCAAGATTCCGTTTTTTGAGCGCCTCGACAAGCTGAGTCTGAAATTGGTTGCCATCGATGTAAAGACCAGCGATGCAGTTCCGACAGCTGACTATATCAATATCCAGGTAGATGCAGCGGTTAACATTAAAGTTGGAAATGAGCCGGATAAACTGTATCTGGCAGCACAGAACTTTTTGAACAGGGACAGCGAATACATAGCCAAAGTGGCACGTGAAGTGCTGGAAGGCAATATGCGTGAGATTGTCGGAAAAATGCGTCTCGAAGAAATGGTTTCCAACCGGCAGAAATTCGCAGAGCTGGTGAAGGAAAACGCAGAGCCGGATCTGGCAGCTATGGGACTGAATATTATCAGTTTTAATGTACAGAATTTTGTGGATTCCAATCAGGTGATTGAAAACCTCGGAATCGACAATATTGTTAAAATTAAAAAATCTGCAGCGATTGCCCGTGCAAATTCCGAGAAGGAAATTAAGATTGCGCAGGCACGCGCCAATAAGGAAGCCAACGATGAACGGGTACTCGCAGAAACCGAGATTGCAAAGAAAAACAACGACCTGGCGATTAAGTCTGCAGAACTGAAGAAAGAATCTGATATCAAAAAGGCAGAAGCTGACGCTGCGTACAAAATTCAGGAAGAAGAACAGAGAAAAGCGATTGAGATTACCACTGCAAATGCGAATATCGCACGTCAGGAACGCGAGGTAGAGCTTCGCGCAAGACAGGTTGATGTAACTGAGAAAGCGTTGGAAGCGGAAGTCAAGAAAAAAGCAGAGGCGGAGCGCTATGCGAAACAGCAGGCAGCAGAAGCGGAATTGTATAAACGTCAGAAGAATGCAGAAGCTGAGCAGTTTGAGACGGTGAAAGAAGCGGAAGCGCGCAAGGCCAAAGCGGAGGCTGAACGCTATGCGATGGAGCAGGAGGCGATCGGTATCAAAGCAAAAGGTGAGGCAGAGGCAGCTGCGATCCGCGCCCAGGCATTGGCGGAAGCAGAAGGTATGGAAAAGAAAGCAGAGGCTTATCAGCGTTATAACAAAGCTGCCATGGCTGAAATGATGATTAAGGTTCTTCCGGAAATTGCGGGCAAGATTGCCGAGCCGCTCAGTCAGATCGATAAGATCACGATTATCGGAGGCGGCGATGACAGCGGCGTTGGCTCTGTGGCAGGAAATGTTCCGGTTGTAATGGCAAAGCTTTTTGAGTCAATGAAGGAAGCAACCGGCGTAGATCTTGCAGAGATCATGCGCGCAGACAGCTACGATGCCAAAGTGACACGGAACATCAATATCAATCAGCCGGATGCGGATCTGACAGCAGAAACGGAACAAACGGCAGAAATTTTTGAACAGTAGAAGAAACGAACAGAATCGGCATCAAAAAAGGCATGGGCTTTTTGCCCGTGCTTTTTTTGATGCCAGGTTATTCTTCCGGAAGCATTTCCATAAATTCTCTTGCAGCCTGAGGAATCGGAAGATGAGAGCTGTGGGCGATGACGAGCTGTCGTATGGGAAGTTCTTCCACGATATCCAGCCGGAAAACGGAAGTTTCACGTGTCAGGCAGTAATCCGGCACGAATGCGATCCCAAGCCCGATGCTGGCCAGATCAATCAGAAGATCATTGCTTCCAAGCTCAATTTCCGGAACCAGATCCAGCTGAAAACGTTGAAACTGGCTGTGCAGAAATTCGCTGGTCGTACTTTTCCGGTCCAGCATGAGAATCGGATAGTTTAAAAGTTCACGAAGATGAACCGGCCGGTTTTTTAGCTGCGGATAGTATTCAGCATTTGCGATGAACACATCCTGAAAGGTATGAATCGGGGTCATCGTCAGCTGGCTGGAAAGATGGGAATTTGGATAGTTGGTTACGATAAAGTCTACCTGGCCGGATTCCAGCAGATCGACACATTGGGTAGAGGTCTGATTGGTTACCTTGATGTGTACATTTGGCCAGGTACGATGAAAACGGTTCAGATACGGCACAAGAAAATAGCGGCAGATGGTGTCGCTGGCACCGATGCGCAACTGGCCGCCGCCAAGCGTACCGGCTTCCATAATCTGTGCTTCCCCGCGGGAAATCAGATTAATGGCAGGCTCCACATGACGCAGCAGTGTTTCACCTTCCGGTGTCAGTGCAACCCGTTTCGTGCTTCGGATAAACAAAGTGATCCCAAGCTTTTTCTCCAATACCTTGACAGACTGGCTGACAGCAGACTGGGAAATGAACAACTGCTTGGAAGCCTCGGAAAAGCTAAGTGTAGTAGCTACATAATAGAAAACTTTGTAAAGTTCGTAATTGATATCCATAATAAGTACCTCTTATGAAGTTTGATAAGAATTATGCTACCACAAGGAAAAAAGTTCTGCAATATGCGGCTGTGAGATTTTTCTTGTACCTGATCGGAAAATCAGGTATGATAGAGATAAAATCAGGGAAGAGAGGCGATTTTTTTGTTTGGACGCAGAAAGAAACCGGGTAGTTCTTATGATCCAAAAGTTCAGAAGCCGATGATCAGGAGCAGTATCTGTACGGGTGAGAAAGTGGCTGGTTTTAAGAATCTTGAGACAGGGAAGTTTGAAGAAATTATGGTGATCCGTGATGAGAAGGATTACCGTTCCTTTCTGGAGACTTATCACATCAGCAAAGAGGATGTGACGACAGAATACTGACGGACAGCGGCTGAATGAATTCGCTGTCCGCCTTTTGGAACGTATGATCAGATGTCGGTTGAAAGTTCCTGCATCAGGTCATGTACGGTTGTCATTTGGTTCAGGCGCCATGCATTTTCACCGCAGAACAGCAGCGCATGATCCACATCACCCTGGGCGGCACGGGTCAGCGCTGTGGTTATGCAGTAGGGAATGGAGGTTTTGTCACACTTTTTCAGACACTGATAGCAGTGAGTGATTTTTTCCCGTTCTGTTTCCCGCTCTTTCAGGAACGGATTCCGAATGGCACGTCCGGGCATGCCGACGGGACTGTGAATCAGGGTAATGTCTTCCCGGGATGCGTCCAGATAGGCTTGTTTATATCTGGGATCAGCATCGCATTCTTCTGTCACAACGAAACGGGTGGCCATCTGCACACCTGCGCAGCCGAGGGAAAGATAATGATCAATATCTTTTCGGTCAAAAACACCTCCGGCGAAGACGACAGGGATGGAACGGGAATATTTCTTCTCATAAGTTTTAACGATCTGAAGTATTTCAAGGATTTCCATGTCATATCCGGTATCTGCATAGGCAGCTACCGATTCCGGGCTGTATCCTAAGTGTCCGCCTGCTTTCGGTCCTTCGATGACCACCAGATCAGGTACCCTCTGATAGTGGAGATCCCAGAGGCGCAGCAGAACTTTCGCGGTTCTTGGAGGGGATACAATGGGGGCAATCAGGATGGAACTGCCCGAGGTATATTTTGGCAGTTCGCTGGGAAGCCCGGCGCCTGAGATAATCAGATCAGCTCCGTTTTCGATGCAGCAGCGGACATAATCTTCATAATGGGACAGGGCGCACATAATGTTGACTCCGATGATTCCGCCGTTGGATATTTCCTTTGCACGCCGGATGTGTTTTGTGAGAGCCCTCAGATTTGCCGCTAAGGGATTGACTGCAAAATCCGGTTCCAAAAATCCGGGCTGTGCTGCTGAGATCACGCCGATACCGCCTTCTTTTGCGACTGCGCCTGCAAGAGAAGAGAGACTGATTCCGACTCCCATTCCACCCTGAATGATGGGAATGGAAGCGGTAAGACTGCCGATTTGAAGTGGTGGTAAGCTCATGGGAAATATCCTCCTTTGCAATTGAAGTAAAAAACAAGATCATAAAAAATCGAAGACTTTAACACGTAGTAATTAAAACCAGATATAGAATACTTTGAAATCCAAAATAAGTCAACCCCTTTTTGAAAAAAGACAGGAGGACAAAAAATGCTTGAGGAAATAGAAGTTCTCATTCACAGCAGTATCCGTATTACCGGGGAACAGATTGTCTATGTAGATCCTTTTCGGGTAGAAAAGGAATATCATGATGCAGATGTTATCTGTATTACGCATGATCATTATGATCATTTTTCGCCGGAGGATATCAGAAAAGTACAAAAGCCAGACTCTGTTCTTATAGTACCGGAAAAGATGGAACAGGATGCAAAGAAGAAACTGAGCGAATTTGGAAATCGGATCCGCAGCGTTGCACCGCGGGACAAGCTTACGATCGGTTCTCTTATGCTGGAGACGGTACCTGCTTACAATAATTTGAAGCCGTTTCATCCGAAATCCAGCGGCTGGGTTGGCTATTTACTGAAACAAAACGGAAGATGCTATTATGTCGCAGGTGATACGGATCAGAACAAGGACAATGAAACGGTATCGTGCGATGTAGCTCTGGTTCCGGTGGGAGGAACTTATACGATGAATCCGGAGAAAGCAGCGCTCTTTGTGAACAAAATCCATCCCAGATATGCAATACCGACGCATTACGGAAGTGTTGTC
The DNA here is from genome assembly GCA_022766945.1 of Fusicatenibacter sp. Lineage (GTDB taxonomy): Bacteria > Bacillota > Clostridia > Lachnospirales > Lachnospiraceae > Fusicatenibacter. The sequence continues at coordinate 50,125 of JALEOU010000081.1, read as the reverse complement.
GGCCCCCAGAGTGCAGGCGATGAGTTTTCCAAACAGGTAAATCCATCTATTCGGACTGTTTTAAAGCTGTAACCCGACAAACGAACCTGACGTCGATTTTTTCGTGCTTTGCACTCTCAAAATCGGCGGCTTATATATCTAAACAGAGTAAGGAGGAAACGTATGATAAAGGAATTGGTAAGAAAAAACCGCAGTTACCGTGGGTATGATGAGAATTGCAGAATTTCCAGAGAAACGCTTGTGGAACTGGTAGACTGTGCCCGCCTTTGTCCTTCCAGTGTGAATAAGCAGCCATTGAAATACTACATTGCGTGGGAGAAGGAGCAGGTCGATTTGATCCAGTCCATGACCAGATGGGCAAGAGCTCTTCCGGAACTGGATCTTCCCCATCCTGGGAAACGTCCGACGGCTTTTATTGTAATCTGCCAGGATACTTCCATGGATGAAAATCTGAACCGTTATCAGAAAGATGTAGGAATTGTAGCTCAGACTATGCTGCTTTCTGCGGTCGAGCAGGGACTTGGCGGATGTATGATCGGGAATTTTACGGCCGGAGAGGTACAAAAAAAGCTGCAGCTCGAAGAAAAGATTCGTCCGCTGCTGATTGTGGCACTTGGAAAACCTGCGGAAGAGATTACGCTTGTAGATGTTCCGGAAGATGGAAATACAAATTATTATCGCGATGAAAAGGACCATCATTATGTTCCGAAACGATCCCTGGAGGAAGAGCTTTTAAACTAAACGGAAATGTCTGCTTACACAGACATCACCAAGAATAAAAATCGATTGTTCCGCACTTCGTGCTCCAACAATCGCTACCCATATTCGCAATCCGGCCTATCGGCCTGCTTGCTCATACGGGCCAGCCCGTCCAATATCCATGTGTCTGCGCATGCAAGCATGCTCCGTCACATGGCTGCTGTCCGGGACTTTTATAGTGAATGACAGAAGAAACGGTAACTATATTCAGCAGGCAGCAGAATAGTTACCGTTTTTTTATGCGGCTGCAGAGGTAAAAAATGCAGCCTGTCCCATATTCCCTTAACGGATCTGTTCCGTCTCCTTTTGCACGGCAGCTTTAAGAGAAGCCGGAATGCCATAGGTAATCACAATGGTTATGTTGGAAATGATAGCTTCATGGTTTTGCGGCATTTTCTCTGTGATCGCTTCGAGAAGAATACCCGCAAGAGCCTCCGTACAAAACATGGAAAGAAAACTTTTAAATTCTGCAGGGGCGCCGATTTCCTGTGCCTCATCAATATCCTCAATGATTGATTTGGTGATGCCGATAAAATCATTGTAGAAGAATCTTTTCAGTTCATCCCTTCCCAGAGAATCATAAATGTTTTTCAGCATTGCGTTGTTGGCCTGCAGATAATCAAGCACAAAACGGATTGCATCCTCGTAGTCTACCATCAGATCAAACTGGCGTACGACTTCAATCGCTTCCTGCTCCAGTGTCCAGCGGAGCAGAGCATAGATGTCCTCAAAGTGATAATAAAATGTATTTCGATTCAGACCGCTGTCGGAAATCAGATTGCTGACGGTGATTTTGGAAAAGGGCTTTTGCTGCATCAGTTTTTTCAGAGAGGAAGACAGTGCCCTTTTGGTGTTCAGGGTCGTTATATCGTGTTTCAGAATCATCACCTCCACAATTTAATATACACTTGTCTGTAATATGGATCAAGAGTTGTTTTATTTCCCAGACAATTTCTCCGTGTTTGTCTGATTTTCGGATGAATGCGCCAGATTATCCGTTTTGCAGGGGAGCATGAGACGCTATAATAACGCATGAACGCAAAGGGATAGGAGGAAAATGTCATGTCAGCACAAAATCAATGGTTTTATGATATACGGATGAAGACACCGATCGGAACCAGGTACGGACAGCTGCTTGCCATTATTGAGCAGGGTCATGTGAGCGGCTGGATGGAAATCCTGAAACAGCAGCGGCCTTTTGAGGGCAGTATGACATGTTCTTTGCTGACATTTCTGATCCAATACGGACGCGGGGTGTTTCAAATCACAGGAGCTGCATGTTCCAGGGAAAAGGAGTGACAAAATTATGCGCAAATTTTACTCATGGATTGTAAACAATCCGAAAAAGATTTTAATTACGTTCCTTGCGGCAGCAATTATCTGCGGAATTCTTCAGAACTTTGTCAGTGTGAATTATGATATGAGAGATTATTTGCCGGATGACAGTCCCTCGACGGTAGCTCTGAACAAAATGCAGGAAGAATTTGACGGAGGTATTCCAAATGCCAGAGTTATGGTGCGGAATGTCTCAGTCCCCGAGGCTCTGGAGTATAAAGAAAAATTGTCTGAATGTACCGGTGTGACAAGTGTGATGTGGCTGGACGATGCGGTTAATATCTATCAGCCCTTAGAGACACTGGATCAGGATGCAGTGGAGGCTTGTTACAAAAATGAGACAGCTCTTTTTACCGTTACCATAGAGGAGAAAAAGAGAATTGAAGCAGTCGATGAGATTCGGGCGGTCATCGGAGACGGGAATGCTATGACTGGTGACGCCGTGTCAAGTGCGGTTGCAACTACAAGCACAGTCGGACAGATTCGAAAAATTACAGTGTTTGCGGTTTTGATTGTATTTTTGATTCTGACTCTGACGACAACTTCCTGGATTGAACCGGTCATCGTTCTTTTGGGTCTTGGAGTTGCCATTTTAATTAACAGCGGATTGAATCTGATTTTCGGGGAAATTTCTTTTGTGACAAACGCAGCGGGAGCGGTTCTGCAGCTGGCAGTTTCACTGGATTATTCTGTTTTTTTGATTCATCGGTTTGAGGAATGTCTGATAAAGGAGGAAAATTCCAAAACGGCGATGGTGGATGCTTTGTGTAAATCGACATCCTCGATTCTTTCCAGCGGACTGACCACCGTGATCGGATTTCTGGCACTTTTGTTTATGCGGTTTGGCATCGGACCGGATCTCGGGATTGCGCTTGCAAAAGGAGTTGCGATCAGTCTGATTACCGTTTTCGTCTTTATGCCATGTCTGATTCTTCTGATGCACAGGGTGATGATGAAAACGCATCACAGAAAATTCCTGCCGGAATTTGATAAATTCGGCCGGTTTGTCAGCCGGATTATGATTCCGATGGCTTGCATCTGCGTGATCCTCATGGTACCAGGCTTTCTTGCATCCAATCACAACTCTTATTATTACGGATCTTCCCGAATCTTCGGAAGAAATACCCAGCTGGGACGGGATACACAGGCAGTAGAGGATATATTTGGAAAATGTGATACCTATGTTGTGCTGATCCCGAATGGTGATGCCGATGCGGAACGTCAGCTTTCGGATGCACTTCATGAAATTTCGCAGGTCAGCAGCATCATCTCCTACACAGACACCGTGGGTGCCTCGATCCCAAAGGAATATCTGGAAGAGGATACGCTTTCACAGCTGATTTCTGATGATTATAACCGCATGGTACTGACTGTGGAGACCGATTATGAAGGGGAAGAGACCTTTGAACTGGTAGAAACAATCAGAGAAACCGTGAATGAATACTATCCGGGAGCTTATTATCTGGCAGGAGAAGGAGTCAGTACCTACGATCTGATGGATACGATCACAGCAGATACGATGAAAGTAAACCTGATTGCGATCGGTGCTGTTTTTGTGGTACTTCTGCTGACGATGCGCTCGATTACACTCCCTGTTATTCTGGTGCTCAGTATCGAAACTGCTATCTGGATTAATATGGCGATTCCGTACTTTATGGATTCGGTGGTTTTCTATATCGCATACCTGATTATCAGTTCGATACAGCTTGGCGCAACAGTAGACTATGCGATTCTGTTTACGGACCGGTATATGGAACGGAGAGAAAAAAACGATAAGAGAGACGCGATAATCAAAACCATTGCCACGGTTACCCCATCACTTCTGACCTCCGGAACAGTCATGGCTGTGGTAGGATTTTTGCTGGGGTATATTTCCACTCACGGGATCCTCTCACAGCTTGGTACTTTTCTTGGAAAAGGAACCCTGTTGTCATTGACGATCGTTTTGTTTGTGCTCCCCGGATTTTTGTTCCTGCTGGACGGCCTGGTGGAACGCACAACACGCAGCGCTCATTTCTATCATGTGAAAAAGGAGAAAAAAAGAGAATGAAAACGATGAAGAAAGTACTTCCGGTTTTACTGACAGTGACGATGATGGCGGCGTCTGCCGTTCCGTCTTTTGCAGCTTCCGCTTCCAGCGAAAAAGAAGAGGTCATTTATATTAATCTGGACGGAGCAGGTGAAGTGAAGGAGATCTATGCGGTTAACATCTTTGGAAGCGGACAGATTACCGATTATGGTGATTATTCTTCTGTAAAAATGTTAAATACCAGCGATGAAATCACGCAGAGCGGTGATAAAATAACCTTTACTACCGATGCAGAGCGGGCTTACTATGAAGGTACTATGAAAAGCAAAGAGATTCCATGGAAGATTTCCATCCGCTATTATCTGGATGGAAAAGAATATTCGGCAGATGAGATCGCCGGCATGAGCGGAAAGCTCAGAATTCATTTTCTGGTGGAAGAAAATCCTGACTGCAGAGGCGAATTCTTTGACAACTATGCACTGCAGGCGGCCTTTACGCTGGATACAGAGAACTGCAGAAATATCGAAGCTTCAGATGCAACGATTGCAAATGTGGGCAATGACAAGCAGCTGTCTTATACCATTCTTCCGGGAAAGGGAATAGATACTGTGATTACTGCGGATGTCACAGAATTTGAAATGAGTGCTGTCTCGATCAATGGGATTCTGCTTTCCCTGAATGTGGAAGTGGATGATGAGAAACTGATGGATCAGGTAACAGAGCTGCTGGATGCGATCGAACAGCTGGACGACGGAGCGGGCGAACTGCAGGACGGAGTCCATGAACTCTCGGATGGCGCAAACGGTGATCTCCAAAGCGGGGTCAGAGAACTTGCAGATGGTGCGGTAAAGCTGCAGGATGGTGCGGCGACACTTAAGGACGGAGGAAGCTCGATCAATGACGGTGCGGCAAGTCTGCAGGGAGGTGCGGCTTCTCTGGATTCCGGTATTGTTTCTTTGAATCATGGCCTTACGCAGATTCAGGAGGCCTTAAAACAGCTGAATGCAAAATCTTCGGAATTAACGGGCGGATCCGCGCAGATGAAACAGGCACTTGGACAGATTCAGAGTGAGCTAAACAAGGTATCCGGTTCTGCAGAAAAAATAGAAACACTGCTCAGCGCTTCTTCGCAGATCCAAAACGGGATCGCGGAACTTACCGCAGGGATCGATGAACTGGAACAGAATGTCAGCTATCAGGCATATAAAGCCGTCATGGCGGAAAATGGTCTGGATGTGGACCGGGTGAAGGCAGGAAATTCTGCTGTAATCGAGAGTCTGACCTCTATGGAGGGATCCTTGAGTCAGCAGATTGCAAACATGCAGGAACTGCTGAATACATTCGGAGGGGAAGGGCCGGTTTCCCAGCAGCTGAATGAACTGCAGGGACAGCTCGAAGCGCTTGACAGCCAGTTACAGCAGATGATCCTTCTGTTTCGGGGGAACAATGCTTGTATTGAGGGAACAGAAGTGTATCTGAATACTGTCAATGCCGGCATTTTGCAGCTTTCGGACGGAGCACATACACTGAAAGCAAGTTATGACGAATTTGACGCCGGAATCAGGGAACTGGCAGATTCTCTTGAAACTATGCTGTATCAGAGGTCCGAACTTCGCAATGCGATCAATCAGCTGGTGACGGAGTACGGCAGACTGGATAGCGGAATTCTGGAATATACGGATGGTGTAGCACAGATTGTAGCCGGATATACGCAGGTTTCCGATGGGGCTTCCCAGCTGGCAAGCGGAAGCCGGGAGCTGAAAAACGGTACGGACAGTCTGTACAGCGGTACAACCAGACTGCTTACGGGGCTGGTGGAATTTTATGATGCCGCAGGAACACTGCGGGATGGAACCGGGGAACTGGATGAAGGTGTGCAGGAATTGCTGCAGGGGATTGTGGAGCTTTCGGAAGGAACCGTGGAATTAAAGGAGGGAACGAAGGAGCTGCGCAGCAAGACGGACGGAATGGATACAGAAATCTCAGATAAGATCGACGAGATGATTGCAGGTATCACAGGGGATAACAGCGAAGTGGAGTCATTTGTATCCGGGAAAAATACAGATGTGACGGCAGTACAGTTTGTGATTCAGATGGAAGCAGTTTTGGTTCCGGAGATCGAAGAGTCCGAAGAGACAGAAGAAAAAAATACCGGTTTTCTTGACAAACTTCTTGCATTGTTTGGCATCGGCTGAATCTGATATCTGCGCGCACAGGATCCGGAATGGAAAATCAAGGATCGCTTTCTCCAAAAAAGCTGCCGAGAATTGGTAAAATTATAAAAAAACTGTGTTGTTTTTCTGTATAAAACGTTAAACGACGATAAACTATTTGTAATCTGGCACAAACCAGACACGAATTTGTTGTATTTTTTTCTGCGATATGCTACAATCTGACTATGCGGTAAAAATATATCATGAAACTGCGGGGCAGTAGAAAGGATGAAAGCGATGAAAAAGTGGGCAGGTATCATAAGTAATCTTACGATTCTGACACAGTTTGGCTTGTCCTTCGTTACGCCCCTTTTATTATGTCTTGGTATTTGCTGGTGGCTAACCAACCGCTTTGCCCTGGGAGGATGGGTTTATCTGATCGGCTTTTTTTTCGGACTGGGAGGGTCATTTACGGTCGCCTATAAACTGTATCTGCAAGTGACTGCCCGTGAGAAGAAAGAAAAACAGGAAAAGAAGAAAGTATCCTTCAACAGGCACAATTAGGGAATCTCCCCGAAGGAGGAATCAGAAAGAAAAAGAAAGGAAATGATATGAGTAGTTTTTGGGACAAAGTCCAGCCGGCTGTGAAAAAAGAGACCAGAAGAGTTGCAGTTTACACCGGAATCGGTGTTGTACTGATGTGGATTGTTTTTGGCATCCTGCATGGTGTGATGCCGGAAAAAGCTGTATTTGACTACACTGTGATTTTGGGCGGCATTGGGGGAGGCATGATTGCTGTCCTGAATTTTTTCCTGATGGGACTCACCGTACAGAAGGTTGCGTCCATGGAGGAGGAAGCAGGTGCGAGAAATCGTATGAAGGCAAGCTATTCCCAGAGAATGCTTCTGCAGATGCTGTGGGTGGTAGCAGCAATTGTGGCTCCGTGCTTTCAGTTTGTGGCAGGGATCCTGCCTCTTTTGTTTCCGGGAATGGGAATCAAGCTGAAAGGGATTTGGGATGCCATTGCTGCAAAGAAACAGAATCCATCCGCATAAAGCATCAAAATTATTATTTCTAATCGGATAGGAGGTGGAAAAAGGAGTATGGATGTTGATATCACAGGGGCAAAGGTCCTGTTTACGATCCCCATTGATTTTCCGGTTCTGGGGAAAATACAGGTCAGTGAGACAATCGTGGTCAGCTGGATTGTCATGGCGCTGATTACCGGCCTTTGCATTTGGCTGACGCATGACCTTAAGGTGAAAGATATCTCCAAACGGCAGGCACTGGCAGAGCTGATTGTGGATAAGGCAAACAATTTTGTTATCGGAAATATGGGAGAACGTTTCCGTTATCTGATACCATTTGTGTCGGCTTTGTTTGCCACCAGTGTGGTGTCCAACCTGATCAGTCTGATCGGTCTTCGAAGCCCTACGGCGGATCTTTCCACAGAGGCTGCCTGGGCAGTTGTGGTATTTATCATGATTACCACACAGAAGATTAAGACCAATGGTTTTGGAGGATACCTGAAAGGCTTCACGACACCGATTGCTGTTATGACGCCGTTTAATATTCTCTCAGAACTGGCGACACCGATCAGTATGGCATGCCGTCATTTCGGCAATATTCTTTCCGGCGTTGTAATCAATGCATTGATTTATGCAGCATTGGCGCTCGCCAGCAACAAACTGTTGGGTCTGATTCCGGGAGCGGCAGGCAGGGTACTTTCACAGATTCCGATTCTGGATGTGGGTGTTCCCGCAATTTTGTCCGTCTATTTTGACTGGTTTTCCGGAGTCATGCAGGCATTTATTTTCTGTATGCTGACCGTCATGTATATTGCGAATGCGGCAGAGGAATCGTAAGACGCGGCGCTTTCTCTAGAGCGCGGAAAGAAAAAGAAGAGAAAAAAAGAAACCGCCTGTGCGGCGGTAAAAATGATACAACAGGAGGATCATATTATGGAATTTCAGTTACTTGCAAAAGGTATTGCGTTGGCAGGATGTGCTATTGGTGCAGGATGTGCTCTGATCGCAGGTATCGGACCTGGTATTGGTGAAGGTAATGCAGTTGCAAAGGCTCTTGAAGCAATCGGACGTCAGCCGGAGTGCAAAGGTGATGTTACTTCTACCATGCTTCTTGGATGTGCGATCGCTGAGACGACCGGTATTTACGGTTTCGTTACCGGTCTGCTTCTGATCTTTGTTGCACCTGGAATGTTTATGAAGTTCCTGGCTTAATCTTCGGCGCAAGGACATAAAAGCACCGCAGTGAAAGAGACAGGAGGAAAGAAAACATGCAGGTACAGGAACTGGTAGGAATCGTACCCTGGACATTCATTGCCCAGATCTGCAATCTTTTCATACAGATGTATCTGATCAAGCGTTTCCTGTTCAAACCGATTAATGAGATGCTGAAAAAGCGTCAGGAAATGGCAGATGCCGAGATCGTAGAGGCCAAAAAGGCCAAGGATGAGGCCTGTGCCATGAAAAATGAGTATGAGCAGAATATGCTTGAAGCAAAGAATAAGGCAAATGAGATTCTCGTAAATGCGCAGAAGACGGCGTCGATTCAGAGCGAAAAGCTCATAAAAGAGGCGAGTGCGCAGGCGATCGCCATGAAGGCGAAAGCGGAAAACGAGATTGCCCAGGAAAAGAAGAAGGCAGTCAACGAGGTGAAGAGTGAAATCGGAGGCATCGCGATGGATATTGCCGGTAAGGTAATTGAACGCGAGATTAACGAGGAAGACCATGCGAAACTGATAGAAGAATTTATATCGAATGTAGGTGAAGCATCATGACAGAAACTGCCAGATTATATGGGGGCAGCCTCTATGAGCTCGCTGCCGGAGAACAGCTTTCAGATACCATTCTGGAGCAAATGAAGCAGATTCGGATTTTGTTTCGTGAAAATCCTGATTATCTGCGTCTCCTTGGCGAACCTTCCATACCAAAGGATGAACGTCTGGGCCTGATCGAAACTGCCTTTGGCAATCAGGCAGAGCGATATCTGGTAAGCTTTATCAAACTGCTGTGTGAAAAGAATCTTCTGATGGAATACGGCGGCTGCTGTGAGGAATATGTAAAGAGGTATAACGCGGATCACAATATCGCCGAGGCGGTAGTGACAAGTGCGGTACCACTTACTTCCAGGCAGCTGGAAGATTTGAGGGCGAAGCTGGAAAAGATCAGCGGAAAGAAAATTTCTCTGATTGAAAAGACGGATTCCTCGATTATTGCCGGCCTGAAGGTGGAGCTGGAAGGCGTTCATCTGGACGGAACGATACAGGGACGTCTCGCCGGTATCACAAGAAGACTGAATGAGACAGTGGTATAAAAGAAAAACAGCGCAAAAAATGATGCGCTTCTGGAGGAAAACATGCAACTTAAACCTGAAGAAATATCCAAGGTCATCCGCAGCCAGATCAAATATTACGAGAATGCGATTCAGCAGGATGAGACAGGCACCGTTCTGATGGTGGGCGATGGTATTGCCAGAGCCAGCGGTCTTTCAAATTGTATGTCCGGAGAACTTCTGGAGTTTGAAGACGGAAGCTATGGCATGGCCCAGAACCTGGAAGAAAACAGTGTGTCGATCGTATTATTCGGATCCGGGGAGACCATTAGCGAAGGACAGATCGTAAAGCGTACCGGCAAGGTAGTGTCCGTGCCGGTTGGCGAAGTGATGATCGGCCGTGTTGTCAATGCGCTTGGACAGCCGATTGACGGAGCAGGCCCGATTACCGCATCAGAATACCGGCCAATTGAGAGCCCGGCGCCGGGTATCTGCGAAAGAAAAGGCGTTTTTCAGCCTCTGCAGACCGGCATTAAGGCAATCGACTCGATGGTACCCATCGGAAGAGGTCAGCGAGAGCTGATTATTGGTGACCGTCAGACCGGAAAGACAACTATTGCAACAGATACCATCATTAACCAGAAGGGAAAAGATGTAATCTGTATTTACGTGGCAATCGGACAGAAACGTTCCACGGTGGCATCTCTTGTGGAAAATCTGACCAGAAACGGAGCGATGGATTATACCATCATCGTTGCTGCCACTGCATCCGAAGCCAGTCCGCTGCAGTACATCGTACCGTATTCCGGCTGTGCGATGGGTGAATATTTTATGTATAAAGGCAAGGATGTGCTGATCATTTACGATGATCTCAGTAAGCATGCGGTTGCTTACCGTGCACTCTCTCTGCTGATCCGCCGTCCGCCGGGACGTGAAGCATATCCGGGAGATGTCTTCTATCTGCATTCCAGACTGCTGGAACGTGCCGCAAAACTGGACGATGAACACGGCGGCGGTTCGCTGACCGCCCTCCCTGTGATTGAGACACAGGCCGGTGATATCTCAGCATATATTCCGACGAATGTTATTTCTATTACAGACGGACAGATTTTTCTTGAGACGGAGCTGTTTCACTCTGGTGTTATGCCGGCTGTAAACCCGGGTATCTCGGTATCCCGTGTCGGAGGAAATGCGCAGATCAAAGCCATGAAGAAAGTAGCCGGTACCTTGAAGCTGATTTATTCTCAGTATCGTGAGCTGGCAAGCTTTGCTCAGTTTGGTTCGGATCTGGATGCCGATACAAAGGCACGTCTGGATCAGGGTGTCCGCATCGTGGAGGTTCTCAAACAGAATCAGAATGCACCAGTTCCTGTGGAAAAGCAGGTGGCGATCCTGTATGCGGTTACCAAGGGCATCCTTTCGAAGGTAGCTGTTGAGGATGTTCGAACCTATGAGGCAAATCTTTATACGCATCTGGATACCGATGCGGAAGGTGCAGCAGTGATGCAAAAGATTGCGTCGACAGGAAAACTGGAAGCGGATACAGAGGAACAGCTTCGTAAGGTGCTGGATGAATATACAGAAAATTTTCTGAATACAAGACCGGAGAAATGATGTGATTAGGAGGGGCACAATATGGCTGCAAATATGAAAGCGGTAAAGCTGCGGATCAAAAGTGTGCAGAGCACGATGCAGATTACCAAAGCGATGGAACTTGTAGCATCCTCCAAACTGCGTAAGGCAAAGGAGCGCGCAGATACCTGCCGTCCTTATTTTCAGGAGTTATATCGGACACTTCAGGATATCGCCAGAGGCAATACCGAGTTTTATTCCAGGTATGCAAGAGAGTCAACCAACGAAAAATACTGTTATGTGGTGATTGCGGGAGACCGCGGACTGGCAGGCGGTTATAATTCGAATCTCTTTAAATGTCTGGAAGCCGCAGCAGAAGGCAAAGAATATATGGTGCTGCCCATCGGAAAAAAATCGGTAGAGTATTTTAAAAACCGTGGTGTGGAATGTGTCACCGAGCAGTTTTCAGAAATTGCGGAGATTTCCGTTGCAGACTGCTTTGAGATCGCAAATCTTCTCTGCCGCGAGTTTCAGAAGGGGAAATTCGGTCATGTGGAGCTGTGTTATACGAAATTTGTTTCAATGCTCTCACAGCAGCCGGATGTATTCCCGGTGCTTCCGTTGGTTGATATCGCCAAAGAGTGTGAGGAAACCAGAGAGCAGAAGATTATCCGTAACCTGATTGTCTACGAACCCAATGGTGTGGAAGTATTCAACGCTATTGTACCGGAATATATGGCAGGACTGATCTACGGCAGTGTCTGCGAGAGCGTGGCCAGCGAGCTGGCTGCAAGGCGGACTGCCATGGAAGCAGCTACGGGGAATGCAGAAGAAATGATTGAGAAGCTGAATCTGTATTATAACCGTGCACGTCAGGCCAGCATCACGCAGGAGATCACAGAGATTGTCGGAGGTGCGGAAGGCATCTAATATAACGTAAGGAGATTCAGGAATGAGCGAAAAACACATTGGTGAGGTAGTGCAGGTGATCGGCCCTGTTCTGGACATTCGTTTTGGACATGACGAACTGCCCGCACTGCTGAATGCCATTGAAATTGATAATAACGGTGAGAAAATAACCGTTGAGGTGGCTCAGCAGGTCGGCGACAATACAGTGCGCTGTATCTCAATGAAGTCCACCGATGGCCTGGTAAGAGGTGCCAAAGCAGTAGATACCGGAGGCCCGATCAGCGTACCGGTAGGTGAGGAATGCCTGGGACGTGTGTTCAATCTGCTGGGGGAACCGGTAGATAATCAGCCTGCCCCCAAAACGGCAGAGCACTGGGCAATTCACCGTCCGGCACCTTCCTACGAGGAACAGGTGCCTGCAACGGAGATTCTGGAAACAGGAATCAAGGTTGTTGATTTGATCTGCCCTTATGCCAAAGGAGGAAAGATCGGCCTGTTCGGCGGTGCAGGAGTAGGAAAAACGGTTCTGATTATGGAGCTGATCCACAACGTGGCAACGGCACATGGCGGACTTTCTGTATTTACCGGCGTGGGAGAACGTACCCGTGAGGGAAATGACCTTTACAATGAAATGAAAGAAAGCGGTGAAATTGACAAGACGGCACTGGTATACGGACAGATGAATGAGCCGCCGGGAGCACGTATGAGAGTCGGACTTTCGGGGCTTACCATGGCAGAGTATTTCCGTGATGTCAAAAATCAGGATGTACTTTTGTTCATTGACAATATTTTCCGTTTTACACAGGCTGGTTCAGAGGTGTCAGCACTTCTGGGACGTATGCCGTCAGCAGTAGGTTACCAGCCGACGCTGGCAACAGAGATGGGTGCATTGCAGGAGCGTATCACTTCCACAAGAAAGGGTTCCATCACTTCTGTCCAGGCTGTTTATGTGCCTGCTGACGACCTGACAGACCCGGCTCCGGCGACAACGTTTACACATCTGGATGCCACTACGGTACTTTCCCGTGAGATTTCCAGCCAGGGTATCTATCCGGCAGTCGATCCGCTGGATTCCACCAGCCGGATCCTTTCTCCGGAAGTGGTCGGAACGGAGCATTATGAGATTGCCCGCGCGGTTCAGAGAGTGCTGCAGCGGTATAAAGAACTTCAGGATATCATTGCGATTATGGGTATGGATGAACTGTCTGATGAAGACAAACTGACAGTAAGCCGTGCCCGTAAGGTACAGCGTTTCCTGTCCCAGAGCTTTTCTGTTGCTGAGCAGTTTACCGGTATGCCTGGTAAATATGTTCCGCTGAAGGAAACCCTTCGTGGTTTTCGCATGATTCTCGATGGTGAGTGCGATGATCTTCCCGAGAGCTGTTTCCTGTTTGCAGGAACTATCGATGATGTCTTTGAAAAGGCAAAGGCAGGAAATCAGTAAAGGAGGCTGTCTATGAGTACATTTCCAGTGCGAATTGGTACACCGGATGGTCTGCTGTACGAAGGTGATGTGGTGCGGGTGGTATGCCGCAGTATCACAGGTGATCTTGCAATCCTGGCAGGACACTGTAATTTCTGTACAGCGCTTGGTATGGGAGAAGCTCACATTGTGCTGGAGGACGGCAGCAGAAGAAATGCAGCCTGCATCGGAGGCATGCTCTCGATGATGAACGGAGTGTGCAGAGTTCTTGCAACCACCTGGGAGTGGGAGGAAGAGATCGATGCGGAGCGTGCAGGAGCTGCGAAAAAGCGTGCTGAAGAAATGCTGGCAAAAGGCGGTTTGAGTGACAAGGAATACCGTATCGCGGAGGCAAAACTGCAGAGAGCACTGGTTCGGCTCAGTGTCAAGGGATAAAAAGAACGGATACCTTTACCGGTAAGCATATGGATCATACAAACAAAAAGAACAGGTCATGACCTGTTCTTTTTGTTTGTATGATCTGCTTTGCTGTCGCGAAAAAGGAATCAGCATTTTTCTGGTTCCGGATAGTCAACGCCAAAGGTTTCCACTGTGACCGTATCGATCTGCTGCTCCTTTAGCGGCCGATCACGGTAGTCGGTTGGGGTATTGGCGATCTTGTCTACGATTTCGAGACCTTCGGTCAGTTTTCCAAATGCAGCGTAAGATCCATCCAGATGAGGAGCTTTTTTGTGCATGATGAAAAACTGGGAACCTGCGGAGTCCGGATGCATTGCACGTGCCATGGAAAGAACGCCCTCGGTGTGCGCCAGGTTGTTGGTCGAAAAACCGTTTTGAGCAAATTCTCCCGGGATGGAGTAACCCGGGCCGCCCATGCCGGTTCCCTTGGGATCGCCGCCCTGGATCATAAATCCCGGGATCACGCGATGGAAAATCAGGCCATTATAAAATCCTTGTTTTACAAGGCTGATGAAATTATTGACCGTGTTCGGGGCGATTTCGGGGTAAAGTTCCGCTTTCATAACATCGCCGTTTTTCATGGTAAAGGTTACAATTGGATTTGACATTCTTTTTCTCCTGTCTGTGTATAATTTTTATGGCTGTGTGTTCTGTAAAACATTCGAAACCCGTCCTGTTCGGACTACTCAAGAAATGTTTCGTGGATTGCTCTCATAGCGGTATCCACATAGTTTTCATCAATCAGGGCAGTGATACGGATTTCGGAAGTTGTTACCATTTCAGTGTTGATTCCCACATTGGCCAGCGCACCAAACATTTTTGCTGCAACACCGGAATGGGAGCGGATACCTGCGCCGATAACGGATACTTTGGCCACTTTTTCATCGAAGTCCAGTTTTTTGATGCCGAGAGATTCTTTGTGGGCGTTCAAAAGATCCATCGTTCGGAGCAGATCGGTTCTTGCCACAGTAAAGGATACGGATTTTGTGCCGTCCTTGCCAAGGGACTGAATCATGACATCAATGTTCAGATTATTCTGATCCAATGTATTGAGCAGGCGGAAGGTACTTTCCGGATCATTGGAAAGACCAGCCACACGGATTTTTGCTACATTCTTGTCAGCAGCCACACCGCTGATTAACATTTTCTCCATCTTTGTATTCTCCCTTACAATCGTACCGGAATTCCGGTTGAGACTTGAACAGACCAGCAGCTCCACGCCGTATTTTTTTGCGATCTCTACACAGCGGCTGTGCAGAACCTTTGCACCGAGGGAAGCCATTTCCAGCATCTCATCGTAGGTGACTTCTTCCATCTTGTGGGCGTTGGGAACCACACGGGGATCTGCGGTGTAAACACCATCCACATCCGTATAAATTTCACAGACATCTGCATGCAGTTCCGCTGCCAAAGCAACAGCAGTAGTGTCGGATCCGCCTCTTCCAAGCGTTGTAATATCATCATATTTATTTACGCCCTGGAAACCGGTAATAACAACGATTTTATTGGCATCAAGTTCTTTGCGGATGCGCTCGGTGTCAATGCGTTTAAAACGTGCATTCTGATAATCAGAAGTTGTGTGCATGGGAACCTGCCATGCATTCAGAGAAACTGCGCTTACCCCCATTTGAATCAGCGTCATGGCCATCAAGGAGACGGAAACCTGTTCTCCGGTGGAGAGAAGCATATCCATCTCGCGGCGGGATGGCTGCTCGGTGATCTGCTTCGCAGTTGCGATGAGCTGATCCGTTGTTTTCCCCATGGCGGAGAGTACGACAACAACCTGACTTCCGGCCTCTTTCTTTTCGATGCAGCGTTTTGCTACATTACGGATGCGCTCCAGGTCAGCGACAGAGCTGCCGCCAAATTTCATTACTGTTAACATTGTTACAATACCCCAATCTTTCATAATAAACGGACAAGTCAAACGAATGTCCATTTGTCCCTTGGCTCATACACTAAGAGTATAATAAATCAGCCGAAAAAAAGCAAGAGCGGATCGGCAGGATGGTAAGGATAACGAAGTTCTGTTATTGTATTGAATCTTTAGTTGTGATAAAATGTTACTGGTACCGGTGAACATAAGGACAGCGTCCGGAGACTGATGACGGAAGCGGGAATGTCTGCTGACCGGGACTGCCATAAAAAAGGAGAAGAAAGCATGATAATAGAGACAAATTCCCCTAAGGAAACGTTTGCTCTGGGGGAAAAGCTGGGGCAGGAAGTGCGCCCCGGACAGATTTATACATTAAATGGTGACCTTGGAGTGGGGAAGACCGTTCTGACACAGGGGTTTGCCAAGGGACTTGGGATTACAGAAGCGGTGAACAGTCCGACCTTTACAATTGTGCAGGAATATGATGGAGGGAGGCTGCCTTTTTACCATTTTGATGTTTACCGGATCTGCGAGATTGAGGAGATGGAAGAGATCGGTTACGATGACTATTTCTTTGGGGAAGGAGTCTGTCTGATCGAGTGGGCAAATTTGATCCGGGAACTGATTCCGGAAGGCTCCATAGCGATTACGATTGAAAAAGATCTGGATCGCGGATTTGATTTCAGAAGAATTACGCTTGAACGGACAGTGAAATAAAGGAAAGGAAAGAATAAAGTTATGAAGATACTTGCGCTTGACAGTTCCGGGCTGGTAGCATCGGTTGCCCTCCTGGAGGATGATGTCCTGCTTGCAGAATATACAGTGAATTACAAGAAAACGCATTCCCAGACGCTTCTTCCGATGCTGGATGAAATTGCGCAGATGATTGAGCTGGATTTTGATACGGTGGATGCGATCGCAGTGGCGGGAGGTCCCGGATCTTTTACAGGTCTGCGCATCGGTTCCGCAACAGCGAAAGGGCTTGGTCTGGCGCTGGAGAAACCGCTGATTAGTGTACCGACTGTGGATGCACTGGCCTATAATGTGTTTGATACTGATAAATTTGTCTGCCCGATTATGGATGCGAGAAGAAATCAGGTATATACGGGTCTTTACTGCTATACGGATCACCAGCTGGATGTGATCTGGCCACAGAGTGCGATGAGTGTGAAAGAACTTGCACGGGAGCTGAACAGCCTGGATCATGAAGTAATCTTCCTGGGAGATGGCGTAGCGGTGTACCGGGAAAAACTTGAGGAATGGATGGAAATTCCATTTTCTTTTGCACCTGCACATGTCAATCGTCAGAGGGCAGCAGCTGTTGGCGCTCTGGCACAGGTGTATTATCGGGAAGGAAAGATGGAAAGCGCTGCGGAACATCAGCCGGAATATCTGAGAAAATCACAGGCAGAAAGAGAACGGAACGAGCGTCTGGAAAAGGAGGCTGCCAAATCAAAAGAAAACGGGGAGGAACCGACCGATGTATGAAATTCGTGAAATGCAGATCGATGATCTGGACCAGGTACTGCCCATTGAGGAGGAAAACTTTTCCGTTCCATGGACTGCGAATGGTTTTTTTACTTTTCTGATCAGAGAGGATGCGCTGTTTCTGGTTGCAGAGGAGGAAGGTGAGATTCTGGGGTATCTTGGAATCATCATCTCGATTGATGAGGGAGAGATTACAAACATCTGTGTGGCGGAAAAAGCCAGAAGACGCGGCATAGGAAGGGCGCTGCTTGTGGAGTTGATCCAACGGATGGAAGCACAGGGGGTCTCCATCATTCATCTGGATGTTCGCCAGAGTAATCTGCCGGCGATCACACTCTACCAGAGCCTTGGATTTGAACAGGATGGTCTGAGACGGCAGTATTATGATCTGCCGAAAGAGGATGCAATACTGATGAGCCGTAAAAGCGGCTCCGGAAACAAATCTGTCTGATGAGACGGATGTCACGGATTACCATTTTTACCGCGCTTTTCCACTGGGAAACCCAAGGGGTATATGATACAATGAAACCGCCCGAAGGGGCAGATAGCTTAAGAAACCTCTGATTCTCACACTCTGGGAGGAAAAGTATGCGAGAATATCATGAAAATACAAAAGAATTGCTGCGCGCCATCTGCAATTGCTGCGGCAGAGAGCTGAAGGTACGGAATGGGATACTGATGGAAGGGATCTGTTCAGTTGATACAGATTGGGGATATTTTTCTACAAAAGATCTGGAACACCACAGTTTTGACCTCTGTGAAGCATGTTATCAACGCATTACAGAGAAATTTGTGATTCCGCCGGAAGTGGCAGAAAATACAGAAGTGTAATCATTTGGATGGCGGTCAGGGAGAGGAGCTGTGCCAATGAGAAGAGAGTTCAAGGTCCGCTCAAATGTGGATGGTCTGGAACTGGATGGTTTGGCTGTAGAGCCCGGTGAGGGAACCAAATGGATTGGACTGATGCAAATCAGTCATGGTATGAGCGAATATAAGGAGCGTTATCTCCCGTTTATGGAGTATATGGCCGAAAAAGGAATTGTCTGTGTGATCCATGATCACCGCGGACATGGAAAGAGCATCCGCAGGGAAAAAGATCTGGGCTATATGTATGGAGCTGGAGGAGCAGGTCTGGTATCGGATTTATATCAGGTTACCTGCTGGGCGAAGAAAGAATACCCGGGACTCCCCTTTATCCTTTTGGGGCATAGCATGGGTTCACTGGTAGTGCGAACTTATACAAAGACCAGGGACCAGGAACTGGATGCCCTGATTGTCTGCGGATCCCCAAGCAATAATTATCTCCGTCCGCTGGGATCGGTTCTCGGACATATGGAAGCGGCGCTACTTGGAGAGGAACACAGAAGCTCACTTCTCGAGACGCTGTCTTTTGGTTCCTTTGCAGCACGTTTTTCCGAGGAGAAGAGCCGCTTTGCGTGGTGCTGCTCTGATCCGAAGGTCGTAGAAGAATATGAATCCAGCCCACTGTGCGGGTTTACTTTTTCAGACGATGCCTTCTTTGCATTGAACGATCTGCTAAAAGAGACTTATGGCTATCATGGTTGGAGATGCTCCCGCCCGAAGCTTCCGGTGCTGTTCGTGTCAGGAGGGGAAGATCCCTGTTACGTCAGTGTCAGGCGTTTCAAACAGTCGATTGACCATATGCGTTTTATGGGATATCACAATATTCGGGGAAAACTTTATCCGGGCATGCGCCATGAGATTCTGAATGAGAAAGAAAAGTATCGCGTCTATGAAGACATCTGGAAATGGCTTTTACAGACGAGGGTAATAGAAAGAAAAAAAGAAGAATCCTGAAAAACCTTTGCGTATGACAGTCAGAAGAGTTGTTGTAAGCTGCAAAAATTAACTGTAGCT
Organism: Fusicatenibacter sp.; assembly: GCA_022766945.1. GTDB lineage: Bacteria > Bacillota > Clostridia > Lachnospirales > Lachnospiraceae > Fusicatenibacter. The sequence goes on along the minus strand of JALEOU010000081.1, from coordinate 30,950 downwards.
TAAAACAACTCTTTTTTTTATTTGCACAGGTGCAAAACAGAAGATTTTACGCAAACTTAACAGCTGTTTGGTTTTGCATTTTACATGGGATTGGTATGATTAGTACTGTAAAAAAGAATTGTAAAGACTTTTCCGAATGTAAAATCAAATGTAAAAGAGGAGAACAAGTGTTATGAAGAGAAAAGTAATCGCAGTAACCTTAACAGCAATGATGGCAGTTGGTATGTTCGCAGGATGTGGCACAGACACAAAAGATTCAGCGGATAACACAGGTGCGGTGTCAACCCAGGAGGCATCCGGTGCGCAGGAGACAGAAAAGAATTCGAGCTCCGATGATGCATCGAATGAGAGTCAAGCAGCCGCAGGAAATGATTTCTCCGGTGCAATCAGTGTTATTTCACGTGAGGACGGTTCTGGTACCAGAGGCGCATTCATTGAGCTGTTTGGTGTAGAGGAAAAAAATGAGAGCGGTGAAAAGGTAGACAATACGACAGTAGATGCTCAGATTACAAATAATACTTCCGTTATGATGAGCACAGTAGCAGGTAACGAATATGCGATCGGCTATATCTCTCTTGGATCTCTGAACGAAAGTGTAAAAGCGCTGCAGATCGATGGTGCAGATGCGAGTGCAGAGAACGTGGAAAACGGAAGCTATAAAGTGAGCCGTCCGTTCAATATTATCACAAAAGACGGACTTTCCGCAGACGCACAGGATTTCGTAGACTTTATTTTAAGTACGGAAGGGCAGGAGGTTGTTTCCGAAAACGGATACATTCCGCTGAAAGATACCAAGAATTATGCAGGAAGCTGCAGCGGTGAGAAAGTAGTAGTTGCCGGATCTTCCTCTGTAACACCGGTGATGGAAAAGCTGAAAGAGGCTTATGCAGCGATCAACTCCAATGCCAATATCGAGGTACAGCAGAGCGATTCCACAACAGGTGTGACTTCTACCAGCGACGGTCTGTGTGATATTGGTATGGCATCCCGTGAATTAAAGGACAGTGAGGCAGAACTTGGACTGACTTCCACTGTAATTGCAACCGATGGTATCGCAGTCATTGTTAACAATGAGAACCCGATTGACGGTCTTACCAGTGAGCAGGTAAAGAGTATCTTTGTAGGAGAGACAACTGACTGGGCAGATGTACAGTAAATGGATGGATCTGCTGCCGGGATTTTCACAGTAAATGAGAAACCTTACGATAGAGCGGCATCGATAAAAGAAAGCGAATGACCGCTCTATCGTGCTACTTTTACATCGAAAAGAGGAGAATACGAGAATGAAATTCAAAGAATCTTTTATGGAGGCAGTCTTTCTGATTGCAGCGTGTGCCTCTGTGCTGGCGGTCGGATTGATTTGTTTCTTCCTGTTTTCCAACGGACTGCCGGCAATCTTTAAGATCGGACCACTGAAATTTCTGACCGGAACTGTCTGGAAACCATCCAACAACATTTATGGAATTCTTCCGATGATCCTGGGAAGCATTTACGTGACCGGACTTGCCATTCTCTTTGGCGTGCCGATTGCCATACTTACCTCGATCTTTCTTTCCAGATATTGCCCGAAAAAGATCTATGGGGCCTGCAAAGCAGGCATTAACCTGATGTCTGGTATTCCCTCAATTGTCTATGGTTTCTTTGGCCTGGTACTGATTGTTCCTCTTATGGCTGATCTGACACATAAAAATGGAAATACCATGCTGACGGCAGCAATTCTCCTGGCAATTATGATTCTGCCGACAGTTGTTGGCGTGACCGAGGCAGCTATTTCCAGTGTACCGGACAGTTATTATGAGGGAAGTCTTGCACTTGGTGCCACACATTCACAGAGCGTGTTTTTTGCCGTAGTACCTGCCGCGAAATCCGGTATTTTGGCCGGAATTGTCCTTGGCATCGGTCGTGCGATCGGAGAGACGATGGCAGTCATCATGGTAGCCGGAAATCAGCCGCGGATGCCCAAAGGGCTCACGGAAGGAATCCGAACGATGACAGCAAACATTGTCATGGAGATGGGATATGCTGCAGAACTTCACAGGGAGGCACTGATTGCCACAGGTGTTGTTTTGTTTGTCTTCATTCTGATTATCAATCTGGCGGTATCGGCACTGAACAGGAGGGCACATTATGGCGATTAATGGAAATGGAGCGATAAAAACGATGGATAAAGCGATGAAGGGTGCACTGACAGAAAAGAAATGTGTCAAGGTAACTTACAGAAAAAGTGTTTTTTCTTCCATATTAACAGGAATTACCTGGGGAGCGTCCATTCTGGCCTTTTCTGTTTTAATCTTTCTGGTTGGATTCATTCTGATCCGGGGTGTAAAACACCTGTCCCTTGATCAGTTTTCCTGGACTTATACAACAGAGAATGTTTCGATGCTTCCTGCGATGATCAATACGGTTTCCATGACCCTTGGATCCCTTGTGATTGCCGCACCGCTTGGCATTTTCGCCGCAATTTATCTGGTAGAATACGCAAATAACCGCGGTAAACTGGTTGGTATCATTCGGATTACAGCAGAGACACTTTCCGGAATCCCTTCAATTGTCTATGGTCTGTTTGGTATGCTGTTTTTCTCAATTACGCTCCACATGGTCTATTCCATGATGTCAGGTGCCTGTACTCTGGCAATTATGATTTTGCCTCTGATTATGAGAACAGCAGAGGAGGCGCTCAAATCCGTTCCGGATTCCTATCGGGAAGCCAGCTTTGGACTGGGTGCCGGCAAGCTGCGAACAATATTTAAGATTGTTCTGCCTTCTGCTGTCCCTGGTATTTTATCCGGTGTCATCCTTGCAATCGGACGTGTGGTCGGAGAGACGGCTGCACTTTTGTTTACAGCCGGAACCGTGGCAAAGGTAGCCGGTTTCAAAGATTCCGGGCGTACACTCGCAGTTCATATGTATGCACTCTCCAGTGAGGGACTTTATATGGACCAGATGTATGCAACAGCTGTTGTCCTGATGGTTATGGTACTTCTGATTAACGGATGCTCCAGCATGATTGCAAAGAAAATTACCAAAAAATAGTGCGGCTCAAAACCGGAGGATGGAGAACGGAAGCTGTACAAAGGGAAAGGATACGAAGATGAGTAAGATTGACGTAAAGAATATGGATCTGTATTATGGAGATTTTCATGCACTGAAAGATATCAATCTTCAGATTGATGCAAATGAAGTGACCGCTTTTATCGGACCTTCCGGGTGCGGAAAATCCACTCTCCTCAAATCGATTAACCGCATGAATGATCTGGTGCCCGGATGTAAGATCACAGGTCAGATGACGCTGGACGGAGAGGATATCTATGGAAAGATAGATGTCAATGAGCTGAGAAAGAGAGTCGGTATGGTATTTCAGAAGCCAAATCCGTTTCCCATGAGTATATATGATAATATTGCCTATGGACCTCGGACACACGGAATTCGATCCAAGGCAAAGCTGGATGATATTGTAGAGCAGTCTCTGCGTCAGGCTGCAATCTGGGACGAGGTGAAAGACCGACTGAAAAAGAGATCACTTGGCATGTCGGGCGGCCAGCAGCAGCGTCTCTGTATCGCACGTGCTCTGGCGGTACAGCCGGAGGTCCTTCTGATGGACGAACCGACTTCTGCGCTGGATCCGATTTCCACTTCAAAGATCGAGGATCTTGCAGTAGAATTGAAAAAAGATTATACTATTGTCATGGTTACGCATAATATGCAGCAGGCAGCACGAATTTCCGATAAAACGGCGTTTTTCCTTCTGGGAGAAGTTGTAGAGTATGGTCAGACAGAGCAGATGTTCTCAATGCCGAAGGATAAGAGAACAGAAGACTATATTACGGGGAGGTTTGGCTGATATGAGAATGAATTATGATCGACAGCTGGAAGTTCTTCATACAGAACTGATCGAGATGGGTGCGCTCTGTGAGCAGGCAATTGCAAGAACCTATGAGGTTCTGATGCAGGGAAGCCAGCGTTCGGCGCAGGAGATTATGCAGAAAGACGCGGCAATTGATGCCAAAGAAAGGGAAATTGAGAATCTCTGCCTGCGTGTTATTTTACAGCAGCAGCCGGTAGCCGGAGATCTGAGAAAGGTATCTGCAGCGCTGAAGATGATTACGGATATGGAGCGAATCGGCGATCAGGCCGCTGATATTGCTGAAATTGTAAAAACGACCGGCCTTGGAGAGCCGGACAGCAGCATCCGTCTGGGTGATATGGCTAAAGAGACAGCAGATATGGTTTCCCGCAGCATCGATGCATACGTCAAGCAGGATCTGAATATTGCCAAAAAAGTCATAGCTTCCGATGATATTGTGGATCAGTTGTTTGACGAAGTAAAAAAGGAATTGCTCATCGGAATCCGAAGCGGCGTAATCACAGATGCTCAGTCAATGGATTATTTAATGATTGCAAAATATTACGAGAGAATCGGCGACCATGCAACGAATATTGCAGAGTGGGTGGTATTTTCCATCACAGGTCAGCACAAAGGAGAGTAACAGATGATTTACTGCGTGGAAGATGAAAGAAACATACGTGAGTTGATTGTGTACACCCTGGAATCCAGTGGATTTACCGCAAAAGGACTGCAAAGCGGTGCAGAACTTGGTGCGGCGATAGAAGAGCAGCTTCCGGATCTGATCCTTTTGGACATTATGCTTCCCGGAGAGGACGGACTGGAGATTCTTTCCCGTCTGAAAGCATCAGAGGTCACAAAAGGGATTCCGGTCATTATGGTGACTGCCAAGGGTGCGGAATATGATAAAGTCATGGGCCTTGACTGCGGCGCTGACGACTATATCACAAAACCGTTTGGTATGATGGAATTCATCGCCCGCGTTCGCGCAGTCTTAAGGAGATCCGGAAAAGAAGAAAAAGAAAGTGATGTTCTGGAAATAGGAGATCTGGTTATTCAGGTCAAACAGCACCAGGTGTTGGTGAAAGGGGAAAAAGTGACCCTGACGTTAAAAGAATTTGAACTTTTGAAATTTCTTATGGAAAATCAGGGAATTGTGCTGTCCCGGGACAGGCTTTTGGGCCATGTCTGGGGATATGACTTCGACGGAGAAACCAGAACGGTGGATGTCCATGTCCGGACGCTCAGACAGAAACTTGGATCCTGCGGCGAGCTGATCGAGACAGTTCGCGGTGTGGGATACCGCATAGGAGGATAACAGCGTGCGTACGAAAATATTTCGCCATTCGGGCATTCTGATTATCATGGCCGTGATTCTGACCTTTCTTACCATGAGCTGGGCCATGTATGACAACACGGCAGATCAGCTGCGTTCATCGGTAAAGAACGAGTGCAAATACTATAAGTTTGCGCTGGACAAGATGGGAGATACGTATCTGGATGAAAAGGCAGGAGATATTACTGACAGTCGTGTTACTTTGATCGATACAGACGGAACGGTATTGTTTGATTCCCTGGAAAAGGTGGATTCTATGGAGAATCACAGTAGCCGTCCGGAATTTGTGGAGGCGGTGGAGAAAGGATATTCGGATCTTTCCCGCTATTCAGAAACACTGCGCTCCAAAACTTACTATTCGGCATTAAAGCTGGAAAATGGGAAGGTAGTCAGGGTATCGCTGACGACGGACAGTGTCCTTGGTTTTATGCTGAATGGAATCTATCTGGTAGGGCTTCTGATTGCAGGAATCCTCATACTGGAATTTGTACTGGTACGCCAAATGACAAATAAGCTGGTAGCTCCGATCAATCGGATCGATCTGGAACATCCGCTGGAAAACATTACCTATGAGGAACTCAGTCCTCTGCTTGGCAGGATACACCAGCAGCAAAAGCAAATCGGGCAGCAGTTGGAGGAGATGCGTCACAATCAGGAAGAATATCTGGCAATCACAGAGTATATGAAAGACGGATTGATTGTCACGAACCAGTCTGTGGTGCTTTCCATCAACCGTTCCGCACAGGAGCTGTTTGATGTCACGGCAAAAGAATGCGTGAATCATAACATTGTAACTGTGAGCAGAAATCAGGAACTCAAAGAGGCTCTGGATGAGGCACTGAAGGGAAGATCCGAGGAGCGCATGCTGGAGATAAACGGAAGAGTCTATCAGCTGATGGCAAATCCGGTGCGTGTGGACGATGTGGTGTCCGGAGCGGTGATTCTGGTGCTGGATGTGACAGAAAAGCAGAAAGCAGAGATGATGCGGAAAGAATTTTCGGCAAATGTTTCCCATGAACTGAAGACTCCTCTGATGTCTATTTCCGGTTATGCGGAAATTATCGAAAACAATATGGTAAAACCGGAAGATATTCCAAAGTTCGCCGGAAGGATTCACAGTGAGGCCAGCAGGCTCAGCTCGCTGGTAGAGGATATCATCAAATTGTCCAGACTGGATGAAAGTGAAAACTCCCTTCCGATGGAAGAGGTGAATTTGCTCTTGGTATGTCACGATGTGGAAGGTCAGCTGTCCATGCGGGCAAAGGAGCGAAAGATCACCATGCAGGTGCGGGGGGAAGAGATTAGAATCAAAGGTGCTCGCCAGATTCTGTATGAGATGGTTTATAACCTGTGCGACAATGCCATCAAGTACAATCGACAGAACGGCAGTGTGGAGGTGACTGTCTCACGCAGCCGTTCCGGAAGACCGATGATTACGGTAGCAGATACCGGAATCGGTATTGCAAAGGAAGACCAGCAGAGAATTTTTGAACGATTCTATCGGGTTGACAAGAGTCACTCCCGTGAGACTGGAGGCACCGGTCTGGGGCTGTCGATCGTCAAACATGGTGCTATCCTGCACGATGCAAAGATTAAGATCGAAAGCGCACTGGGAGCAGGCACAAAGATCATGATCGAGTTCTGAGCGCGGAAAATGGATCACAGACAATACCGCTAGAGGGGATCGCCGTTCTAACGGTATTGTTTTGGTGTCATACCGGTGTATTTTTTGAAGACTTTGGAGAAATAACTCTGGTCTCCGAATCCGGTAGCCAGGGAAATATCAATGATGGAATAATCGGTATTGGAAAGAAGGCGTTTGCTTTCTTCCACGCGAACCATATTCAGATACTCTTTGAACGAGGAGCCGGTGGATTGCTTAAAAAGGGTCGAAAAATAAGCCGGGTTCAGGTGCACCTGTTCGGCCACTTCATCCAGTGTCAGATTGCGTGTGAAATTCTTGGAGATATAGCGGATGGACTTCCGGATAATCTCATGATTCTTACTGGGAATGTAGTTAAACATACATTCGGTAAAGACGTCGATCGTTTCCTGAAGCTTATAGCATAGATCATCCAGAGTCTGAATCGTCTGCAGGGACATGAGAAACTGGTTATTAATCTTCAGGATGCTGTCGCTGGTAGCACCGCCTTCGATTGCAGCCCGTGACAGCAGAGAGGAAAGCTCTATGGCACGGGACTTTACCACTTCCAGATTGCTGCCCTCGGCAAAGAAGACATAACCCAGCAGGTCATTCAGGAGTGCTTTGGCTTTCTCGGTATCTCCGGTTTTCAGCTTGGTAATCAAAGCCTTTTCCTTTTCGTAAGGATAGGCTTTTTTATTTACATGGGAAGAAGCTTTATACATCTGGATGGACTCATTGATCCGGGATTGCTGATTCAGCTTCTGGTGATTCAGAACGAACTGACTGTTGACATCGGTTACCAGACCGGAGCACATGTAGTACAGCATTCTGCTGATGTAGGTGACTTTTGAGGGCTCCAGAACAGGGAGGGTATTTGCTTCCTCGTACATTTCCAGAACTTTTACGGTGGGAATCGAATACTTTTTTGAAATATCAGACAGCAGAAGAGAATCCGGCGTGTCCATCAAAAAAGGCCCAACCAGGATAGAGCCAAGCAGCAGATTGTTGTTGGAAAGTGGAAACACAATGTGATTGAGATTGGAATGGCAGGAAAAAATATAGGTTTCGCCAAGGCTCATGGCCAGTTTGCTGGCGTTTGCGTGAAGCCTGGTACAGGATTCTTCTTTGGAAAGGAACTGCTTGAAAAGATTACAGTAGCCGTGAGCGTCACCGAATTTTTCCAGAATTTCCCCGTTTTCATCGAGAATCTGGATCGGCAGATTGATGCATTGATAAAATGTTTCCAGGAGTTCGTGGAGGGTTTGTTTCTCGATAATGGTATACAGCAGCGGTTTCATAAAATAATCTCCCTAAATCCAAAAAAAATACAAAATGAAGAAGTTGTTGGTTCTATTATACACGAAAAATCAAAAAAATATACAGGTTTTCTAAAATAAAGAGCAAAAAAAAATGAAAAATCATTATATAATAGCAATGAAAATGAGGGTTTGCGGAGCCCTCGAAAAATTCTTTAGGAGGAAAAGAAAAATGGCGGAAGCAATTATTGAGGAAATTTGTGATTTTTTACAGAAAGGCCGTGCAAAAAACGTAAAAAAACTGGTTGAGGAAGCACTGGAACAGGGAATCGATCCGAAAGTGATCTTAAATGACGGACTTCTGAACGGTATGATGATCGTCGGAGGAAAGTTTAAGAGAAACGAAGTATTTGTGCCGGAAGTTCTGGTAGCTGCGAGAGCTATGAATGTTGGCCTTTCCATTCTTGAGCCGCGTCTGGTGGAAGTTGGTAATGAGCCGATTGGAAAAGCTGTCATTGGTACCGTAAAAGGTGACCTTCATGATATCGGCAAAAACCTGGTGGCTATGATGATGAAGGGAGCAGGTTTTGAAGTTCATGACCTGGGTACCGACGTAGACGCAGAAACCTTCATCGCAAAAGCACAGGAAGTAGGCGCTGACGTGATTTGTATGTCTGCACTGCTGACTACTACAATGCCGAACATGCAGACGGTTGTTGACACACTGAAGGAAAAAGGCTTAAGAGATCAGTTTATTGTTATGGTAGGAGGAGCACCGGTAAATGAAAGCTTTGCAGAGCAGATTGGTGCAGATTACTATACCGCAGATGCAGCAACTGCAGCAGAGACTGCAAAAACAGCTGTAGAAGCAAAAGTAGCATAACATGGAACAGTTTTATGAACTTCATGGACTGAAAGTCAGCAGTGACAAAAAGAAAGTTCTGGATGCGATTGACTGCTATCCGGATAATCCGGTTTATGACGAAATAGCAGAAGAATACGATGAGATTTTCGAAGAGATGCTTTCTGTTGCGGAACCTGTCGGTATTCTGGGATTTGGTAAGCTTCCAAAAGAAATTGAGACAGAAGAATACAGGGAAGGTACGCCTGTGATTTATACAGTGACCAGTATCGGAGGCGGAATATCGCAGAGAAGCACGCAGGCCTTTGGGGAAGGCGATTATGTTAAGGGAATGCTTTGCGATGCCATTGCAGATGACGCTCTGTTTTCCATGGAAGATCAGCTGGTGGAACAATTAAAACTAAGATGTGCAGAACATCATACCGGAATCCTGAGACGCCTGGAAGCACCGCATGATCTTCCGATGGAAGCTCAGAGGGTGGCGTGGAAATATCTGGAACTGCAAAGACGTTTCGGAATCGGGATCAGTGAAGGATATATGCTCGATCCGGTGAAAACCTCCTGTCAGGTTTTTGTTCTGACAGACGATGAGGAGAAGTTCCGTGCAGAGCATGACTGCCGCAGATGCAAAAATGTGAACTGCAGATTCAGAAATATACCGGAAGCGGAGATTACTGTCAAAGAAGGGGCAGAGACACGCCGTATTCGAATGAATCCGGGAGAATCTCTCATGGAAGGTCTGATTCGTGAAGGGTACTATATCAGTGCCATCTGCGGAGGAAAAGGCCGCTGCGGGAAATGCCGCGTTCAGGTACTTGGAGGTGGTGCTCCGATTACCGCCGAAGACCGGAAAGCTTTTTCGGAAAACGAATTGGCAGAGGGATGGAGACTGTCCTGTATGCTGTATCCAAAAGAAGATTTGGAGATTTCGTTTGCTCTGGATGATGAATCTCAGTTCGAGATTTTAAGTGACGAGACACCAGAAGAGCAGACGAATGGATCAGGAGAATCAGCCTATGAGATTGCGGTGGATATTGGCACTACCACCATTGCGATGGAGCTGATCGGAAAGGACTCCGGAAAAAATCTTCACACAGTCACTTTGATTAACAGTCAGCGGCTATACGGTGCAGATGTGATTTCCAGAATCCAGGCTTCGAATGACGGAAAAAAAGAGGAGCTTCAAAAGCATATACGCGCAGATCTTCTCTGTGGAATCAGGAAACTGACAGATGAAGCACAGGTTCCGCTATCGAAGGTGAAACGAATCGCGATAGCCGGCAATACAACCATGGGACATTTGCTTATGGGTTATCCCTGTGATACGCTGGGAGTTTATCCGTTCACTCCTGTTAATATTGATCTCATTCACGGAACCTTTGAACAGATTCTCGGAAGCGATGAGTGTGCGGCAGAAGTGATTCTTCTGCCCGGGATTTCCACCTATGTGGGAGGCGACATTGTTTCCGGTTTGTATGCGTATGGATTTGACAACGAGGAAGAGGTATGCCTTCTGGTAGATCTTGGAACCAACGGAGAGATGGCGATAGGGAAAAAAGATAAGATTCTTGTTGCCTCCACTGCGGCAGGCCCGGCTTTCGAAGGCGGTAACATCACCTGGGGAACTGGAAGCATTGCAGGTGCGATCTGTTCCGTGGAGATTCACGAGGAGAAGCCCACAATCAAGACAATCCGGAATCAGCCTCCGGTTGGAATCTGTGGAACAGGAGCGATTGAGACACTCTCAGAGCTCGTTCGGGAAGAACTGGTGGATTCGATGGGGCTGCTGGACGAAAAATACTTTTCGGAAGGTTTTTTGCTTGGCCAGACACAAGCAGGAGAAAAGATTGTGTTTACACAGCAGGATATCCGGGAATTACAGCTTGCCAAAGCAGCCGTCCGCGCAGGCGTGGAGACGCTCCTGGTGCGTTATGGCATAACGGCAGATCAGGTCTCAAAAGTATATCTTGCCGGAGGTTTCAGGTACAAGCTTGACCGGGCAAAGGCTGCACGGATCGGAATGGTGCCTGAGGAATTTCTGGACCGCATCCACGCCGTGGGAAACAGTTCCCTTGCAGGTGCAGTAAAGTTTTTAGGCCAGGAAAACGGAGAAGAAGTACTGCAAAAGATTGTGGAGAAATCAACGGAAATTGGTCTGTCAACGGATAAAAATTTTAACGAGTTTTACATGGATGCCATGCTTTTTGGGGAAGAATAAGCGTGAGCACAAGTGAAAAGATCAAAAAAGGGATTGCTGTATCATGTGTGCAGCAATCCCTTTTTTGAGTAGCATCTGTCAAATGCCGCGTAGGGATTTTGTGAAATATGTACAAAGAAATCCTCTTGCATTTTATCGGCATTTGTGATATGCTGGTTCTAGTTTCCGGAAACGTTACCGATAACGTTGCCGGAAACGGAACCGGAATACTCTTCCGGCGTACAATCGATCAATAAAGAACTGAATAAAAGGAGAAGAAGAAAATGAGATCTAGCGGTATTTTACTTCCGGTGGCATCACTGCCTTCCCGGTATGGTATTGGGTGTTTTTCAAAAGAAGCTTATGAGTTTGTGGACCTGCTCAAAGAGGCAGGTCAGAGTAACTGGCAGATTCTGCCGCTTGGCCCTACGGGGTATGGGGATTCTCCTTATCAGTCTTTTTCCACTTATGCAGGCAATCCATATTTCATTGATCTGGAAGCGCTGACGCAGGAAGGACTTCTGACAGAGGAAGAGTGCAATGCCTGTGATTTTGGCAGCAATCCGGCGTATGTAGACTATGAAAAGATTTATCTTTCCAGATTTGAGATTTTGAAGAAAGCCTTCCATCGGTTTGTTCCGAACGCGGAGTTTGACGAATTCGTTCAGAAGAATTCCTATTGGCTGGAAGACTACAGCCTTTATATGGCAATCAAGAATCAACAGGGTGGAATCAGCTGGAGTGAATGGCCGGAAGAACTGAAGAACCGGGAGGAATGGGCATTGAACGAAAAGCGCGCAGAACTCTCGGAAGAAATCGCGTTTTACCGTTTCCAGCAGTTCATGTTCCAGAAACAGTGGAGAGCTTTAAAGTCTTATGCAAATGAGAAAGGGATCCGTATCATCGGCGATATTCCGATCTATGTGGCGTTTGACAGTGCGGATACCTGGGCAAATCCGATTCTTTTCCAGTTTGACGAAGAGAATAAGCCAAAAGCAGTTGCAGGCTGTCCTCCGGATGCATTTGCTGCAACCGGACAGCTCTGGGGAAATCCGCTGTATGACTGGGACTATCACAGAAGCACCGGCTATGCATGGTGGCTGCAGAGACTTTCTTACTGCTTCAATTTGTATGACGTTGTCCGCATCGACCATTTCCGTGGGTTTGATGAATACTATTCCATTCCGTACGGTGATAAGACTGCAGAGAGAGGTCACTGGGAGAAAGGACCCGGCATTGAACTGTTCAATACCGTCAAGGAGAAGATTGGTAATGTAGATGTCATTGCTGAGGATCTTGGATACCTGACACCGAGCGTGATTGAGATGGTAAAGGAGTCCGGATATTCGGGTATGAAAGTTCTGCAGTTTGCATTTGATTCCCGTGAGGAGAGCGATTACCTTCCGCACAATTATGACCGCAACTGTGTTGTCTATACCGGAACTCATGATAATGATACGATTCTTGGATGGTATGATGTCATGAGCGAGCAGGATCGCGAGTTTTCCAAAGAATACATGGGAAATGCAAAAAGCACAAAAGAAGAACTTCCCTGGGACTTTATTCGAATGGCGATGGAAAGCGTCGCAGATCTTGCTGTGATCCCGATTCAGGATTATCTGGGACTTGGCGGAGAGGCTCGTATCAATTTCCCGTCAACGCTTGGGAATAACTGGAAATGGCGTCTTGTTCCGGGACAGTTCAACAGTGAAATCGCAGGGAAGATCCGCCGCCTGACAAAGATTACAGCCAGACTGAATGGTTAAGCCGTTTCAGGAACTACAGACAGAAGAGTAAGACATCAGAAGAAGGAGGGTGCCGCATGGAACAAGTGACAATCAAAGATATTGCGAGAAAGTGTAAAGTGGGTGTCAGCACCGTCTCCAGAGCTATGAATAATCATCCGGATATCAATCCGGAAACCAAAGAGATGATCCTGAAGGTCATCGCGGAATCCAATTATGTGCCAAATAACAGTGCCCGGAATTTAAAACGCTCCGATGCCAAGGCGATTGCGATCCTGGTCAAAGGTATGGACAATATGTTCTTCAACAATATGATCAGTACCATTGAGGAGGCGGCGCGCAGGAAGAAATACTCCTGCATGATTGAGCGTGTCGATGAGAAGGCAAATGAGATTGATACAGCCATTGAAATCGTAAAAGAGAAAAGGCTTCGCGGCATCATTTTTCTGGGAGGTAATTTTACACATCCCCATGAAAAAATGGCACAGATTCCGGTTCCCTATGTAATCAGTACCATCGGCGCGGTATCTGACGGAGGAAAAACCTGCGCCAGCGTGTCGGTGGATGATTATAAAGAAAGCTATAAAATGGTAGACTATCTGTGCAGAGAGGGACACAGGCGGATTCTGATCATTACCGCCTGTGAGGACGATATCAGTATCGGACGCCTGAGGCTGGATGCCTACCGCCAGGCACTCACAGACCATAACATTCCATATGATCCGGAGCTGGTAATGCACATGACGAAGGAGGATACCTATTCTTTTCGTACCGGCTATCAGATCACAAAGAAAGCGCTGGAGAAGAGAATTCCGTTTACCGCAGTTTATGCAACTGCAGATACCCTGGCCATTGGGGCCTGCCGGGCATTAAAAGAGGCTGGCTTTCGGGTTCCGGAGGATGTTTCGGTAGCGGGATTTGATGGAATTGATGCCGGAGAATATTATATTCCCAGCATTACTACGATCCGGCAGCCAGTTGAAAAACTGGCAGCAGAGACAGCCAGAATGCTGTTTGCGATGATCTCCAAAAAGGAGGAACCGCATGCTGTAGTATTTGACGGACAACTCATTGTAAGAGAATCAACTAAAGGGATAAGCAGATAAGGAGAATGAGAGATGGAAGAAAGAATTCAGGCAGTATTAAGAGAGCGTTTTGGGAGAGACCTGGACAATTGTACCAAAAGTGAAATCTTTGAAGCATTGATGGTAATCACCAAACAGGAAATGGCAAAGTGTCCGAGAAACACCGGTAAGAAAAAACTGTATTATATTTCCGCGGAGTTTCTGATCGGAAAGCTTCTTTCCAACAACCTGATCAATCTTGGACTGTATGATGAGGTGGAGAAAGCGCTGGAAGCACATGGAAGAGAACTGACAGAGATTGAAGAGATGGAGATGGAACCATCCCTTGGAAACGGCGGTCTGGGACGTCTGGCAGCATGTTTTCTGGATTCGATCGCAACGCTTGGCCTTCCGGGAGACGGTATCGGTCTGAATTATCATTTCGGCCTGTTTCGCCAGCTTCTGGTAAACAACAAACAGAAGGAAGTGAAAAATCCATGGATTACCGGCGAGAGCTGGCTGGTGAGACAGCCGGTATCTTTTGCCGTTCCGTTTAAGAATTTTACCATGCATTCCACGCTGTATGACATTGATGTACCGGGGTATGAATCCGGCTGCAACCGTCTGCATCTGTTTGATGTAGATTCGATTGACGAGAATATCGTGCCGTCAGACAGCATCAATTTTGATAAATATCAGATTCAGAAAAATCTGACTCTGTTCCTGTATCCGGATGACAGCGACCGTGCCGGTCAGCTGCTCCGCATCTATCAGCAGTATTTTATGGTAAGCAACGGAGCTCAGCTCATCCTGATGGAGTGTGAACAGAAGGGGTATGATCTGCATCGTCTCTACGATCACGTTGTAATCCAGATCAATGATACACATCCTTCCATGGTCATTCCGGAACTGATCCGCCTGCTGCAGGCAAAAGGCTTTACTATGCAGGAAGCAATCGATGTTGTAAGTAAAACCTGTGCATACACCAACCACACAATTCTTGCAGAGGCGCTGGAAAAATGGCCGCTTGATTATCTCGAGGAGGTTGTTCCTCATCTGCTTCCAATCATCCACGAGCTGGATGCACAGGTTAAGAGAAAATACGATGATGAGAAAGTGTATATCATCGACAAAGACAAACGTGTTCATATGGCACATATGGATATTCATTATGGATTCTCTGTCAACGGTGTTGCTGCGCTGCACACGGAGATTCTGAAGAATTCTGAGCTGAAGCCATTCTACGACATCTATCCGGAGAAATTCAATAACAAGACGAACGGAATCACATTCCGCCGCTGGCTGCTGCACTGCAACCATGAACTGGCGGACTATATTGAAAGTCTGATCGGCCCGGCTTTCAAAAAAGACGCCAATGAGCTGGAGAAACTGCTGGAGTATCAAAACGATGCAAAAGTTCTGGCAAAACTGGAGGAGATCAAACATCACAGAAAAGAAGAAGTGAAGCAGTATCTCTATGAGACACAGAATATTCATGTAGATGCGGACTCGATCTTTGATGTTCAGGTGAAGCGTCTCCATGAGTATAAACGTCAGCAGATGAATGCTCTGTATGCGATTTACAAATATCTGGATATTAAGAGCGGAAATAAGCCCAAAACACCGATTACCATGATTTTCGGCGCAAAGGCGGCACCGGCTTATACCATCGCCAAAGACATCATCCATCTGATCCTTTGCCTTGAGGAGCTGATCGAGAACGATCCGGAGGTAAGACCGTATTTCCACATTATTATGTTGGAGAACTACAATGTATCCAAGGCGGCAAAGATCATTCCGGCAGCGGATATTTCCGAGCAGATTTCCCTTGCTTCCAAGGAAGCATCCGGAACCGGCAATATGAAATTCATGCTGAACGGTGCCGTAACGCTGGGTACGGAAGACGGCGCAAACGTCGAGATCCGGGATCTGGTAGGGGATGACAACATCTACATCTTCGGAAAGAGACCGCAGGATGTCATCGACCTGTATGCAGAGGGTGCTTATTGCTCGAAAGACATTTATGATGAAGACGAAGAAATCGCAAAACTGGTGGATTTCATCGTAAGTGATGAGCTGCTTGCCATCGGAGACAAGGCATGTCTGGAACGTCTGTATAATGAAATTCTGAACAAGGATTGGTTCATGACCCTCCTGGATGTGAAAGAATATATCGCAACAAAAGAAAAGGTTTACAAAGACTACGACAATCGTAAAAAGTGGAATAAGATGTGTCTGGTAAATATCGCCAAGGCAGGCTTCTTCTCCTCTGACCGTACGATTGAGCAGTACAACGAGGATATCTGGCATCTGTCCTGATAAAGGAAAGATGACGTGAATGTTGTAGGATACGAAAAACTATGATACAATTAAAACAGCAGTTTTGAGTTCAGCGTGATTGCGGATGAGAGTGCTTCCGCGGCAGGAGATTCAGAACTGCTGTTTTTGTATCGGGAAAGGGGGAACAGGTTTATGAACAAAAGAGGGTTGCTTGTGATAGGACTGGCAGCGAGTCTGGCGATGTGTCAGACAGTATCTGCCGGCGGAATGGAATCCGTGCCGGAAGCGTTAGCCGGTGATGGTTCCGCAACAAGCGGGTATGTCAGGGAGTTCGGGGATGAAACCGACAATCCATCGGAAGGGTATGAGAAGACAACAGAGGAAGAAGATACAGACAGGGGTAATACCGGATGGGTGTCCGGAAAGTCAGATTCTTCCTGTTGGGAGAGGACTGCTTTGGCTACGACCGCAGAGACGGAAGCAGAGCAGATAGTAGTGGAAGGAAACAATACGCTGTGGGTGGAAGCGGACGAAACCACGATCGCGACATTTGTGCCGGGGGAAAGCAATCTCTGGAAGATTTATTCTACCGGTGGGCAGGATACCTATGGATATCTTTACGACAGTGAGATGTCACTGCTTACATCGGATGATGACAGCGGAGAGGACTGCAACTTTCTGATCCGGGAAAAACTGGAAGAAGGGCAGAAGTATTATGTGGGTGTAAGGTTTTACGATTCTTCGGAGAGTGGAGAGGTCACGGTTGTGATAGAAGAACTGGTAAGTTCCGGAAGCTGTGGTGAAGACCTGAAGTGGTCCTATGATCAGGAATCGGAAACACTTACGATCAGCGGACGGGGTGCGATGGAGGATTATGGAGATTCGGATGCACCATGGGCGCCGCTGTCAGACTGTGTACAGACAGTTGTTTTGTCGGAAGGAATTACCTATCTTGGCGAGGCGGCATTTTGGGAAATGAACTATATCACGTCTGTAGAATTCCCATCGACATTGACGGAGATTGGAATTGCGGCATTTGGTAATTGCTCTTCTCTTTGTGAGGTTCAGTTTAATGAAGGACTTGAAGTGATTGACCGCTATGCATTCCAGAATGGGGCGCTTACTTCCCTGGAATTGCCGACTTCATTAACAGAGATTGATCCTCTGAGCTTTCTTGGAAATGCCGTGACGGAAGTTGCAGTTTCCGAAGAAAATGAATATCTGACGGAGGTCGACAATGTTGTATTTACCACAGACGGGAAGACACTTTGCTACTGCCCGGAAGGGCTGACTGGCAGCTATGAGATTCCGTCTTTCGTTACAGCTGTGGGAGATTATGCGCTGAGTGGGAGTTCCTTTGAGCGTGTAACGATACCGGAGAGTGTTGTCACAATCGGAGAAAGAGCTTTTACCTGCAGTGATTTGATCGGAATTGATATCCCGGACAGTGTCACTGCCATCGGCGATTATGCGTTCGAAGGGTGCGAGAAGGCGGTTTCGGCTACGATCGGCAGCGGACTTACTGAATTGAGCTACCGGACTTTCTGTTACTGCGACCGGCTGGAAGATGTGACATTTGGTGAGAATCTGGAGAGCATTTCTGTGCTTGCTTTTGCATATTGCCCTGCGCTGGAGGAAATTGTGATACCCGACAGCGTTCGTTACATAGAAAACGGTGCGTTTGGAGAATGCACCGGCCTGGCATCCGTGCAGCTGCCGTGCGGATTAGAGGAAATCTGGGAGCAGGGATTCTTTGACTGTGGCAGTCTGGAAGAGATTATCTTTCCGGAGACGCAAAAAAAGATCTATGCGGAAGCGTTCTATGGTACTTCGCTGATATCGGTTGTGATTCCGGAAGGCGTGACTTATATCGGAACGGATGTTTTTCCGGAAGGGACGGAAGTGCTGATGTCGGACAGACTGACCCAGCTTGACGATGGCTCTTATATGGTGGTGGGCATTGCTACGGTTTCTGCACAGGAGCTCTATTCTGAGGCTTTTGAGGTACTGGAAATGGTGAATGAAGAGCGCAGAGCAGAAGGACTGCAGATGCTTTCTATGGACAGAGAACTCTTGGAAACGGCAATGCTGCGTTCCAGTGAACTTGGTATCTATTTTGCTCATGTGCGGCCGATCAACCAGATTTGCTTTACTGCATGCGATAAAATGTATGGAGAAAATATAGCAGCAGGTCAGACTTCCGCTTCCAGGGTGATGAATTCCTGGATGTATTCCGAGGGACATCGCGCAAACATTCTGGATGAAGACTATCATTCGATCGGTATTGGTGCGGCAGAAATTGACGGGGTCATTTACTGGGCCCAGTGTTTCGGAATGGAGGAGGGGGAGTCGGTTTCTGAAAGTGAGTACAAAGACCAGGCTTCCAACCGTGATATCAAATTTGATCCGGAATTTGAAGAGCTTAACTATGGTATTCTGACAGATGCGACAACACTGGAGGTGGGAGAGACATCCTCTGTAGAATTTTACTTTGACAACGGCGCTACAACCATCAATATCAAACCAGAGTATCTGGCGTATCAGAGCCCGAATGAGCGTGTCTGCACAATAGCGGACGGAAAAATCAATGCCGTCGGAAGCGGAAGTGCGAAGATAACCGTGAGCCTTCCAAAATCACCGGAAGTTGCATTTTCAAGTACTGTCACGGTGAAAGGCGAGGGAGGCAATACAGAAACACGGGACAATCCGTTTGTGGATGTGAAGGAATCAGACTATTATTATGATGCGGTTCTGTGGGCTTATGAGAATGGAATCACTTCAGGAACGGATGCGACCCATTTTCAGCCGGAAAAGACCTGTATCCGTGCACAGGTGGCGGCTTTTTTGTGGAGAACAAAAGGAGAGCCGGAGCCTGTGACAAAAGACAATCCGTTTGTGGATGTGAAGGAATCGGATTATTATTATGATGCGGTTCTGTGGGCCTATGAAAACGGAATTACTTCGGGAACGGATGCAACCCATTTTTCCCCTGACAGTACCGTGGAACGTGCGCAGTTTGTAACTTTCCTGTGGAGAGCCGAAGGCAAACCGGCCGCTTCGATCGACAATCCCTTTGTGGATGTGCCGGAGGGGCAGTACTATACGGAAGCGGTTTTGTGGGCTTATGAAAACGGGATCACCAGCGGTGTGGATGCAACACACTTTAAGCCCAAGAACGGATGTACCAGAGGTCAGGTAGTGACATTCCTGTACAGGGCATATCATTAAAAAGGGCCGGGGAATTTCTTCCCTGGCTTTTTTCAACATTTAGTAAGACGAACACCGTACTTCGATGTATTCCTGTGTGCGCGCTTTCAAGTGCTCGTATTGCCTGTGTGTCGCTGGATCTGTCGGAGAGAGACGTCCGAAGATTCGTTCGATCCAGTGATTTTCCTTCAGATATTGTAAACTTTCGGGAAAATGAAGATCAAATGTGTAGGCTCCGTAGGAAAGCCAGACATCCAGCGGTGTTTCGCGGTTTGGCGAGTAGATGAGCTCCTGGCGGTCCATCTGATCATAAACTGCCGGGGAAATAGTGGAGCAGTTAGCCTCTTTTGCGGAAACTCCAAGGAGTGTTTCGATGGATTCCTCTTCTTTTACCCGGTAATTATCCAGCTTGTCAGCGTCACGGATCAGGTAGATAAAGAGCAGCGTGCGTTCATCGTATCCCGGAGCAACCTGATATTTGTTATGCTGCTCAATGGCGGCAGCGAGAATCGTATCGTATCTTTGGGTATCGAGGAAACGGCGGATCAGGCCATCCCGAAAGAGCAGATCGCTGGAAAACTGTGCGTGATCCACGGTCTCGTAATCCACAAAACTCTGATAGCGTATCCACTGCTCGAAACGGCCGATATCATGGAGAAGGGCAATCAGGCAGGCGAGATCGGAATCTTCTCTGGAAAGCTGCATCCGGGCACAGAGCGTTTCCATGCAGGAGACAACCTCATAAGTGTGAACAAGCTTCAGACGTATTTCCGGTATGGAGGGATCATATGCGGATGTGTAAACATCAAATGCTTCTTTGGCCTTTTGTAAATCAATCATAGAAAGAGAACTCCTTCCTTTGCAAACGGACAGAATGTTTTTCTGGCGTCAGTTTAACACGATGCACAAAACAATGCAACACTTCTTTTTCCGTATTTCCCATAAAGACACAGGATCTTTGAAAGTGCCGATTGACACTTGCGGAAGGATGGTGGGATAATGAAATTAAGGGATTGTCTTGTTTGTGAAAAGGCAGTAATGGCAAAAAGGAGGAAGACAACATGAAATATTCTGTGTTTACCGTAGGCGTTCCGGAGATGACGCCGGAAGAGGCTTTGAAGAAAATGAAGGAGTATGGTTACGACGGAGTGGATTTCCGTGTAACGAAAATTCCGACAGATCCGGAAATTCTTGCGGAGAAACCATCTTATTGGAGAAACAATCTTTGCACGTATGATATTGACCGGATCGATGAGCTTGCACCGGAAATCAAGACACTCTGCGAAACCTATGGTCTTGAGATCAATGCGCTTGCGACTTACCTGAATTGTTCCGATGACCCGGAAAAAATTGCACGCTGCATGCGCGCTGCAAAAATCATGGGCTGCGGACGGATTCGTGTAAACTGTATTTCCTATGATCCGAAAAAAGGATACCAAAAACAGTTTGAGGAGGCAGTGGAAGGCTTTGGAAAAGTGGAAGCCCTTGCGAAAGAATATGGCGTAAAAGCAGATTTTGAAATGCATCACGGCACTCTGACAGCATCTGCGAGCGGTGCTTACCGTCTGGCATCTCATTTTGATCCGAACTACATCGGTGTAATCTATGATACCGGAAATGTGGTTTATGAGGGACACGAACAGTATCAGATGGCGTTGGAGATTCTGGGCGAATATCTGGATCTCGTACATATCAAAAATGCCCGTTGGATCAAAAAAGAGGTAGACGGGAGAGAGAAATATGTCGGCGACTGGGCGGCCATGAACGATGGATGTGCAGATTTTGAAGCTGTATTCAAAGCTTTGAAAGCGGTAGGATATGACTCTTACGTGACATTCGAGGATTTCTATTCCGGAGAAACTTCCGATGAAAAACTGAAAAATGACCTGGCATATATTAAAGCAATCGCAGAAAAGTAGTTTTTTAGGGGGGCAGCAAAATCTTGCTGCCTCCTTTGTATCATCAGATGTTTATTGACAATCATTTTGGAGAAAGTATAATGGTGAGAGAGTTCCAAAACAGGAGATGAGAGGAGTAAATCGGTCATGTTTCGATTGTTTCGGTATCTGAGAGGATATGTAAAGGAGAGTGTGGTCGGGCCGCTGTTTAAGATGCTGGAGGCATGTTTTGAGTTGTTTGTACCAATTGTAATGGCGAATATGATTGATGTGGGAATAAAAAACAGTGATACTGGCTATATCTGGCGGCAGTGTGCACTTTTGATTTCACTGGGTGTGCTGGGCTTTGCCTGTTCAATCACAGCGCAGTATTATGCGGCAAAAGCATCTATGGGACTTGGCACAGCACTGAGGGAAGAGTTGTTTTCTCATATGAACCGCCTGTCCTACACGGAGCTGGATCAGATCGGTACGCCGACACTGGTGACAAGGATTACCAGTGATGTCAATCAGGTACAGACGAGTGTGAATTTACTGCTTCGCCTGTTTCTGCGCTCACCGTTTCTTGTGGTGGGAGCTGTTGTCATGGCCTACATGATCAGCCATAAGCTGACGGTGATCTTTCTGATTGCGGTTCCCCTGATCGGTCTTTCTATTTTTGCCATTGTGCGTGTGACCATTCCGATTTACCGAAGGGCACAGGAGAGTCTGGATAGAGTCATGCGGCAGACCAGAGAGAATTATACAGGTGCCAGAGTGGTGCGAGCGTTTTCCAGACAGAAAGAGGAAATGGCGGCATTTTCTGAAACAAGCCTGGAGCTTCGGAAAATTCAGATGAATGCCGGCCGGATTTCGGCTCTGATGAATCCGATCACTTATGTTCTGGTAAATCTCGCCATTATCGCAATCCTGATGCAGAGCGGCAGGGAAGTGGATCGGGGGTTCTTATCCCAGGGAGAAGTAATTGCTCTTGTGAATTATATGAATCAGATTCTGATTGCGCTGGTTGCGCTGGCCAATCTGATTATTACTGTCACGAGAGGATGGGCAAGCGCCGGCAGAATCAATGAAATTTTTGATACCTGCCCGTCAATGACCGACGATGGGAACAAGGAGCAGTTCACAGAGAAAAGCGCGCCGGCAGTTTCTTTTGAAAAGGTTAGTTTTACCTATGCGAGAGACAAGGCACCGTCTCTTTGTCAGATCAGCTTTTGCGCAGACCAGGGAGAGACGATCGGTGTGATTGGAGGAACCGGATCCGGAAAAACCACGTTGATCAATCTGATTCCGCGTTTTTACGATGCCAGTGAAGGAAAAGTTCTGGTTATGGGGCATGAGACAAAGGAATATCCCTTTTGGCAGCTTCGGAAAATGATCGGCATCGTCCCACAGAAAGCGGTGCTCTTTGCCGGGACGATCCGGGAAAATATGTGCTGGCGAAAGCCGGATGCCACAGATGAGGAAATCTGGGAAGCACTCTCCATCGCGCAGGCAAGAGAATTTGTAGAGAGCAAGCCGGATGGATTGAAGGAACATGTAGCTGCAGGAGGAAGAAATTTTTCGGGAGGACAGCGGCAGAGACTGACCATCGCGCGTGCATTGGTGGGAAGTCCGAAGATTCTGATTCTGGATGACAGTGCTTCTGCGCTGGATTATGCAACCGATGCGGCGTTAAGAAAAGCAATCCGGGAAAACACGAAAGGCTGTACTGTATTTCTGGTTTCCCAGAGGGCGTCTGCGGTGCGGCATGCCGATCAGATTCTGGTGCTGGAGGATGGGACTCTGGCAGGAACCGGAACCCACGAAGAGCTTCTGGAAAACTGCAGGGTCTATCGGGAAATCTGTCAGTCCCAGTTTTCCGGTGAGGAGGTGGAAACCAGTGAGTAAAGAGAACAGAAAAAGCCGGGAAACACTTCAGCGGGTGCTGCAGGATATCCGGCCATATCGATGGATGGTGGCTTTGATTCTGCTGTTTGCGTTGATTACTGTTGCAGCGACACTCTATGCGCCGATTCTGATTGGTGCAGGGGTGGATTTGATGATTGGACCGCACAACGTTGATTTTGCAAAACTGCGCATCCTGATTCTGAAGTTCCTGGTGATGATTCTGCTCACCGGAATCACTCAGTGGCTGATGAGCCTTCTGACGAACCGAATCACTTTTCAGGTCGTACAGGACATTCGGGTGCGGGCATTTGATCATATGGAAATTTTGCCGCTTAGCTATATTGACTCTCATCAGCCGGGAGATGTTTTGAGCAGAATCACGACAGATGTGGAGCAGTTTTCGGACGGTCTTCTGATGGGATTTACACAGCTTTTTACCGGAGTTCTTACGATCATTGGAACGCTGTGCTTTATGCTGACGATGGATGTGGCAGTCACGCTGCTGGTCGTCTGCCTCACACCGCTGTCTTTTCTGGTAGCGGGCTTTATTGCAAAGCGAACGTATTCGATGTTCCGGGTGCAGTCAGAGACTCGTTCGGAGATGACTTCCCTTGTGGAAGAAATGGTTGGAAATGAAAGAATCGTCCAGGCATTCTGCTATGAGAAAGAGGCAAAGAGGCGCTTTGGCGAAATCAATCAACGCCTGGAAAGCTGCGGTGTGCGCGCGCTGTTTTTCTCATCCATAACAAATCCCAGCACACGCTTCATCAATGGAGTGGTCTATGCGGGAGTAGGTGTTCTTGGCGCGCTCAAAGCGATCTCCGGAACTATTACAGTGGGGGATCTGTCCGCATTTTTAAGCTATGCAAATCAGTACACCAAACCGTTCAATGAAATTTCCGGTGTGGTGACCGAACTGCAGAATGCCATTGCCTGCGCACAGCGAATCTACAGCCTGATTGATGAAAAAACGATCCCTGGGGATGCACCCGATGCGATTGTGCTGGATCAGGCAAAAGGAGCAGTCGATTTCGAGCATGTCTCTTTTTCCTACAAACCGGAAGTACCATTGATCGAAGACCTGAATCTGAACGTATCCTGCGGACAGCGGATTGCGATTGTAGGACCTACCGGCTGCGGAAAAACCACCATCATCAATCTGCTGATGCGTTTTTATGACATTTGCGGAGGAAAACTCAAAGTGGACGGCTATTCGATTGATCAGATTACCCGGGCTTCTCTTCGCGCACAGTACGGTATGGTACTCCAGGAAACCTGGTTGAAAACGGGAACCATCCATGAGAACATCGCCTATGGGCGTCCGGATGCCACGCGCGAGGAAGTGATTGAGGCAGCAAAAAAGGCGCATGCTCACAGTTTTATCATGCGCCTTCCCAAAGGTTATGACACAGTTATCGCAGAAAACGGCGGAAATATTTCGGAGGGACAGAAACAGCTGCTCTGCATTGCGAGGGTTATGCTTTTGTCCCCGCCAATCCTGATTCTGGATGAGGCGACCTCATCCATCGACACCAGAACGGAAATCAAAATTCAGAAAGCGTTCGAAAACCTGATGAAAGGAAAAACCAGCTTTATTGTTGCTCATCGTCTCTCAACGATACAGAATGCGGATCAGATCCTTGTCATGAAAGACGGTCATGTGATCGAGATGGGGACCCACGAAGAATTGCTGAAGAAAAAAGGGTTCTACAGTAAGCTCTATGAAAGTCAGTACTCCTGTTGATTCAGGATACCCCAGAATACGATACCTCCGCAGTTGTCATCGGATCCCCGAACGTTTTGGATCTTTCCCGGCAGAAACATTGTCTCCCCTTTCTGTCGGGAAATAAAATACTCCCCAAACTGATAATAAGTTCCGTATTCCAGCTGATCCAGGTATTCCTCCAGAGTCCATGCGTTTTTATACATGATTTCTGCATGGGGACATCCCACATAGCGCAGATGCCACGGTTCAAATGGAATTCCGGTAAGTTTCTTTTTGCCATACGGGTACCGGATCACAAAGCCAGTTTCCCAGGAATGGGAATAAACATATTGACCGGCTTCGGATTTGAGAAATCCGTATCCTGAAAAGTAGGGAACGTATACATCAAGTGCCAGACCTGTCTCATGTTCGCTGGCACCGGCTGCGGCAGCAATGGCAGGCTGCGCTTCCTTTTCCGCAGCCTGTTCTTCATAAGTGCGGTAGCTGCTGCGGACAAGAAGCGCAGTGCCGCAGTCCTGTTCAACCCTGGTGGAAAGACGATCAAAATCAGCAAGCGCTGTTTCTTCCAGTAAGAGCATACCATCCCGGTTGTTTCCAAGCAAAGCAAGTGATGCGGTATACTCCCGGCTGATCGGGTGCTCCTCGTTGACCAGCAAAAGTTCTGTGCTGAACTGGCAGAGATCCGGGTCAGAGAGGAGTTCTTCTCTTGTGTACGCTGTCAGATTCAGTTCGTCCGGGGATATCTCCCGAAGTGGAGCAGAACGGAAAAGAGAAGCAGTCTGTTCCCGGATGAGAAAAAACCAGTCGGGCTTTTTCCATGCCGCAAAGCAGCCACAAAGGATGCAGGACAGCAAAAACAGTGTTACAAGAATCAGCGGCAGACGGCGCCGGTTTCTCCTTCGATATTTCTTCTTTTTCATAAAACAGATCCCCTCTCAAAATTCATGGAATGCGGTGCTAAAGAAAGTATAAACCGGAAATCTTAAGAACTTCAGGGAAGTTTCTTAAGATTTCCGGCAGGTTATGGCGGTAAAGAAAGAGAGGGGAAATGCTGTTTTTATTGAAGATTCAGCTTCTTGCTCAGTACATAATGGCTGACGAAATAAAAAGCGATGGCAAGAAGGATGGTAATTGCCAGAGTGACAAGCAGAGCATTATGTACACCGCTGGCAATTTGATAGGTGACAGAGATACCATCGATTTCGGTATGCGCTTCACTGTAAAATTTGGTGGCAGTTCCGACCATTACGAAACTTGAAATAAACTGCATCAGAGTATTAAACCCGATATAGATCGCCACTGCAGCCAGAACTCTGTGGGAGGAGAACAGACTGCCAAGGCTGATAGAAAAATAATACTCCAGGATAGCGAAGAAAATGGAGCAGATACAAAAAATGATCACATAAATCAGCATCGCGGCGCCATTTGCAAAACCGAGACTGCGGCTGAGTTCTTCGTAAACAGAGAAAAATTCTGACCAGTTGACCTTCGGAACTGCAGATGCGTACAGCGGTAACAGCAGAATGAATATGGAGCCGATCACACAGAAAAGATCAATCAAAAACCACGCGGCAAATACCAGCATACGGGAAAGAATCTGTGCATGTGCGGTGACAGGAAGTACGTTCGTCAGATAGCCCTCATCAGAAAACAGACTTTTATAGTAGCGTTGGATCATCAGAAAGTTTGTGGCAAATACGGCACTGATCAGCAAAATCACATAGACCAGAAAATAAAGGAAGACAACAGGGGACGGCAAATGGATATGATTTGCAGCCGCCATACCGATGGCACCAATCCCTCCCATGAGAAGAGCTGCTCCGTTTAAAAGTGTCATGGTCTTCCAGGAAGCCTTCCATTCGTGTTTGATACATGTCTTTAACATTTGAATACCTCCCTGAATAATGCGTCAACAGATGTGCCCTGATGCGTCCGGATATCTTCCACAGATGCCTGCAGTTTTAACTGTCCGTCGCGAAGAAAGAGCACTTCATCCAGGATATTTTCCACATCCGCAATCAAATGAGTGGAAATTAATATCGTAGCATTTTCATCATAATTATTAAGAATCGTGGATAAAATGTAGTCCCGGGCTGCGGGATCTACTCCGGCGATTGGTTCATCCAGGCAATAAAGGCTGGCACGGCGGCTCATGGTCAGGATCAGCTGCACTTTTTCCTTGGTACCCTTGGACATGGTCTTTAGTCTGTCATCGGGGCTGATCTGCAGAGACTCCAGCATCGCAGTTGCCCTGGAACGATCGAAATCGGAAAAGAAATCCGCATAATACTCTATCAGGTCACGGACGTGCATCCAGTTGCCCAGGAACATTTTGTCGGGCAGATAGGAAATGATCTTCCGTGTTTCCACACCGGGAAGATTTCCATCGATCCGGACTTCTCCTTTCGTGGGAACGAGAAGGCCATTGATCAGCTTTAACAAAGTTGTCTTGCCGCTTCCGTTCGGGCCGAGAAGGCCTATGATTTTGCCGCGCTCAAGAGAAAAGTTTAAATCGCTGAGAGCGGGGCGGTTTCCGAAACACTTGGTAAGGTTTTCACAGGTTACTAATTCATTCATGTCTCTTCCTCCCTCATAATATCTGAAATCAACTGTGTCATCTCCTGTGCAGTGACGCCGAGCTGTTTCATTTTCCGGATAAAATCCCTCACCTGCATGGCAGCCAGTTGGGACTTCATTTTGCGGATCAGTTCCTGATCCTCTGTGATAAAACGACCGCTGGTTCGCTGAGAATAAATCAGGCCGCTGCGCTCCAGTTCTGAGAGCGCTTTTTGCATTGTATTGGGATTCACAGATGCTTCCGCCGCCAGATCGCGGACAGATGGAAGCTTATCTCCCGGCTGATAATGTCCTGTAATGATATCGAGCTGTACACGCTCGATGATCTGCGCATAGATTGGCCTTCCGGAATCCAGATTCCACGCCATAATGTGATGCCTCCCTTCTGTATGATTGTATTAGTGTACTAGTAGATTAATACAATCATACATGGAATTAATAAAAATGTCAAGATATTTCAATGAAAATTTTTTGTATTATTCCTGACGATTGTGGTAAACTGGAATGGATAGAATGTTGACGGCAACGGGAAAAAGAAAGGATTTTATAAATAGATGGGAAATAAATGTCTGAAGAAAAGAGAAGAAATGGATCCGGCAGATTGCTGGGATCTTCGTGCACTGTTTGAAAGCGATGAGGAGTTTGAGAAAGCCTTTTCACAGCTGGAATCAGAAATCGAGGCATTTCGCGCGTTCGCAGGTGAGATGAAGAAAGGTCCGGAACAAATGTATCAGGTTCTGACTGCGCGGGATGAAATTCACAGAAAGTTTGAACGTGTTTATGTGTATGCGAGTCAGAAGTATCATCAGGATATGGGAAATGAGAAGTATCAGGGATATGCCGGCAGGGCGGAAAGTCTCTCTGCGGTGCTGTCAGATGCAGTTTCTTTCGTGGAACCGGAGATTCTGGAAATGGATGAACATCAGATTGTTTCCTTTCTGGACGTATATGAACCGCTTGGCCTGTATCGCAGGATGCTGAAAGAACAGCTGCGTCAGAAAGAGCATATCCTTTCCCCGCAAATGGAAGCGGTGCTGGCAAAGGCAAGTGAGATGGGAAGCGGACCTTCCCAGATCTATATGGCATTTAACAATGCGGATCTTACCTTTGGAACAGTAACGGATGAAAACGGAGAAGAAAGAGAGCTGACGCACGGCAATTATATTTCTTTTGAAGAGAGCCCGGATCGCAGGGTGAGAGCGGAGGCATTTGCAAAGTACTACGAGGCATATGATCGGCATAAAAATATGTTGGCGGCGACCTTTACAGCGAATCTGAAGCAGGCCGCGTTCTTTGCCAATATGCGGAGATATTCTTCTGTGCTGGAAGCAGAGCTGGATGGAGGAAATATTCCTGTATCCGTTTATGAAAATCTGATTGAGGCTGTGCACAGCAAACTGCCGTCCATGTATCACTACGTAGCCTTAAGAAAGAAGATTCTGGGTGTAGAAGAGCTTCATATGTATGATGTCTATGTGCCGCTGGCTAGTGAAACTGCAAAAGAAATTCCCTATGAAGAGGCAAAGGAGATCGTCAAGGCAGGACTTTCGGTGCTGGGAGAAGATTATGTGGCGCTTCTGGAGAAAGGATTTACAGAAAACTGGGTGGATGTTTATGAAAATCAGGGAAAACGGAGCGGGGCCTATTCCTGGGGAGCTTACGGAAGTCATCCGTTTGTTCTTATGAACTATTCCGGGAATCTGGATTCGGTTTTTACCTTAGCCCATGAAATGGGACATTCTATGCACAGTTATTATTCAGATGCAAAACAGCCCTATCCCTACGCCGGATACCGGATTTTTGTGGCGGAAGTGGCATCTACGTGTAATGAGGCACTTTTGATTCATTACCTTCTGGAACATGCCAAGGACCAGAAAGAAAAAGCCTATCTGATCAATCATTTCCTGGATCAGTTTAAAGGCACACTGTTCCGGCAGACCATGTTTGCGGAATTTGAAAAGCTAACCCATGAGAAGCTGGCGCTGGAGGGAACGCTGACTGCAAAGGGGCTTAGCGATATGTATCTGAAACTGAATCAGCTGTATTTCGGACCGGATATGGTGTCGGATCCGCAGATTGCTCTGGAATGGGCAAGAATTCCGCATTTTTATACACCGTTCTATGTGTATCAGTATGCTACCGGTTTTTCCGCAGCGATTGCGATCAGTCGGAAGATTCTGGCAGGGGAGCCTGGAATCGCGGAAAAGTATAAAGAATTTTTAAGCGGCGGAAGTTCCATGGATCCGATTGATCTGCTGCGGATCTGCGGGGTTGATATGACAAGTCCAAAACCGGTGGAAGAAGCGCTGGATGTCTTTGGGGAGTACGTCAAACAGTTGGAAGACATACAGAATGCATAAAAATCGTTCGTAATTGTGTGAAAATTCTACAAAAATCGGAAAGTTTTTCCTTGAAAAACCCTCCCAATATGTTACAATAATATTACGGAATAATTAAAAGGGTGAGAGTATGAATTTATATGAGGCTATTTTTGTAAGGAAATCAGTGCGAAGCTACAGTTTTGAGACTTTGTCACCGCAGATCCTGGACAAGATTATGGATCATTACAGTGAGATGCCGGCGCTGTTTTCCGGCATAGGCACAGAGATGGCGATCCTTGACAACCGGAAAGGGCAGGAGAAGATGCTGAGTCTCTTAAGTGTAAAAGCTCCGTATTATCTTGCGTTTTATTCGGAGGAGTCAGAGCGCTATCTGATGAATGCAGGATACATTATGGAGCAGATGGTTTTGTATCTGTGCAGTATCGGTCTTGGCACCTGTTTTCTGGGGAGCAACAGAGTGAAAAAGAACGAGCTGGAAAAGAACGGAAAGAAACTGGTCGGTCTGGTGGCTTTTGGTAAAAGCCACGGATCCCATACCAGAAAACAAACAGAAGCAAAAAGACTGCCGCTGGAAGAATTATGCGTTTACAAGGAGGTTCCGCGCCAGTGGATGACACAGATCCTGGAGGCTGCAAGACTTGCTCCCTCCAGCATGAACAGCCAGCCATGGCGGTTCGTCGTGTATGATAACCGCATCCATATTTTCTCAAAAAAGCACAGTGTGGAAAAATTGAAAAAATGGGATGAGGTGAATTTTGGTATTATGTTTGCCAACATGATGGTAGTGGCAGAGGAAGCATGGGTGGATGTGGATCTGATTCGTCTGGGAGATATTTCCCAGAAAAACTTCCCGAACAATCAATATGTACTGAGCGCGATCCTGAAAGCGTAAATTTGCTGTAAACCCTTGTCTGGTGCCAATCGCCATGAATCAGTAACAATTTTGTTACAGTTCAGCCAGGTAGCAAATGAAGAGAAACCAAAACAGGCCAGTCAGGAAAAAACTGGCCTCCCTTCATGTAGCTCCACAATACTCTGGAAGATTTTTTTGCCTCTTCGTTTCACGGTCTCTATGAAACTCATG